>JAQTQE010000056.1 GCA_028712365.1 bacterium
CGATTTTTCTCTCAAAGAATAAACATCCAGGACAAAATCAAAATCTTTGGTAGGCCGTGCCTTATTAAACATGAAGTGCATAGCTTGCCCACCGGCCAGCACAAAATCATTGCCCAAATCACCTAATTCAATTAAAAGTTCAAGTAAATATGTCTTCTGCGGCTCTTTAATCATTATCAGCCCATCTCTTTTCAATAACCTTCTCTAAGAGGTACTCAGCTTGCTTTAGATCTCTACCCCCTTTGGAATAACAGTCCAAATAAATTTGAATATCCGAGGCAATACGTATTCCATTTATTTCATTCGCATACATGATCATTCCATTATCCTTCGCCACACACATATCAAATTCAGGCCCAATACTTTCTTGTTCTGGTAATGGGCCAAAAAAATAAGAGTTTTCACTCTGTATTACTTTTATATCAATTTTATCCACATCAGTGTAAGGCGCCAGCAAATTAGCCGCAGCGGTACCAGTAGCAGCATATGCAGATATATCATTAAGCATGCCCATTAAACCACTGATTGCTGCTGGAATTTCTAAAGAAAAAGGATTTTTAATATCCAAGCATTCTGTCACTGTCCTTCTATTCATCTCCTTATATTTTTCAGCCCATTTAAAAAGTAATTGTTTCGGGTCTGGAACTAATACTTTTCTTTGATTTCTTCTAATGAGTAATTCTTCTTCTAAAGAGCTAATTGTTTTTGAGATAGAAGCGCAACTTAGTTTGAAATCTATCTTTTGCTTTTCCGATTCTTTTAATAACTCTTCTTCTATTTCAAAAACACCCCAGGTTCTTTTTGGATTTTGCAATAATACTCGTGGAACCCGGGAAGAAGCCCCCCAGAAAGGATTCCGCAAAACCTGCTTAAAAGGAAACTTATTCGGTTGATCTAAACGCTGAATCATAACTTTACCAGGAATCTTAATAAATATGTTTCCTGACAAATCTAAAAAATTAATTTCATTGTTTATACAGTAGTTTTGACTATTGGCAGAGATATAAGGAGTAATGAGGATATAGCTTTCTTTAGGATTGGAGTCTTTAATCCGAACAAGCCAGGGGCCAATTTGTTCTAATATCTTCGGAGTAACCATACTCTTTGTTTCAGCAATGAAATTAATCTGTATCCCTGAAAAATCTATCTTAATCGTTAAATCAGACTTCCTTGGAGTTAAATTTGATTCTCTTATTAAGGAAGAGTTATCATAATTCCTAGTTAATTCTGATTCTTTTGATTTTAAAAACACATTAGTTATTCTAATCCCATTGAAACCTTTAAAAGGAGTATTTTTATTTAATTGTTCAATAATCTCTTTTTCTTTCATATGTTTCCTCTAATAAATAACATAAAATTCTCTACAAAGATAATATTATCATATAAGAAACTAATTGTCAAGAGGAAATATTGTTATTAATCATATTGTTTATTATTTAGTAAATATATAATTAAAAGGAAATATTTTTATGGTGGCGGTTGACTTGACAAATATTACAGATATATTGCGATTGCCTATAGATCAAAAACCATTAATAATTAAAGAAAATTCAACATAAAACAAGTTATGCATACTATATTATACATAATATACAAGCATATCGTAGATTAGATTATTTCTATCTATGTTAATCACATTTTTCATAGATTTAGGATAAAAACTATTTTCCTTTGCCTTTACAGGCTTTAACGCAAATTCCGCAAATATACTGCGGAACGTATTTTTTTCTTTGGAACTCCTTCAAAGCAGCAAAACAGGCCTGGTGGTCAAAATCCTGTGGTTTTTCTTTTATCGCCTTGGCCGGGCAGGTAGCGAGGCAAGCCTGGCAAGCACCGCAATTATCCGTCAAGGGCCTATCAGTGGATAATGGCATATCCGTCAATATCGTCACCAGCCTCACTTGGGCGCCATACTGCGGGGTAACCAGCAGATTATTCCTGCCGATCCATCCCAGGCCAGCGGCCGCTGCCATTTTTTTATGGGACAAGTGCCCTTTCTGGTTTTGCCAGTCAATGACCTGGGAAGCTGGTATAGGCATGGCTTTATATCCCTCTTCCTGGATAAAAGCAGCCAGTTTCAGCGCTGACTGGTCCAGGAAATTATTCACCTGCCGGTAATGGTTAAAATAAAGCAGGGTGGGATGTTCCTGGATCTCGGCTAAGACCTGCTCCTGTAGTGGAAAGCCCAAGGCGATCCCGTAATTTAGGTCCTTGACTACCTCCGGCGGGAAAATAAACTCCGCTTTCAGTGGCGTAATGTCAGCCACCCCGAACAGCCGGAAGCCCAGACCAGTTGAAAGTTCTTTTAATTTACGATGATTTTGTTCTTGCCGATCCATGGTTTAGCTCCGCTTCAAAATATTTTTTCAAGGCTGCCAGCAGCCGGTATTCATTCTTTTTCCTTATTTTTTCCATGCTTTCCTGAACTGTCATTTCCTTACCCTCGCTGTTATGAAAACTGCCTTCAATGACTATTTTTGTGCCTTTTTCCAAACCAACAAAAAGGAACGTATAGTGGAAACCATAATTATTATATTCACAGGCATAAGCGTCCCCGCCGGAAATTTCCATGATACCTTTATCGCTGTCCAGGTTAACCAAACGATAGCTATTCTTAGCACTGAAGCGCATTACTGCCCGCCAGGCTTCTTCTGTGTTTAATAAGACTTCGTATTCTATCCGCTCGGTGGTGACCGGAACAATCACCTGGGTCCCCGGCCCGGCACAGCCAAGCAGTGAAGAAAAATCAATTAGAAGCCAAAATGCAAATATTTTCCCGGCTCTATTTTTTAACTTTTTTTTGTTATTTTGATATTTGATTTTTAGCATTTGCATATTTGTTCCTATACAGGTAGACCATAAGTATAGAAATTGCCGCGGGAGTGATCCCGGATATACGGGAAGCCTGACCGACTGAAGCTGGCCGGAAATGGCTCAGTTTCTCCCGCACTTCCCGGGATAAAGCCATAATCGACTGGTAATCAAAATCTACCGGTATCTTCATTTGTTCGATCTTCTTGAATTTCTCTATCTCCCTTGTTTGACGATCCATAAATCCTTCATATTTAGTGGCAATCTCAACCTCTTGTATCTCAGCCATGGTCAGGACCTGGTTAGCGGGAGACAGTTCAGCAATATGCTTATATGATAACTCAGTACGTTTTAATAATAAAGATAATTTAGCTGAATTCTTTATGGCGGCACTGTGCCAGAGAACCAGTTTACTGTTTGCCTTAGCAGGAGTAATAGTCGTCTTATTCAACCGTTTCAGTTCAACGGCAATATGGTCTTTCTTCTGCAGAAAAAAGAGATGGTCTTCCTCTCCCACTAATCCTAAGCGATAGCCAAATTCCCGTAACCGCAAATCTACATTATCTTCACGCAAGACTAAGCGGTATTCAGCGCGGGAAGTGAACATCCGGTAGGGTTCTGTGGTTCCTCTGGTCACCAGGTCATCGATCAGTACTCCGATATAAGCCTGGCTACGGTCCAAGATAAATGGCGGCCGGCCTTGCACTTTCAAAGCGGCATTAATACCAGCCATCAAACCTTGCGCCGCGGCTTCCTCATAACCGGTAGTGGCATTGATCTGTCCGGCCAGGTATAATCCCGGCACTTTTTTTGTTTCCAGGGTCAATTGCAGTTCTGTCGGGTCTACATAATCATATTCTATGCCATAACCCGGGCGCAGGATATGCACATTTTCTAATCCCGTAATAGTACGCAAGAATTTTTCCTGCACATCTAACGGCAGGCTGGTGGAAACGCCATTAGGGTAATATTCATCAGTATTAAGCCCTTCAGGTTCCAGGAATACTTGATGTCTTTCCTTATCCGGAAACCGTTTCAGTTTATCTTCTATGGACGGACAATAGCGGACTCCGACCGCCTTGATCACGCCGGTATAAAGTGGTGAGCGGTCAAGATTAGCTAAAATAATCGCATGGGTTTCTTCGTTAGTATAGGTAAGGTAGCAAGGCACTTGGGGTAATGAAACCTGTTTTGTGGATAGGGAAAAAGGTTGCGGCGGATCATCCCCTGGTTGTATTTTAGTCTTGGAAAAATCAATGGTCTTCTTATCCAGCCGCGCGCAGGTACCAGTTTTCAGGCGGCCGATCTTTAAACCCAATTGGCGTAACGAATCAGTCAAGCCGAGCGCTGGTTGTTCATTGATCCTGCCTCCGGGGAAATGGTCCAATCCGATATGAATAAGACCGTTTAAAAAAGTGCCGGGGGTAAGGATCACTGTTTTACCAACGATCGTTTCTCCCTGGCCAGTCTTCAGGCCGATGACCTGGCCATTTTCAGTCAATATTTCTGCTACTGCCCCCTGCTTGACCTCCAGGTCTGGCTGCTGAAAAATAACTTCTTTCATATATGTATTATAGCGGTACTTGTCAACCTGGGCCCGCGTAGACCATACAGCCGGGCCTTTAGAACGGTTCAATACCCGGAACTGGATACCGCAGGCATCTGTGGCCTTGCCCATTTCGCCGCCCAAGGCATCAACTTCCTTAACCAGCTGCCCCTTAGCCAAACCGCCAACCGCCGGATTACAACTCATCACCCCTATTTTTTCCGGATCCATAGTGACTAAAAGGGTCCGGCATCCCATCCGGCTGGCGGCCAGCGCTGCCTCGATCCCGGCATGCCCGGCACCTACAACTATAACATCAAAGTTATTACTCATGGGAAAATTACTCCTAGCTGTAGAGCTGTATAGCTCTAGAGCAAAAAACCCCATGGCCCATGGGGTAGTAAGTTTTTACACTTTATAGCTTTACATCTTTACAGCTGCCTTTATTTATTCATCTCCGCGGTCAAGAGGATCGCTTCAGCTATCTGTTTCATGCTCTTGCGGGTATTCATGCTTTGCTGTTGGATTATTTTAAAAGCTTCTGCCTCATTCATGGTGTATTTTTGCATAAGGATCCCTTTGGCCTTTTCCACTACTTTCCTGGTTTCCAGGGCTTCTTCCATTTCCATGGTCTTATCAAATAACTTTGTATTTTCTATAGCGATAGCCGCCTGGTTAGCTACAGATTGCAGGATCTTCACTTCTTCTTCACTGAACGAATGCTCATGGGAAGTATAACTATTGATCACCCCGACTACTTTATCCTTGATCATCATGGGCACGGAAAGCATGCTGACGATACCTTCTTTGCGGGCTACTTCCGGGTATTTACACGCCGGTTCCTGGGTAACGTTCAGGACGGTCACCGGTTTTTTTTCTTTCACTGCCTGGCCGCTGACGCTCTCTCCCACTTTCAAGTTTGGTTTCTTGACATACTCCGGGCTCAGGGATTGGGTGGCTTTGATCTCCAACTCCTGCTTTTTGTCATCCAGCAGCATAATTGAGCATATTTTTGAATTCATCATTTCCGCAGTCATGGTGACCACTAATTGCAGGATCTCGTTTAAATACCGGCCCGAGGCAATAGTGGTGGATATCCTGGACATAGTATCCAGCCGGCGGGATTTCTTGCGCGATTCTTCATAAAGCCGGGTTTTTTCAATGGCTGACCCCACCTGGGTACCGATCACTGCTACCAGGTTCTTTTCCCGGTCTGAGTAGCGGTGAGCGCCGCGGTGGCGTATATTAACCACGCCAATGACTTCATTCTTGGCAATGATGGGTACGGAAAGGATCGCCTGGAATTTGTCTTCAGGCAATCCCTGGAAAAATTTATAGCGCGGGTCTTTCATGGCTTCTTTATTAATGGCCACGATCTTTTTCTGCTTAGCTGCTGTACCAGCGATCCCTTCGCCAATGTTGAGCCGTACTAACCCCAGAGTCT
>JAQTQE010000001.1:0-52415 GCA_028712365.1 bacterium
ACTCCACTAATCCCAATGAAGCTTATACTTATGACCCGGTAGGCAATCGGAATCCGCTTACGCAAACATACGACGCTGGTAATCGTCTCCTGGATGACAGCACATATACCTACACGTATGACCATGACGGCAATATGACCTCCAAGACGCATAAGACCACCTTGGAAACCACAACCTATACCTACAACTCAGAAGATCAACTAATAGGGGTCACTACACCGCCGCAAACAGTGAGCTATAGGTACGATGCTATAGGGCGAAGGATAGAGAAGAACGTCAGCGGTACGATTATCCGTTACGTCTATGATGGCGAAGATATTATCCAGGAACTGGACCAAAATAACCAAATCGTTGCCACTTACACCCACGGCCCCGGGATCGATGAGCCGATTTTAGTTGAAAAGAATGGCCAAAAGTATTATTATATAGCCGATGACTTGGGGAGTATAACTGCTCTCGTTGACCAGAGCGGAAATATTGCGCAAACATATCGATATGACAGCTTTGGGAATATCTTAAACCAAACTGGAACGCTCGATCAGCCGTTTACCTATACCGGAAGAGAATACGATTCCGAGACGGGATTATATTACTACCGCGCCCGCTATTACGACGCAAAAATAGGCAGGTTCCTGCAGGAGGATCCAATATGGAGCAAAAACTTATATTCCTACTGTGCAAACAATCCCTTAAATTATGTTGATCCATTTGGTTTGAAGCTTATTTTTAAAGGATGGTATAGTGAACGTAATGCAATTGACTGGACTCTTTATGCAATAGCAAAAGATGATTGCACTGGGGATGTTTTTTTATATTATGCTGGTTATGAAAATAATATTATCAATTCAAAAACTCCGAATTATTCTAATGATGTAAGTAAAAATATAATAAATTTGGTCAGTGATTATATTAAAATGGGGCAACAGGCCTACAAATATGGAGATAAGACAAAGTTGGAATTCTTGATAAGTTCTCCAAAAATAAATGGCCAAAAGATAATAGACTCGATTTCTAGTAAGGAACCAGCCGTATTGGGGTCAGGGCTAAACTATTGACATAAAAATGATAGATATGATATTATGAAGTATGTCAAGACCACTGAGAATAGAATACCCTGGAGCTCTATATCATATCACCAGCCGCGGGATTGATCGGCGAGAGATCTTTAGGGATGCTAAGGATTATGAGCATTTTGTACAATTATTGAAAGAAGGGGCTGATTTTTATAAAGTGGAAGTGATGGCATATTGTTTAATGCCGAATCACTTCCATTTTTTGTTAAGTACCAAGAAACCGAATCTAAGCCGTTTTATGCAGCGGATGAATACAGCGTATACCCGTTACTTTAACTATAAATACAAGCGTGTTGGCCCCTTAATGCAGGGCCGGTATAAAGCGCTGCTGGTAGGGAGTCCTGAATACGTAGTGACCCTGAGTAGATATATCTATTTAAACCCGGTAAAGGTTAAGCCGGTAGCCAAAAAGAGCCAGGCTGAACAAGAAGTGCTGCTAAGAGGATATAAGTGGAGCAGCTATGCTGGAGTACTTAACCCAAAAAAGCGGTCGAGATATTTCCATGGTGAAAGAGTACTTGATTTTGTAGGTGGCGATAATGAAGCTGGCCGGAAAAGATATGAAGCTTATGTGTTGGCAGGCATAAGCACAACAGAAAATCCCATGAGTGAAGTCAAGAGTCAATTTCTGCTTGGTTCAGAAGAATTCATTAAGCAGATGAAGGAAGTGTACCTTAAAGGGAAAGATTTAAGACAATTTAAGCCCCAGTTCCGGGAAATAAGGCAGGCAACGATCGCCGAGCTAGCTGGAAAAGTAGCGGCAGAATATGGAGTAAATCCTCCAGAGCTACTTGAGGCTCGCTCAAAGCACAAAGAAGCTAGAAAGATATTAATCGAGCTCAGTTACCGGTTGTGTCTTGAACATAAGACTTTAAGAGAGATGGGAAGAGAACTTGGGGGGATTAGCGGAGCGGGAATAGCCCGGGTACATGAAAGATTACAAGAAGCAATCAAAAAAGATATAAAGTTAAGGGAAAGAATTGAAAAAATATCAGCCCTAATATGTCAATAGTTTAGCCCTGACCCCAATACGGCCGATATACTATTACCGGGCAAGATATTACGACGCTAGAATAGGCCGATTCTTACAAGAGGACCCGGTATGGAATGATAATCTATATGCATATTGTTTTAGTAATCCACTCAATTTAGTAGATCCTTTTGGATTGTACGGAGGATTAATGAATTGGTCTCCATTTAATATGGATTTTGGGGCAGATTATAATCAAGCTGCTTGGCAAGCGTTTAGAGAAGGATGTATTGGATGGGGTATTATATTTGAGCTCGATGCAATGAGTGAAGCTGCTTATGATATGATGGGAGCATGTTATGGTGCGCAGTATGTTGATGTCGCAATAGTAACAACATCACAATGGTTACAAATCCAATCAGGAACATTATTTGGCAAAGGCGGGTTGTTAAATTCAGGTGAATATTTTAGAATAGGCATTGGAAGAAAATATGGGGATAGCGTATTTAGGATAGGAGGTAAGGTAGTTAAAGTACTTACTGGAAAAGAACATATTGATTTATGGAAAAGAGGATCATTATGATAGATAAAACAGAATTTCAAATATTATGTATTGAAAAATGTAGGAAATTACTGTCTAAATATCTAAAAGATGATATCGAATTTGTTAAAGAAGGGAAAAATGAATATTATTATCATGCAAAAATTAATTTAACAAATATTTCTATTGATATTTATATATATGAAGATGAAGCAGGATTTGCATTTAATAAAAAGGACTGGAGAATATTTGAACAACCAGACTATAAATCAGATAATCTATTAATAACTGCATTTTTGGAGAATTTAGAATATACTGTGCAAACAATCCTTGCGAAAAAGGCGACATAATAGTAGCGTATTAAGTGTCGCGTATTGGGGTCCGTATTGGGGTCAGGGATAAACTATCAACAAATAAGTATTAACATAAATCATTACAGGACACCTTATAGGGGTGTCCTTTTTTATGCCTATGACCTTTAAGCGTTTATACCACTTGCTGGATGAGCGCTTTTTTTGTTATAATTGCTTATCATGAATAGGATAAGTGAATGAAGCCTAAAGTGATCGTGGCGTTTGATCTGGGTACTACTGGTAACCGGGTAATGGCTTTTACCAGGGAGGGCCAGGTCGCGGCCAGGTCATATTACGAATTCCCGCAGATCTTTCCGCAGGCCGGGTGGGTGGAACATGATCCGCTGGCTATTTTGGAAACCGCGTTGCAGGCCTTAGGTGATGTAACTGGGGTGGTTGGACCGGAAAATATCGAATCTATCGGTATCACTAACCAACGGGAAACTACTATCCTCTGGGACAGGGATACCGGCCAGCCGGTTTACAATGCCATTGTCTGGCAGGATCGCCGCACCGAGAAAATGTGCCGGGAATTGGCGTCTTATCGCGACCTGGTCAAACAAAAAACCGGTTTGTTTATAGATCCATATTTTTCCGCGACTAAAATATCCTGGCTGATCACTCAAGTGCCTGGGCTCAAAGAAAAGATCAAGACCGGTAAAATACTTTTTGGTACGCCGGATACCTGGCTTTTATGGAACCTGACCGGGGGTAAAATACATGCCACTGATCCCAGTAATGCTTCCCGGACCTTGCTCTTTGATATTAACCATTGCCGTTTTGACCAGGAGTTGCTGCGTATCTTTAATATCCCGCCCGGGATCCTGCCTGAAGTAAAAGATTCTGACGCTGTTTTTGGCTTAGTGGATAAAAAGTTTAGCGGGCGGGAGATACCTATCACCGGTATTCTGGGGGACCAGCAGGCAGCTTTGCTGGCTCAATGCGGCTGGGATAAGGACCGGGCTAAAGTTACTTACGGCACGGGAATTTTCGCGATGGCCAATACTTTGCAGGAACTCTGCCGTTCAGAACGGTTGGTGACGACAGTGGCTTGGAAAATAGGCGGGGAAGTGAATTATGCCCTGGAAGGCAGTATTTTTATCGGCGGGGCCGCGTTGCAATGGCTGCGGGATGGATTAAAGATCATTGACCGGGCTAGTGACAGCGAACAGCTGGCTGCGGCTCTTAAAGATAATGAGGGAATATATTTTGTGCCTGCCCTGCAGGGGTTGGGCGCGCCATATTGGGATCCGCAGGCACGCGGGATGATCATTGGGTTGACCAGGAAAAGTACCCAGGCTAATATCGTCCGGGCCGCCCTGGAAGCAATGGCTTTCCAGGTACGGGAAGTGGTCGCTGAAATGCAACAGGCCAGGCAGCAGAAGCTGGCGGTACTGCGGGTGGATGGCGGAGCCGCGGCGAATAATTTCCTCCTGCAATTCCAGGCAGATATCGCCAGGATCGCTATTGAACGGACGACGATGAATGAAATTACCGCGCTTGGGGCAGCCGGAGTGAGCGGACTCAGCGCTAAGTTTTGGAGTAAGGAAGAGTTTAAGAAAATAGTAATTAAGGACAAGTTGTTTACGCCGCAGATGGATGAAGAAATTGCCGAAGGCTATTACCTGAAGTGGAAGGAAGCGGTCCAACGCAGCCTGCGCTGGGAACAATAGGAGAATATAATGCAATTGCATAAGATGGTAGCGTACCAAAAAGGGGCGGTGGTCAGTCGCACATTGGTTAAAAAAGATGCCGGGAATGTAACCCTTTTTTCTTTTGCTAAAGGGCAAGGATTGAGCGAACACACTGCTCCATTCGAGGCCTTGGTCTATATCGTAGAAGGGGAAGCAGAGATCAAAATAGCCGGTAAACCACAGCGGGCGGTCAAAGGAGACCTGGTGGTCCTGCCGGCCAACCGCCCGCATGCCTTAAAAGCAGTTAAAAAGTTTAAAATGATGCTAGTTATGATCAAAAAATAAGGAGCTATTACGCGGATTCAAGCTTTTCTATCAGCGTAATCCGTATTTAAAATCCGCGTAATCCAGAAGGTATTTATGAGTAAAAAGTTTATGATGCTGGCGATCAAGGAGGCACGGAAAAACCTGGTTGACATCCAGGGGGGGCCGTTCGGGGCTTGTATTGTCAAGAACAACCAGGTATTGGCGGTTGCCCGCAATACGGTATTAGAAAATGACGCTACTTGCCATGCGGAAATCAATGCCATCAGGATGGCTGCGAAAAAGCTGCGAACCTTTGATCTCACCGGTTGTGAGATATATTCCACTACCGAACCATGCCCGATGTGTTTTGCCGCTATTCACTGGGCCAAGATCGGGCAGATCTATTATGGAACAAATATCGCTGATGTCCAAAAGCGGGGATTTAATGAACTTAGTATCAGTAATAGAAGGCTCAAAAAGATCGGTCATAGTAAAGTAAAAATAAACAGTAAATGTGCCCGCCAGGAGTGTTTGGCTCTGCTAGTAGAATGGGATCATTTACCGCAGAAACGCGTATATTAAATAGGCCGATTTTTCGCTTGCCTTTAAATATAAAGATGGAGTAAAATTCCCGTATGAAACAGATACTGAAAACAGCCGTACTGTTATTTTTTTTATTATTGCCATTTTCCGCTTTGGCTGATGAAGCTGTAATGCCGCGCTGGGGAGTGGGACTGAATTATCCCGGGGCAGGCATCAAGTACCTTTTCAATGACAAACTTAGCCTGGAATTGCGGGGCCAATTTGTTGACAATATAGTTGTTGGCGGATTACGGGGTAATTACTACTTTAATCCCGAAAGCAACGCGGTGCTGTTTATGGGTATCGAATCTGATTATGTCAGCTTTAAAGGTGAAGAGAGCAAGGGGCATGGTTTTGCCGGGGAATTGTATCTTGGCATTGAATTCTTTTTATTGAGTTCTTTCTCCCTGCAGGCAGATTTTGGACCGGCTTTTATTACCTTGACAGACCAGGATTCCGATCTCAGCGTCAATGGTATTGAATATGTGGTTAATTTTGGGGTCAACTGGTATTTTGGCAGTCAAGATAAAGAACAGGCAGAAGAAGAGGAAATAGAAACAGAGGAAGAAGAAGGATACGATGAATGAGAAAGTTTCATCTGCTCCTATTGATTTTGATCGGGCTGCAATTTAGTTTAATTCAGGTATGGGCCGGAGGAATAAGCTTGGGTATGAGCGGCGCAATACAGAAAAAAGTAAGCGAACTGGATGAAAAAGTCCTGTCCAAAGATGAGACCATCACGACTGAAAGGTCTCCATTACTGGGCAAATATGAGCCGGAAGATGGAAAAATACTGCTGCTCATCGGCCAGGATGAGCCAGCCCATGATCAGTATATTGCTGATATCGGTACCCCTGGCGGGTTAATGTTCTATACTTCTGTACAACACCTGCGAGGCATATTGATCCCAGATGAAACAGGAGGAGGAACCTGGACTTTTCCTGTAAATTTCAGCGCTTATCCGGATATGGCTGTGCAGATCGGTTTATGGATGTCGGGAACGACCGGTAGTGAAGATGACCTTGACCGGATCGACAATGGTGTCTATGACGCGAACCTGGATACTTTAGGTAATTGGATCAGAAATCTTAACCGGCCGGTATATTTACGGGTTGGATATGAATTTGATAATCCCTCTTTTAATTATAACGCGGAAAAATATGTCCGGGCATATAGGCATGTAGTTGATCATCTTCGTGCTCAGGGTATCACTAATGTAGCTTACGTATGGCATTCCTGGGCTCAGGATAATTCGACCGCAGCTATGAACTGGTATCCTGGAGATAGTTATGTGGATTGGGTAGGGGTTTCGTTCTTTTTAACCGGGATGAGCGCATATATGGATTATATTGCCGCCATTGCAGTCGAGCATCATAAACCACTCATGATCGCTGAAGCGACGCCGTATGGTATTGGCACCTTGTCCGGGCAAACTTCCTGGGATAATTGGTTTGTACCGTTCTTCAATTTTATTACCGCCAATAAAGTGAAGGTAGTATCCTACATTAATTGGGACTGGGAAATGATACCAATGTTTCAGTCCCAGGGGTGGGGTAATTGCCGGATCCAGAATAATATCACGATTAAGGGTAATTGGCTCAGTGAGACCAGCCAGGCCAAGTATTTACAATCATCTACCACCTTGTATAGCGACCTAGGATATTAGATAGGAGGAAAAATGCTAAGAAAAAGAATTTTTTTATTCTTTTTACTGTTATCCTTTAATCCCATCCTGCAAGCCGCAGAAAACAAACCCACCGTAATTACTACCTTGTTCCCAATTTATGATTTCGCGCGCCAGGTCGGCCAGGATAAAATCTCAGTGGTATTATTACTGCCTCCAGGAGTGGAAGCGCACAGCTTCGAACCTTCTGCGGGTGATGTGGTCAAAGTGGCCAAGGCGGATATATTTATCTACACCAGCAGGCAGATGGAACCCTGGGTGGAAAAATTTATCCGCGGGATTGATAATAAAAAGTTGGTGTTGCTGGAAGCAGGCGGTGATTTTACGGGCAATGACCCGCATACGTGGCTGGATTTTACTAAAGCTATGATCATGGTTGACCATATCCGCGATGCCTTAGCTGCCAGAGACCCGGTTCACCGGGAATTTTACCTGTCCGCGGCGGCGAGTTACAATAAAAAACTGGCTGAACTGGATACTGAATACCAGAGAGCATTATCCGGCTGCCAGGATAAAGTACTGATCCAGAGCGGGCATTTTGCTTTTGGTTATCTGGCGCAACGTTACCATTTAAAGTACATAGCTGCCTATAAAGGATTATCCCCGGACGCTGAGCCGACGCCCAGGAACCTGGCTGAACTGGTTGACACGATCAGGCAAAATAAAGTGAAGTATATTTTTTATGAAGAACTGGTCTCGCCGCGGGTGGCTGAAACCCTGGCCCAGGAGACCGGAGTACGTCTGCTGGAACTCTCTGCCGCCCATAATGTGTCCAGGGAAGAACTGGATAGGAGAGTGACTTTTATTGATATTATGAAAGTAAATTTAAAAAACTTAAAACTGGGATTGTCATGTCCGTAATTTCGTTAGCCGTAGACCGGGTAACGGTAAAATACCAGGCGAATGAAGTATTGAGCGGGATCTCTTTTACCGTGTCTGCCGGGGATTATATCGGTATCGTGGGCCCTAATGGTTCAGGTAAAACCACGTTGGTCAAGACCATACTTGGTTTGGTCTCGCCTGAGCAGGGAGAAATAAATATCCTGGGGACCAGGCAAAGCCAGTTCAAAAATTGGCAGAGGATAGGGTATTTACCGCAAAAACTGACCTCTTTCAATCCGCATTTCCCGGCGACAGTCAGGGAAGTAGTATCATTTGGCCTTTTAGCGGGGAAAAAATTCCCCAAGAAGATATCCCGCACCGATGAAGTAGCCATAGATAAAGCTCTCGCCCTGCTCGAGATCAGGAATATTAAGCACAAACTGATCAGTGAACTATCCGGCGGGCAGCAGCAACGAGTGATGGTCGCCAGGGCTATTGTCGGCGACCCGGAATTGTTGATCCTGGATGAGCCAACCACTGCTCTGGACCCGGAGACCCGGGAAAGATTCTACGCGATATTAAAAGAATTGAACGAAAAAAGGAAAGTAACTATTTTATTGATCACTCATGATATCGGCACGATTGGGAAGTATGCCGCGAAAATGCTCTATCTGGATAAAAAGATCATTTTCTACGGCGGCTTTGATGATTTTTGCGCTTCCCCGGACATTACTGAGTATTTCGGCGAGTATGCCCAACATCTTATCTGTCACCGGCATGATGGGCCGAAGAATGTTAATAAGAAGTAAGTGGTTGGTTGTAGAAGTAGGTATGGAGGTAGGTCTGAAGGCTTTGGTTTAGAGCCTAACACCCTCAGACCTCAGACCAAACGTACTTCCTACTCCAACACCCAAATTACTCTGAACAAGGATAAGCAATGTCCCTCTTTCACTTCCTTAGTTATAGTTTTATGCAGCGGGCAGTCATTGCCGGTTCATTTATCGCGGCCTTATGCGCTATATTGGGCGTATTTTTGGTATTGCGCCGGCTTTCCCTGATCGGCGACGGCTTATCGCATGTCACCTTTGGCGCTTTGGCTTTAGGTTTGTTTTTTAAGGTCACTCCTATATACGTGGCTTTGCCTTTAGTTGTGCTAAGCTCCCTGGGGATCATAAAGCTAACTGATGCCCAGCGCATTTATGGCGATGCCGCTATCGGCATAGTTTCCGCGCTGGGGATCGCCATCGGTATTCTTTTAGTGAGTATTACTAAAGGATTTAATATCGACCTGTTCAGCTACCTGTTTGGTAATATCCTGGCGATCACTAAGGCTGAAGTATGGATGTCCATCATCTTGGCTATAACGGTTATTATGATAGTAGCCTTTTTTTATTATGACCTGGTGGTGGTGACCTTTGATGAAGAGTGCGCCCAGGCTGAAGGCATAAACACTAAAGCGGTTAATAAAATACTCGTCGTTTTAACTGCCGTAACCGTAGTGCTGGCTATGAAAGTGGTGGGCATTATGCTGGTTTCGGCTTTGCTGATACTACCTACTGTTACCGCTTTGCAGATAGCCAAAGGCTTTAGAATGACCTTGCTGGCGGCAGTAATAATAGCGGTGGTCTCGGTCTGGATAGGGATCACGCTTTCATTTTTCCTGGACTGGCCCAGCGGCGCCACTATTGTCCTGGTTAATTTCACATTATTTATCATTTCTTACCTTTATCGCAAGATCAAGAAATAGAAACAGGACTCCCCCAACTATGGATTATAGCGAGATAAAAAATATTTCCGGTCTTTCCCCGCGCGAAGCGCAAGCCCGGCTGGAGGCAGAAGGGTATAATGAACTCCCGTCCAGCCGCCGGCGGAGTATTTGGCGCATTGCGTATGAAATCCTCAGTGAGCCAATGTTCCTGCTGCTGGTTGCTTGCGGGGCGATTTATTTATTACTGGGTGATATCCAGGAAGCCTTGATGCTGCTGGGTTTTGTTTTTGTAGTGATGGGTATTACTCTGTACCAGGAACGCAAGACTGAGCGAGCGCTGGAAGCATTGCGCGATATTTCCAGCCCCAGGGCTTTGGTCATCCGGGATGGGAAACAACTGCGTATCGCTGGCCGGGAAGTGGTTCGCGAGGATATCTTAGTCCTGGCTGAAGGTGACCGTATTCCGGCTGACGCCATTATTATTTGGGCCAGTGCGCTTGCCGTGGATGAGTCCTTATTGACCGGCGAATCAGTGCCGGTCCGGAAGATCGCGAATAATGATGACGCGGAAATGTCGCGTCCCGGCGGTGAAGACACGCCATTTGTTTATTCCGCGACATTGGTGGTGAGCGGACAGGGGATCGCCCGGGTAAAAGGTACAGGCCTGGATACGGAGATCGGTAAGATCGGCAAGTCCCTGCAGATCATGGAAGAAGAAGAAACCGCCCTGCAGAAAGAAACCGGGAAATTAGTCAAGAACATCGCTATTTTCGGCGTGATCTTATGTTTGATCGTCATTGTCGCCTATGGTTTGACCACGGGCAGTTTCCTGCATGGTTTCCTGGCGGGTATTACCTTGGCCATGGCTATGTTGCCGGAAGAATTCCCGGTGGTCCTGACTATCTTCCTGGCGTTAGGAGCCTGGCGTATTTCCCAGAAAAATGTTTTAACCCGGCGGGTACCGGCAGTGGAGACTTTAGGAGCGGCTACTGTGCTCTGTGTGGATAAGACCGGGACCCTGACCATGAACCGGATGACAGTAGGAAAAGTCAGCGCCCGAAACGAATATTTTACCGTGGATCCTGAATATAAAGGAAAACTACCGGAAAAATTCCATGAGATCGTGGAATTTGCCATCCTGGCCAGCCAGCATGATCCTTTTGACCCGATGGAAAAAGCCATCAGGATTTTAGGGACAAAAACTCTAGCTGATACAGAACATTTACATCATAATTGGGCCTTGGTCCAGGAATATCCCTTGTCACAGGAATTACTGGCTATGTCTCATGTTTGGAAATCACCAGACGGCAAAGACTATATTATCGCGGCCAAAGGTTCACCGGAAGCGATCATTGACCTGTGCCATATGAATAAGAAAGAAGCGGCTGAGTTGAGCGTCCAGATAAATACCCTGGCTAATGAAGGATTGAGGGTCATTGGCGTGGCTAAATCCCATTTTAAAGAAGAATCCCTGCCGGGACAACAGCATGATTTCTCTTTTGAATTTGTCGGGCTGGTTGGACTGATGGACCCGGTGCGCCCGACTGTAGCTGAATCCATCAAGGAATGCTATACTGCCGGTATCCGGGTGGTGATGATCACCGGGGATTATCCCGGCACAGCCATGAATATAGCCCGCCAGATCGGCTTGCAGTCTGCGGAAGACTATATTACCGGACCGGAACTGGAAAAATTAAGCGCTGCTGAATTACGTGAACGAATCAAAAAAACCAATATCTTTACCCGGATCATGCCGGAACAGAAGCTATTACTGGTCAACGCTCTGAAAGCCAATGGCGAGATCGTCGCCATGACCGGTGACGGGGTCAATGACGCCCCGGCCCTGAAATCCGCCCATATCGGCATTGCCATGGGCGAGCGCGGGACTGACGTGGCCAGGGAAGCCGCTGGCTTAGTGCTCCTGGATGATGACTTTTCTTCGATCGTGGCCGCGGTCCGACTGGGAAGAAGGATCTTTGATAATATTAAAAAGGCTATGGCTTATATTTTTGCCATTCATGTGCCAATCGCTGGCTTGTCCCTGATACCGGTTTTGCTGAAATGGCCGTTAGTCTTATTGCCGGTACATATTGTTTTTCTGGAGTTGATCATTGATCCGGCCTGCTCGATCGTCTTTGAAGCGGAAAAAGAAGAGCCGCAGATCATGAACCGTCCGCCCCGGGATCCTAAACAGTCACTGTTTAATCGGCGTACTATCGGGATCAGCTTATTGCAAGGGATAGTTGTTTTAGTCGTGGTCCTGGGAGTTTACGCCATTGCTTTATTCCGGGGATTGGGAGACCAGGAAGCCAGAGCCTTGACCTTTACCACTCTGATCATCGCCAATATAGCCCTGATCTTTACGAATCGTTCCTGGTCAAAACCGATCATTACTATTTTACGCGCTCCTAATACAGCGTCTTGGCTGGTGTTAGCCGGAGCATCGCTTTTCCTGGGCTTGAGCCTGAATGTTCCTTTCTTGAAGAAATTGTTCCATTTTTCGCAGCTTCACTTCATTGATTTCGTGATCTGCGCGGTGGCCGGGACCTTGAGCATCCTCTGGTTTGAAGTCCTGAAGATGGTCAATTATAAGAAAAAAATAATTGTTTAAGTAAACCGGGAAACGCTTGCATTTAGCCAGGATAATAAAGTATAATAGAAATATTAATGCGGGAAACAGGAAATGGGTATCAGGATAACAGATTATCCCCTGCTAATTTGTCCGAGAACCAGGACAAATCAAAGACGCGGGGACAGGTCAGGAAGGGCCTGATCTCCTGATTACCTGATAACCTGATATTCTGACCTCTGGAGGTACGGTAATGTGTGTCAGACAAAAAGTAGTGGATAAAATTGAAAGTGTTTCCCTGGCGAAAGTTGAAAAACCGAAAAAAGTTTCCGGATATTTCGGCTCCAACACGTTCAATATCAGTGAAATACGGAAACGTGTCGGCAAAAAGACCTATCTTTCTTTCCAGCGCTGGTTGGCCGGAGGAAGTACTATCAGCGTGAAAGAAGCTGACGAAATTGCCGGGGCCATGAAAGACTGGGCTGTAGAAAAAGGGGCGGTATATTATGCCCATTGGTTCCAGCCAATGACCGGCTTGACCGCGGAAAAGCATGACAGTTTTATCACGCTGTTAGGCACCGGCAAGGTCATGGAAAAATTTTCCGGATCCAAATTGATCCTGGGTGAACCGGACGCCAGTTCTTTCCCCAGCGGCGGCATTAGGAGCACATTCGAAGCCCGCGGCTATACTGCCTGGGACCCGTCCAGTCCGGCTTTTATCAGCGAGACGCAGTTAGGCAAAACTTTGTGTATTCCCAGTATTTTCGTTTCTTATCACGGGTATGCTCTGGATAAGAAACTACCGTTGCTGCGCTCCGATGAAGCCCTCAGCAAGGCCGCGATAAAATTGCTCAAACTGTTCGATCACCGGACGATCAATAAAGTCGTATCCACCTGCGGCCCGGAACAGGAATACTTCCTGATCGACCATAACTATTACAAATTGCGGCAAGACCTGATCTTGACCGGACGCACCTTAATTGGAGCTTCTTCACCGAAGGGGCAGCAGTTGGAAGACCAGTATTTCGGTTCGATCAAGGAACGCGTATTGAACTATATGGAAGAAGTTTCAGTGGAAGCCTATAAAATGGGTATTCCCGTTGCTACCCGTCATAATGAAGTAGCCCCGCACCAGTTTGAATTTGCCCCTATATTTGAGGAATCCAATATAGCGGCTGATCATAACCAATTACTGATGGAGATAATGAAGAAAGTAGCTTTGCGCCATGACCTGGTCTGTTTAATGCACGAGAAACCTTTTGCCGGGGTGAATGGGAGCGGTAAGCACGTTAACTGGTCAATGTCTGATGACCAGGGCAATAATCTGCTCAATCCCGGGCAAACCCCGGAAGATAACCTGCAATTTTTAGCGGTCCTGGTAGCGGTATTGCGCGCGGTTCATAAGCACGCTGATCTGTTACGGGCCAGCATTGCGTCTGCCGGCAATGAACATCGCCTGGGAGCTAATGAAGCTCCTCCGGCTATCGTCTCTGTATTCCTGGGTGAGCAACTGACCAAAGTCCTTGATACGATCGTGGCCGGGGTAAAGCATAAAGTCACAAAAAAGGATATTATTGACCTGGGCGTCAGCCGTCTGCCGAAAGTAAATAAAGACGCAACGGATCGTAACCGGACCTCGCCATTCGCGTTTACCGGTGCCAAGTTCGAGTTCCGGGCGGTGGGATCATCGCAAAACATCAGCTGGCCATTGACCGTGATCAATACGATCGTCGCTGATTCCCTGAATTATGTAGCTGATGAAATAGCCCGGGAGCTGGCGAGCAAAGATTTTGAATCAGCTGTGGTCGCCGTCATCGCCAAACTGGCCAAAGAAACCCGGAATATCAGGTTTGAAGGTAATAATTATTCACCGGATTGGATTAGTGAAGCCGCGGAACGCGGCCTGCCCAATGTCGCGTCGACAGCTGAAGCCCTGGCCGCTTTCACGCAAAAAGAGAATGTCGCTATTTTCGAAAAACAAGGCGTATTAAGCCAGGATGAATTGCTGGCCCGATATAATATCTGGGTGGAAATGTATAACATCGTGTTGAGCATTGAAGCCAGTACGCTCCGGGAAATGGTTGATTCCATCGTGGTTCCAGCTGGCTTTGAATACCAGGGACAACTGGCAGACAACCTGACTATGATCAGCAACCTGAAAGTCAATGTGGGATTAAATATTGACGAGAAAGCTTTTGAAGACCTGAAAGGACACCTGGCTGATGTAACCAATAAGATCTATTATCTGCGTAAAAATACCCAGGCTCTGGTGAAACTGCTGGATAAAGCTAAAACATTGGAAGGTAAAGAGAAAGCGACGCTTTATTTTGATGAATTGAAGCCGCTGATGGAACATATTCGCAAGCATAGTGACGACCTGGAATGTGTTATCGCTGATGAACATTGGGACCTGCCGAAATACCGCGAGATGCTGTTCGTCATGTAATGTTCCTGCTCCAAAGGCCCTATTTCTACTGCAAATCTGACTTTTGGGCTGCAAAAAAGATTTTACTCGGCTTACATATCACAATGTAGATATGCTCGCCTCTTAAAATCTTGTTTCGCCTCAAAATTCATATTTTCGCTACGAAAAATGGCCTTTAGAGAAGGAACTGGGATTTGAAATTTGAGATCTGAGATTTGAGATCTGAGATTGTTGGCATAGGGTGATGAATGGTTGACGACAAAGATATCTACAAACTTATCTCCGAAACCATACATGAAGGATTATTAGAGCTAGACCTGCATGGCAAGATCGTCCAGGCCAATCCGGCGGCTCTGGTTATGCTGGGATTTACCCTGGCAGAGCTGATCCAGAAGACCCATCGTGACCTGACCCCGACGAAATGGCACCAGCAAGAAAGTCAGAATATCCAGGAAGCAACCCTTTCCCAGGGTAAGCCGATCAGGATAGAACAAGAATATTTGCGAAAGAACGGATCTGTTTTTCCGGTCGCTCTCGAACCGTTATTAATAACTGATGACGATAAGAAACCAGTAAAGATCCTGATCCTCTTCCAAGACTTAACCATCCAGAAAGAACAGGAACAATCCCAGCAAACTCGTCAGCGCCAATTGAACAGCTTATCACTGATCATCAAAAAACTCCAAGAAAACAGTTCCATAGAACAAACTATCCATTTTATCCTGGAAGCATTAGTCGCGGCTATGACCCATTCCCATCTGGCTGTACCGCTTATCGCGTTGGAAGACGAAACTTTCAGCACTAATAGGTATTCGGATGATCTGGAATATGGCTTGACCTCGTCTTTATATATCAATGGCCGGGAAGCCGGCGAGGTAACGGTCTATTATAGTGAAAATGCACCATTCGTTTTACCGGATGAACAAAACATATTAGATGCCGTGGCCAATACCCTGGGCATCTGGTTGTCATTGAAATCAGCTGGCCAGGAATTAGCTGATTATGAAGAACAATACCGGACTATTTTTGACGCTATGGCCGATGGTTTCGCTCTCTATGAAATGAGAAATGACGGACAAGAATTGATCGTCAGGGATTGGAACCGGGCAGCGGAAAAAATGTATAATCTTTTGCGGCCCGATGTCCTGGGACAGGATATTAGAAAATTTTTCCCGGCTATGGAAAAAAACGGGTTGTATAAAACTATCGTAGAATGCGCGCAAGCTGGAGAGGCTAAAACTTTACCGCTGGTCCATTACCAGGACGAGCAACGTGACCAGTATGTGCACAATATTATTTATCCTGTGGGCGATAAGGTCGCGGCTATTTTCCGCGACGTGACCGCGGCGGAAAAAGTCCGGCAGGATTTAATGAATTCCGAACAAAAATACCGTTCCCTGATCGAAGGTTCGGCTGAAGCCATCTATCTGCATTCCCTGGACCCGGCTAATCCGCGATTCGTGGATATTAACGAACGCGCCTGCCAAATGCTGCATTATACCCGCGCGGAGCTCTTGGCCCTGGGACCAGCTAAAATAGATTCTCCAGAGAATGCGGCTTTAGTGCCGGAAAGAGTGGCCAAGGTATTAAAAGATGGCCGGGCGCTTTTTGAATCAGAACATATCACTAAGGAAGGACAGCATATCCCGGTAGAGATAAATACCAGTGTGGTTGAAATTAGCGGCCAGAAATATATATTGAGTTTTGCCCGGGATATTACCGAACGCAAGCAGGCCGTGGCGGCACTTAAGGAAAACCAGCGTTTTCTCAATAATATTGTCGAAAACATACCAGACATGATCTTTGTCAAGGAAGCTGAGACACTTCGTTTCAAACTCTTCAATAAAGCCGGAGAGACCCTTATAGGCCACAGCCGGGGGAATTTATATGGGAAAAATGACTATGATTTTTTTCCACAGGATGAGGCTGATCATTTCGTTAAGAAGGATAGAGAAGTGCTTAACGGAAAAAAAGAATTGGACATCCCGGAAGAAAAAATCCTGACCAAGGATAAAGGGGAAAGGGTCCTGCACACCAAGAAAATACCCATTCTGGATGAAAAAGGAGCCCCGGTTTACTTGTTGGGTATCTCTGAAGACATCACTGAACGCAAAAGGACCGAAGAATTGCTGCGCAAGAAAGATGAGGAATTAAGCACTATCCTGGATTCTTCGCCAGCCATGATCTTTTATAAAGACAAAGACAATAAATTTGTGCGGGTTAACCAGGCCATGGCCAAGAGTATGGGCTTGACGAAAGAACAACTGGAAGGCCAATCGTTATTCGGACTGTACCCTAAAGAAGAAGCTGAAAAATACTGGCAAGACGATAGAGCAGTGATGGATTCCGGGCAACCCAAGCTAAACATCGTCGAACATATGCAAACGCAAGCAGGAAAAAAATGGGTCCAGACCGATAAAATACCCTATAAAAATGAAAAAGGCGAAATAATCGGGATCGTCGGCTTTGCCGTGGATATTACTGAGCGCAAAATCGCGGCAGAAGAGATCGTTAAAGCAGCCCAGGAATGGGCCTCTACTTTTGATGCCATGTCTGATGGGGTCTCTATCCAGAGCCTGGATTATACGATCTTAAATGTCAATAGAATGATGTGCCAGATGCTGGGCAAAACCAGGGAAGAGATCGTTGGCCGGAAATGCTATGAGATCTTCCATAACCAGGATAGCCCATTGTCCGGCTGCCCGGTGGAAAAGTTCGCGTCTTCCCGGAAGGAAGAACATGTCGAATTATTCGAACCAACGCTGAACCGCTGGATCTCAGTCACTGTTTCGCCGATCATGGATGAAACCGGAAAGGTCGCTAAGATCGTTCATCTGGTCAGGGATATCACCGAGCGCAAACAAACTGAGGAATTGATCAGGCAAAGCGAGATCCAATATCGCACCCTGGTGAATAACCTGCCTGGCGCGGTATACCGGTGCGTCAATGACCCGGATTGGACCATGTACTTTATCAGCGATACTATCGAGGCTTTGTCCGGATATCCGGCTGCTGATTTTATCGATAATAAAGAACGTACTTATAACAGTATCATTTATCCTGATGACCGCGATATGGTATATGACTTGATCCAGCAAAAGATCAAGACGAGGGACCCTTACGCCTTAGATTACCGTCTCTTGCACCGGGACGGTACCATTCGCTGGGTAACTGAAAAAGGACAGGGAATATATGATGATAAAGGTGCTTTGTTATGGCTGGATGGGGCAATATTTGATATCACTGAGCGTAAAAAACAGGAACAGAGATATAAAGCGGTAATTGAAACGTCCATTGACGGATTCTGGATGACAGACCTCCAGGGCAATATTATTGAGGTGAATGATTCTTATTGTAAGATGATAGGTTATAGCCAGGCTGAACTGCTTAAAATGAAAATATTCGACTTGGAGGTTACTGAAAAGCCGGCAGAAGTGCAAGCTCATATTAGCAAGATAATGGAAACCGGCAATGACCGGTTTGAAACCAAACACAAACGCCAAGACGGGTCAATTATAGATGTTTGGATCAGCGTTACCTATCTTCGAGAAACTGACTGCATGTTCGTATTTGCCAGTGATATAACTGAGCGCAAGAGGGCGGAGGAAGCCTTACGGGTAAGCGAAAACCGTTACCGGTTGCTCGCGGAGAATGCGACAGATGTCATTTGGACAGTGGATCTGGAGATGAATCCGACATATATCAGCCCTTCGATCACACGCTTGGTGGGCTATACTGTAGACGAAGCTATGAAAAGATCTATGGCCGAAACTTTTACGCCGCGGTCCTATGAACTTGCCCAAAAAGTATTTGCCGAAGAATTGGCTCGTGAAAAAGCAGGAATGAAAGATATCTCCCGGTCGCGGGCCCTGGAAATAGAATTGAATCATAAGAACGGTTCCATAGTTATCGCGGAGATCGTCTTTAATTTTTTGCGCGATGCGGACAATCGGCCGCAGGGTATCCTGGCCATGGCTCGTGATGTCACTGAACGCACCAGGATGAATGCCGAACTGCAAAAACGGATGAACGAACTGGACCGGTTCAATAAGGTGACGATGGAACGGGAAAAACGAATCATCGAACTGAAGAAAAAAGTGAAGGACCTGGAGCAAAAAGCCCATGGATAATAATAAAATCAGTTTGCCGGTGCTGCCATCTACTCTACTTGTTTTGATTTTATTGCTGGTTTTCGAAGTTTTGAAAACCGAAATATTTGTGATCAAGGGGCTCTGGTTGTCACGTTTATCGACGATCATTGTAGTGACCTTGGGAGTGTCTATCTTTCTGCTCTGGCTAAAACAGGCCATTATCAGGCATTACCAGGAGTTTAACCAGGAACTGCAGAATGCCCATATCTCAGAGGCCGCAGCTAATCAACAACTGCAGGCGACAAACCAGGAATTGCAAGCGATGGAAAATGAATTGCGGTTGACCAATGACCAACTGGAACAACAAAAGCAAGACCTGGACCTGCTGGTACAGACCATACCTGAAGGGATCATCAGGACCGATGTCAAAGGCAAAGTGCTTTTCTGCAATAAACGGATCTTGGAAGAAACCGGATTGAACCAGGAAGATATATTAAACAAGGATATCAAGAACATAGTATCGCTGGATGACCGCCCGGCTTTTGCCCAGGAATTTGAAAGGGTATTTGTCCAGGGCACGATCAAAGAATTGTCTTTTCACAGTCGTCAAGGAACACAGGTACTGGCTGATGTGGTTTTGTTGAAGGATAAAAGGGGCCAGGTTAGCGGGACCCTCAGCGCGATCAGGGAATTTTCCAAAACCGGTAAGATCATTGAAGAACTGGACAACTCCAGGAAAGAACTGCGCCAGAAGATCGAGGAAATGCAGTTACTGCACCGGACTACGATCGACCGCGAAAAAAGGATCATTGGATTGAAAGAACAGGTCGAGGCATTAAAACAGGAACTGGCTAAAAACAGAGACGGACAAATCCTATGAGAATGGTCAGTATCAGAGAAAAAATGCTAGTGAATAACTTAATGCTGACTTGCGTGATCCTGGCCAGTGTCAGTGTCTATACGTATTACTCTGTTTCTTCGATCCGCAAACAGACTATTGCTGAAGAACTGAATGGCCGCGCCCTGATCATTGCCAGCAATATGGCCAAAGAAATCAAGGAAGAAGCGGGTGCCTTGTCAGAATTGGCGCATAGTTATAATTTTGTAAGTCCTCTCCAACAGGCTAACGCGGCTTATGGCAATATACCTGACCGGCAACGCTATTTTACCGCCCAGGACCGGCAATGGCTGACTGCGGCCCCGGGAGCGCCAATAGTAAAAAAATATACTGATTCCCCAGTTGGCATCCATTTGAAAAGATATGACGATATAATGGAAAAGGCCAGTGAGGTTTTCATTACTGACCGGTACGGCGGACTGGTAGCTGCTTCGGGTAAAACCACGGATTTTTACCAGGCTGATGAAGGCTGGTGGCAAAAAACATTTAATAATGACACCGGTATACCTTATGTCGGCCAGATCGAATTTGATGAATCGAGCCAAACCTGGTCGATCCCGATCTGTTTGCCTATCCGTGATGCCCGTGGCAATACTATTGGCGTACTGAAAGAAGTTTTTAATATCAAACATGAACTGGAGGGTATGGAAACACTGAACAATATTCCCGGCAGTATCGCGGTATTGACTGACCAGGCCGGAAATATTATGATCAGGGACTTAAGAAGACGGGTATCCGGGATCGCTTTTAATAAGGAGGTGAAAGAACTGATCGTCTCCGGAGCAAAATCCTGGGTTGTCGGTTCAGATATTAACAATCACAGCGCTATCATTACTTACGCGGTCGTAAAAAATGAGATACTGCAGGCCAATAACCTGCAGTGGATAATCTGCTTATCCCAGGAAACCGCTATCGCTTACGCCCCGATCAGGCAAATGTTCGCCTGGCAATTCGCTTTGGCCGTAGGATTGCTTCTAGTGCTGATACCTTTCAATATATTTTTTAGCCGACGGATAGTTGATTCGATCGCGCAACTACAGCAGGCGATGCAACGGGCTTCCACTGGGGACCTGAATTACCGGCCTAATATCAAGACCGGTGATGAGATCGAAGAATTGGCCCAGTCTTTCAATTGGATGATCACTGACCTGAAAACCGCCCACCAGGAAATAACCGACCGGAAGTTGTTTTTTGAGAATATTATTAACAATATGAGCGATTCACTGGTAGTTCTGCATAATGACGGGACTATCCGGGAAGTGAACAATATAACCCTGAAACTCCTGGGCTATACCCGGGAAGAGCTGACCAATAAAACCGTGGATATATTATTCCAGGAAGGGGAAAGCGTCGAAATACTGACTGACTTGCTGGCCAAGACCAGACGGAATCCGACCAGTAATGTGGTTGTGAAATACCGTACCAAGACCCTGGTGCCTATCCCGGTCAGCCTTTCCTGCACCATGGTCAGGGACAAGAAAAATGAAATTGACGGAATGATCCTGGTTGGGACCGACCTGCGGGAAAACCTGCAGATGATCGAAGAACTTAATAATTCCAAGTCAGCCCTGGAACACTATAGTTCGTCCCTGGAAGAAAAGATCAGGGAAAGGACCAAAAACCTGGAACAAGCTTTACAGGAAGCTAAGGAGTCCAGGGAAGTAATGCTTTCGCTGTTGGAAGATTTCGAGGAAAACAGGAAAGAAATGGAAGTAATGCAAGGGAAACTTTTAGAATGGAATGAAAAGATCTCGGTGCTGGTTGAATCGTTAAATGAAGGCGTGATCATGCTGGATGAAAACGGCGAAATCGCCATCCATAATGAGATGTCCCAGCGGCTCTTGGGAGTGAAAGATGAAAAGTGGGATAGGAATAAGATCCTGGAGATGCTGACTGACCTGGGTTTGGACCTGAAGCTCGTAGAGTCATGGGAAAAGAGCAAATTTACCAGTAAAGAAGTGAAAATAAGCGAAAATCCTAACCGGATCCTGCATTTTGATATAGCTCCTGTTTTTAAAGAAGGGAAAAAGATCATTGGTTTGTCTTTAGCTTTTCGGGATGTGACCAGGCAAAAAGAAATAGAGCGGCTTAAAACCGAATTTATTTCCACGGTATCCCATGAATTAAGAACCCCGATCACCTGTATCCGTGAATCCATTTCCCAGATAATGGAAGGGATCAAGGGTGAGGTCAATCCCGGACAGAAAGAGTTCCTGAACATTGCCACGGATGAAATCGACCGGTTGACCCGGATCATCAATGACTTGCTGGATATTTCGAAGATCGAAGCAGGCAAAGTTAGTTTGAATAAAACAGAGCATGATATTGTGCCGGTGATCAAAGCCGTAGTTAAGAATCTGGAAGTGGAGGGCCGTGACCGGCAGATCGCTCTGGAAATGCACCTGGGCATGCCTGGTTTTTCTTTATACTTTGATGAAGATCGGATCAAACAGGTCCTTAGCAACCTGATCGATAATGCTATAAAATTCTCGATTGACCAGGGTAAGGTTGATATCTTCCTGATGGACAAAGGCGGAGAGATCGAGATCATGGTGGAAGACCATGGCCGGGGCATATCCGCAGAGAATTTCCATAAAATATTTGACCGGTTCGAACAGATCAACCGGACCGCAGGACCAGGCTATCGCGGTACCGGGCTGGGCTTGCCGATCAGCAAAAGCCTGATCGAAATGCATGGCGGAACTATCCGTGTTCAAAGCGAACCGGGTAAAGGCAGCAAGTTCATTTTTACCTTGCCTAAATTATCGGCGGATACGGTGTTTTATGATCTTTTCAGGGAACAATTGGATAAAGCCAAAAAAGAATATGAAAACCTGGCGTTGGTCCTGATCGGGCTGAAAGCCGGGCCAGACCAGGAGGGGGGATCGAGCCTGGACGCGGTGGAAGCGGCAGCCAGGTATACGGTCAGGCGGGCGGATGATTTGGTGCTGCGTTTTGAAGGCCGTACCTTGGTCGCGGTATTGGTGCGGTCGGCCCGGCCGGGGGCTGTTTCCCTGCAGCAACGGATATGGGAGCTAATCCGGGGGAAACAAGTCAATATCGATAATCTGTCTTTTGCCATAGTCGTATATCCGGAAGATGGTAATGAAGCGTTAGCATTACTGCGTCTGGCCAAGAATAAATTAGGATAACGGAGGGAAAGTGGCTTTTAATAAAAAAATATTAGTAGTGGATGATGAACCTCATGTGCGGATCCTCTTAAAATCAAGAATGGAAGCCAATGGCTTTAATGTGGTCACGGCCTATGGCGGCATGCAAGCTCTGGAAAAAGTAAAAGAAGAGAAACCAGACCTGATCCTGCTGGATATTGTCATGCCGGATCTCAATGGGTATGAGGTAGCCAAGCAATTGAAAGCGGATCCGGAGACAGCTAAGATCCCGGTCATTATTTTTACTGCGTCCAATGTCCGGGAACTGGAAGAACAATGCCGGGCTTTGGGAGTTGATTATATAATTATGAAACCTTTTTCGCCGGAAGTGTTACTGGGCATGGTCAAGGATCTATTTAAGAGGAATGAATTATAATCCATTTGTTTACCGGGGGAGAAATGAACCCCGTTAGACCTGAGCGGTCTGGGGGAATTTAAGAATAACATTACAGATATATTGAAATTATATAATGGAGGTCTAACGGGGTGAAACGAATAATTTATTTTTATTGTGTGTTGATGTTAATCATTTTCAACGTTACGTCGGCGTGGGCGCGGAGCAAGGTGGAGATCGCGAAAAACGTGATGGGACAGTACCAGCTCCTGGTTAACGGGCAATTATATTTTATTCGCGGGGTTTGTTATCATCCTGTGCCGATCGGCGGCAATGCTGATTATAATTTCTGCGGTGATCAGAACCGGCCCTGGTTATTGGACGGGCAGATGATGAAAGAAGCCGGTATTAATACGGTCCGTTTTTACCAGCCGGGAGAAAATATCTACCAGACCAAAAGGGTGATCACCGATCTGTATAAGAACTTTGAGATCAGCACTATCATGGGTCACTGGCTGGATTGGTGGCAGGCAGATTATGCCAATCCCCAATTCCAGGAACTAGTGACCAAAGAAGTGTTGGACATGGTCAGGGCATATAAAGATACACCAGGCCTGCTCATGTGGGTCCTGGGCAATGAAAATAATTATTCTTTCGGACCCCAGAAAATTAATTACTGGACCAGCCCGGAACTGGAAAGGATCAGTGATCCCTATAAGAAAAAGATCGCTCAAGCCAAGATCTACTATTCTTTTGTCAATAAACTGGCTGGCAAGATCAAACAGCTCGATCCTGATCACCTGGTAGTTTTAGGTAACGGGGACCTGGCCACGGTCTCTGTGGCCGCGCAATACAATTCTCATATCGATGTATTGGGATCAGTCTGCTACCGTGGTAAAAGCTTCGGTAATTTCTGGCGGGAAACTGACCGGGAATGGAAAAAACCGGTGCTCATGCTTGAATTCGGCTGTGACGCTTATGATGCTTATAAAAAGTGCGAAGACCAGCAGGTCCAGGCTGATTTTGTCAAAAGCCAGTGGAAAGAAATAGCGGAAAATGCCATGGGCGGCCTGGGTTTTGGTAATTCCCTGGGCGGTTTCCTTTTTGAGTGGTGCGATGAATGGTGGAAACGCGAAGGCGGCAGTTTGACCGAACAAGATACTGATGCCTGCTGGTCCAATGGCGCCTATTGGAAAGATATAAAAGCGGAAAGCAATATGAATATGAATGAAGAATGGTGGGGTATGGTCGCCCAGGACAAAACCATAATCAATGGCTTGAATATGCGCCAGCCGCGACTGGTTTATGAAGTGATCCAGCAAATGTTCACCGGGAAGAAAATTAAAAGGGAAATTAAAATAATGGGTAAGGAGAAGAAAAAATGAGTAGTCCCAAAGAGGATCTATTCAGTAATTTCAGCGTGCTTTCTTATGAAATGAATAAATTCTTTAACCAATTGCTGAAAGGTAAAACTCCTCCCCGCATGAGCTGCCGGCAAACCTGGTGTCCGCCGTGCGATGTCTATGAAACTCCCCGGAATATCACGGTCTGCCTGGAAGTCCCCGGGATCCGGCGCAAGGATTTCACGGTGGAAGTAAATAACAATGTTTTATTAATCCGCGGTAGGCGCCGGGAAACCCGCTCAGTTGTCAAGACCAATTACCATCAAATGGAAATACATTATGGTGTTTTTGAAAGGATCGTGCCGCTGCCGGCTGGTATCAATACTGCTAAAATTAAAGTAAAATGCGCGAACGGATTTATTGAGATAACCGTACCCAGGAAAAAATAACTTAATCCAGACGAGGAGCCCGTATGTATGAAGAAAAAGTTAGAATAGACTTGCCCACAGAAGTGCCGATCTTACCGGTTAGGGATACGGTTTTTTACCCTTTTGTCGTGAGCCCGATAATCATCGGCCGGGAGAAATCGATCAAGCTGGTGGAAGATGCTTTAGTCAAGGATAAGGTTATCGCCCTTTTTTCCCAGAAAGACGCCAACGCCGAAGACCCGCAAGTCACTGACCTGTTTGATATGGGTACGGTGGTGCTGATCCTGAAAATGTTGAAGTTCCCTGACGGCTCACTGCGCCTGATCGTGCAGGGATTAAGCCGGGCCAAGCTAAAAGGCATTGTGCAGGCAGAACCGTACCTTAAAGGACGGATAGAGGTGCTGGAAGAGGTGGAAGAGCGAAGCCTGGAAGTGCAGGCGATGATGCGCAATGTCCTGTCCCTGTTCCAGAAACTGGTGAACCTGGCTCCTTATTTGAGCGAAGAAGTTTATATTGCGGCAATGAACATTGAATCACCTAATAAATTGAGCGATTTTATCTCCTCCAACCTGACCCTGGATATCAGGATCAAACAGGAGTTATTGGAAACGATCGATATTAAGATAAGATTGCAGCGCCTGACTCTCTATTTGACCGAAGAATTGGCGGTCCTGGAATTAGGTAGTAAGATCCAAACGCAGGTGCGGACCGAAGTGGACCGTACCCAAAAAGAATTTTTCTTGCGTAAACAGATGGAAGCGATCCAGCGGGAACTGGGTGAAGGCGATGAGAAAACCGTAGAATTGAATGAGCTGAAGATCAAGATCAAAGAAGCGAAAATGCCGCCGGAAGTGGAAAAGGAAGCTGAGCGTGAGTTACTGCGGTTGATGAAAATGCCGTTTGCCGCGGCCGAATATACCGTCAGCCGTACCTATTTAGATTGGCTGACAGGTTTGCCCTGGAGCAAAGCCACGGCAGACATGCTGGATATTACCAAAGCCAGGCAGATCCTGGATGAAGACCACTATGACCTGGAAAAAGTGAAACAACGGATCCTGGAATACCTGGCTGTCAGGAAATTGCGTCCCGAAGCTAAGGGTCCGATCTTATGTTTCATTGGTCCCCCAGGCACCGGGAAAACCTCTTTAGGGCGGTCAATTGCCCGCGCTTTGGGTAGGAAGTTCATGCGCATTTCACTGGGCGGGATCAGGGATGAAGCTGAGATCCGCGGGCATCGCCGCACCTATGTCGGCAGCCTGCCGGGACGGATCATCCAGGGAATCCGCCGGGCAGAAAGCAATAACCCGGTATTTATGCTGGATGAGATAGATAAGATCGGTGAAGATTTTCGCGGCGATCCGGCCAGCGCGCTCTTGGAAGTGCTGGATCCTGAGCAAAATAACACTTTTTCAGACCATTACCTGGACGTGCCTTTTGACCTGTCGCGGGTCATTTTTATTGCTACCGGCAATATTCTCGATCCTGTGCCTCCGGCTTTACGGGACCGCATGGAAGTGCTGGAACTGCCCGGCTATACCCAGAATGAGAAATTATTGATCACCCAGAAGTACCTGATCCCCCGGCAAACCAAGGAACACGGGCTGACTGAGGCCAATATTGAATTTACCGTAGCGGGAGTTTTGAAGATCATTACCAGTTATTCTAAAGAAGCCGGCCTGCGTAATTTAGAGCGGGAAATTGCTTCTGTCTGCCGTAAAGTGGCCACTAAAGTGGCAGAAGGCATTACGAGTAAAGTTGTCGTTACCGACCAGAATATACAGGAATTCCTGGGCCCGCAAAAATTCATTCCTGAAGTAGCCGAGAAAAAGGACGCGATCGGCGTGGCGACGGGCATGGCTTGGACTCCAATGGGCGGGGAGATCCTGTTCATTGAATCATCCAAAATGCGCGGCAATAAGGGCTTGACCTTGACCGGACAGCTGGGGGATGTGATGAAAGAATCAGCCCAGGCGGCCTTGAGCTATATTCGGTCTCATGCCCAGGAACTGAATATCGCTGAGGATTTCTTTGAGACTATGGATATCCATGTACACGTACCAGCCGGAGCTATACCTAAGGACGGTCCATCGGCCGGGGTTACCATGGCTACATCGCTGGTTTCCTTGTTGACTGACCGGGCAGTGAAGCATGACCTGGCCATGACCGGGGAAATAACCCTGCGCGGAGAGGTCCTGCCGATAGGCGGAATAAAAGAAAAAGTGCTGGCTGCGCACCTGGCTGGCATTAAAACAGTCGTGTTACCTAAGAAGAATGAAGGAGACCTGGAAGATATACCGCAGGAAATAAGAGAAAAGATAAGATTTGTCCTGGTTGATAAGCTAGCTGACGTACTGGTAGAAGCGCTAAATCCAAAGAATGCGTAAAACTTGCAGGTGTTATGATCAGAATTGGCCTTGCCCCTATAGGACAAATTCCAGAAGCATTGGTCGCTTTATTGGCCGCGCAAATAAGGGAAAAACTGAAAACTAATGACGTGGCGGTAGAGATCCATGCCGCCCTGATCTTGCCGGAAAAAACTACCCCGGCTTTTGTGTTGTCTCGTCTCTCCCATTTACTGAACAAGGACCAGCAAAAGTATTTGATCGGGCTGGTTGACGCTGATATTTCTGAATCAGAAGATGATTTTATCTACAATCGTGATGATGTTAACAGGAGGATGGGCGCCGTAGCCCTGACTCGTTTGCGCCCCGAGTTCTATAAGTTGCCAGCCAATGATGCGGTCTTTCAGGCTCGTGTCCTAAAATTGATCTTGCGGGAAATAGCCTTGCTCTTGGGTCTTGGACTTTGTCAGGACAAGAAGTGCCTGATGTATCATGCCCGCAACCTGCACGAGATCGATATTAAGTATCCTTCCTTTTGTCTTGACTGTTGGCCGCGATTAAATACCGCAATATCCAAAAAATAAGAGGTTTTATGGAAGCCCGAGATTTGGCGCAGTTACTAGAGATAAACAAGATCCTGAATTCCACCCTGGATCTGGATAGATTATTGACTATTATTGTTGAACAGTCAGCGGTAGTGGCCAGAGCGGAAGCCGGAAGCTTGATGCTGTTGGACCCGGCAACTAATGAATTGGTCTTTGATATTGCCCTGGGAGAGAAGGGTGAACAGGTAAAAAAGATCAGGCTAAAAGTCGGGGAGGGTATCGCCGGCTGGGTGGCCCAGGAAAGAAAAGCGCTCATCGTCAATGATGTCGAAAAAGACAGCCGTTGGAGTTCCCGGGCCGATACCAGATCCAATTTTAAAACCAGGTCCATGATGTGTGTGCCGCTGATCTTCAAAGACAAAATAAGCGGGGTCATGGAAGTTATTAATAAAAAAGATAACGGGATCTTTAACGCGGAAGACCAGCAAATACTGGAAGCCCTGGCCGCCCAAGCCGCTGTAGCTATAGAGAATGCCCGGCTTTTCCAAGAAGTAAGGGAGAAAAAAGAAGAGATAGAAGCAGTCTTTAAAGGTATGAGCGATGGGGCTATCGTGACTGATGCTAATTACCAGGTGCTGATGTTAAATGAATCCGCGGCGCGACTCTTGGCTGTAGAAAGAGACCAGTTGCTCAAACACCATTTCCTGGATATAGTGAGAGGGAACTATGATTTTTCCGTTCCCTTACAGGAACTCATCGGTCGATCCGCCAGTTACGAAATGAAACGGCGCGAGGGGAAAAAATATTTCCTGGCGTGCGCCGCGACCAGGATCAATGACGAACAAAAACAAGTACTGGGCTATATCATCTTGTTACGGGATGTCACGGAGGCTAAGAAGGAAAGCCTGCTTAAACAAAACTTTTTATCCGTGATCTCGCATAAATTAAGAACACCTTTAACCAGTATTCTAGGCTATTCAGCCATTCTTTTACTGGACCAGAAAACAAAAAAAACCCTCTCTGATTTCCAAGGCACGGCGCTCCAGGATATTGACCGGCAAGGTCATCAACTGGCTAGCCTGGTCAATAAACTCCTGGCTTATACTTTAGTGGAGGGAGACGTGCTGGAGTTGGACCGGAAAGTTGTTGACTTGAAAGGAATAATCAGGGACATATTCGGCCATTTCCATAAAGAGGTTTTTCAGCAAGGCGTCAGACTGGAAATTGACGCTTCCGCTAACGCCATCACCAGCCTTTACGCTGATGAGGAAAAGATCAAGGAAGTTTTTTTTAACCTGATCGATAATGCTATCAAATTCAACGAGCAAAAGGACAAGATCGTGAAGATCAGCAGCCGTAGACTACCCGGGGAGATGATAGAATTCACCATCAGTGATAACGGGCCAGGTATCCCGCCTGAAGAATATGGCAAGATATTCCAGTTGTTTTACCAGATCGAAGAAAGTTTTACCGGCCAGACTGAAGGAATGGGACTGGGATTGCCGCTGGTGAAAAGGATCATTGAAGGACACGGCGGAGCGATCAAAGTAGAAAGTGAACCGCGCCAAGGCAGCCGCTTTATTTTTACCCTGCCAGCCCAAAAGATACTGGAGAATTAGTCCCTTGACAAGGAAACAGTTTTATCTTAAAATGCGAAAAAAGGCGGTAGATCATGTATCGTAAAACACGTATTATCCCAGTCCTCATCTTATCGATCATATTTTTACCAATGATCGTTTGGGGAAAAGCTTCAAGCGGCGGACAGCCCGGCAGCTTCCTGCATTTAGGCCAAAGCGCCAGGGCGCTGGGCATGGGTAATTGTTTCGCGGCGATCAGTGATGATGTAACCGCAATTTATTATAATCCCGCGGGTTTGACCCAGCTGTTAAAATATGAACTTAATACTTTTTATTGCCCCTTGTGGGAAGATACTAATTATAATTTTATCGGTTATGCCCATCCCCTGGAAAAAAAGGGAACCTTTGGCGCGGCTTTGATCAATATGACCAGCGGTGAATTTGAGAAAAGAGCAACGATCGATAGCGAGGCGACGGATTTTTCTATTAATGACCGGGCTTTTCTTATGTCTTATGGTTATAATCTTTCCAATCGTTTATCGGTTGGTACTACTATAAAATCAGTAAAAAAGACGGTAGATATATATTCTGGTTCCGCTTTTGGCATTGATGCCGGAGTGCTGTACCGGTTTCTCGGGAACCAGCTGTCAGTCGGCGCTAATTTCCAGAACCTGATGGCTCCGGCGCCAAAATTACAAACTGAAGCTGATAAGTATCCGCTCTATTCGAAATTCGGGGTAGCGTACAGGCTGGAACCAGCGGCCACTTCCTGGGAAGATAAGTTGATCCTCGCTTTAGATGTGGACTATTCCAGTTTTTTAACCGCGAAAAATCATTTTGGCGTGGAATATTGGTATGGCAAAAATATGGCGCTGCGGCTAGGTAAGGATATCAATAATTACCTGACTTTTGGCCTGGGAGTTAATTATGCCAGTTTCAGCTTTGACTATGCCGCGGTTCCCCATGACTTGGGATTGAGCCATAGGATCAGCGTTGGGTATCGCTTCGGTTATATTGGTGAAGCCCAATACAGCCCGCAAGCGATCAAGGAAAAAGTAACCGCCTTAGACCAGTCTGGTACTGAACTGTATACTAATAAAAAATATGCCATGGCTCTGACCGAATGGGAAAAGGCCCTGGTCTGGGACCCGCAAAATACCGTGATCCAGGAGAAAGTGAACCGGGTCAACGCGGAACTGGAATCTTTCGTGAACCGGAAGCTGGTAGAGCAATACCTGAGTAAAGCTTATGTGCTGTTTGAGGAGGGTAAACTGGTAGATTCAATGGAACAATGGAAAGAAGTGGCTAAACTGGACCCGGGTAATGAACGGGCGAGAGAATATATCGCCAAGATAGATGCTAAATTAGTAAAAGAAGACCAGGCTATTTTAGAGGAACGCGAAAAAGAGAAGACCATAGTGAGCGTGAATGCCTTGATCAAATCAGGCGATGGATTTGCCGAACAGGGATTATACGCTGAAGCCATTAAAGAATACCAGAAAGTGCTAAAGATAAATCCGGATCATTTAACCGCTAATAAAAGGATCAGCGATACTCAACTGACCGTCCGGGCTTTGATCAGGGAGCATTATGATAAGGCCGAAGGATCATACAAGAGCGGCGACAAGACCAATGCTGTCAAGGAATTTTGGCAAGTCTTGCGTTTGGACCCGTCTAATACCTCTGCCCGGAATTATCTGGATAAGATCAAACAGGAAGAAAAACCGGCGCAGGTTTCCAAGAAAATAGATGAAAAGAAGATCAACCAGATGTATTACCGGGCAGCGGACCTGTACTTGAAAGGACAATACCAGGAAACGGTCATGGCCTGTAATGAACTGTTGGCTATTGATCCTACTAATGAGAATGCGGCTAAACTGGTGACCAAAGCGCAAAGTGTTTTGGAAAAGATCAGCGGAAAATAGAAAGACATTCTGAGTGGCTCAAGATGTCTTGGCTACGCGGATTAAAAAAATATGGCAGAGGTTAAAATGAAATATTTTATTAGAATAAGTATCATGTTACCTGTTTTAGTATTATTGGTTGCTGTGGCAGGCGCTGGCACCTGGGAAAAAATAGAAGTAAATGATGCCCCGTATATCTCCGGCCATACCTGTGTTTTCAATGGTACGGACGGGAGCCTGTATGTATTAGGTGACTCTTTGCTCGCCGATGCCAATATTTACCGGATCAACCTGGACAGCGCGGATAAAACCACGATAATTGTAGCTAGTTCAGATACCGTGAAGCGCTTCGGCCATTCCGCAGTATTGGATAGTACCACTGACCGGATCCTGGTTTTTGGCGGTAATGTGGGCAGCCATTATAATGACCTGGTAACCAATACGGTCTACTCCTTTGATCTGGTGAATAATACCTGGGAGGTATTACCTACTACCGGAACTGATATTCCGGCAGCCAGGAGCGCTCATTCAGCTGTTTTTGATCCTCAATTCAACCGGATGATCATTTATGGAGGCAGGGATGTGGACCAGATCGTCTTGAATGATACCTATATTTTAGACCTGAGCGTGACTCCGGCCCAATGGTCCAAAGCTAACTTGGGCTATGAAGCGCCGGCGCGGTGGCAAGCGACAGCGATATATGACCCGGTGCGCAAAAGAATGGTGATCTTTGGCGGCGTAAAGACCAATAATGAGCCGACTGATGAATTGTGGGTCCTGTCTTTAGCTGCCGCCAGCTTGACCAGCCAGCGCTGGACCCAGGTATTTCCTGGTAATGACCCAGGCGCTGACCTGGCCAGAACCGCGCATGTTATGGCCTATGATCCCAATGCTGACCAGATAGTGGTCACCAGTGGTTGGGCTCCCTTGACCTTAACCGAAGCTTTCTACAATACGAGCTATACATTTGATTTTGTTACTGGGCTCTGGGCCCTGGTAGCTCCCGGACCAGACATCCCTCTGTCCCGTCGTAATGCCAGCGGCGTGTATGATACGATCCACCGGCAAATGATCCTTTTTGGCGGGGCTTATGGCAATGATATTAATGCTGTTACTTTAAATGATATGTATGCTTTGAAGGCAGAGACCAGGTGGTCACCCGGCAAAGGCAAGGGCGATGTCTATAATTATCCCAATCCTTTCAATAATAGTACCGGAAAAACCACGATTAAATTCTATTGTGACGGCAGCCGGGAGGTGAAAGTGGCTATTTATAGTTTGATCGGCGAGCTGGTCAAGGATTGGACTGTCGCCGGGGTTACGGGAATAAATTCCCTGGAGTGGGACGGTGCCAATGGCGACGGTAAAAAAGTGGAAAGCGGCGGATATATCTGTGTGATCGACCAGGGCGGCGCGAAAAGTAAGTTTAAAATAGGGGTGATTAGATAGAAGGAGTTTAATGTGAAATTTGGTGTAAGCCGGATAGCGTTAAAATTCAGCGCTATTGTTTCGCTGATCATTATTACGGTAATGTGGATCATGGCTACTTTGATCCTGCAGCAGACTCAGCAGTCACTGGTCAAGGAAATGGAGATCAGGGCGGAATTTTTTGCCCGCAGCGTACGTGAGGCTTTATTCCCGGAAGCAGACGACTTCCAGTTATATTTTAATGTCCAGGAAATGATCAAGGAGCAAGCGATCCTATATGCTATGGTCCTGGATGACCAAGGACGGATCATTTCCCACAATAAAAAAGAAAAGATCGGGCAACAGGATATAAGCGAGGAAGGTAAACGGGCCGCTGGGACCTTGGTTACTATTACCCAGCCTTTCTGGCTGAAGAACGAACAGCTCTTTGATATCGCAGTGCCGATCATGGTCGGGAAAAATATTAAGGCCGGGACAGTGCGCATTGGTTTTTCACAAAATAGCATTACTGCCGCTTTGGCTGAAAAAAGAGAAAAAATAATATATATTACCGGTGCGATGTTGGGATTAGGAATCCTGATCACTATAGTGATGGTGACTTTGATGGTGCGCCCGGTCAATAAACTGGCTGAAGCAGCCCAGCGGATAGGAAAAGGGAACTTGGATACCCAAGTTAGTATCAAGACCCATGATGAATTACAGGACCTGGCGTATTCCTTCAACGACATGGTTAAAGGACTAAAGGACCGGGACCGGATCAGGAACACTTTTGGCCGGTATGTGACTAAGCAAGTAGCCGAAGCGATCCTTGATGGCCGGCTCCAATTGGACGGGGAACGTAAAAAAGCCACTATCCTACTGTCTGATATCCGCAGTTTTACCAGTATCAGTGAAAAAGTCGAACCAGAGGAAGTGGTTGATTTCCTTAATCGTTATTTTAATATCATGGTGGATGTGGTAGTCAAGTATGAAGGCCGGCTGGATAAGTTTATCGGCGACGCGATCCTGGCTGTGTTTGGTGATGCCATGCCCCATGAAGATGATGCCAGGAGAGCGGTCCTGACCGCCCTGGAGATGCGAGAGCAACTGGCCAAGTTCAATATTGAACGCCAGCAGGAAGGGAAAGAGCCATTGTGTATTGGCATTGCGGTCCATACCGGGGAAGTTGTGGCCGGGAATATCGGTTCTGAACATAAAACCGAATATACGGTTATCGGCGATACTGTAAACCTGACTTCGCGCATGGAAAGTCTGAATAAAGAATTTCATACTGATATCTTGATCAGCGAGAGCACCTACCAGGAAGTAAAAGATATAGTGGAGGTGCAGGAACTTAGCGAAGTCCCGATACGAGGTAAGGAAAAACCGGTAAAACTCTATGCCCTGAAGGGCAGAAAGCTTTAGGAGACAACTAAGATGTTCGTTTTCTGGCGCTTATTATTGGCACATTTTATTGCTGATTTTCCTCTTCAGACTAATGAGATTTATTTTTTAAAAACTAAATATTCTTGGGGCTCATTACTGCACAGCGGCATTTTTGCGGCTACCAGCGCTCTCTTGCTGTGGCCTCTCTGGGGCCGGCCGGATTTCTGGCTATTCCTTTTATTTTTATTTGTTTCCCATGGTCTGCAGGACTTATTGAAGATCATCTATAACCGGAAAAACAGCCGTGACACGATATGGCTTTTTCTGCTCGATCAAGTCCTGCATATCGCTTTTATCAGTACCGTGTTTTTATTGCCGGTCAGTTTGATGAAATATACAGTTAGCCAGGAGGCCTGGTTTTACTGGTATAGCCAGGATAAACCGATCATCTACCTGACTTTCCTGGTGGGGATAGGTTTTGGCGGCTCGATCCTGATACCTTATGTGGAAAAACTGGTCAAAAAGCTGCCGCAGGTGGAAATACCGCCCAAGTTTAAATATTATGGGATACTGGAAAGAATCCTGGTCATGACTTTAGTCAGTGCTCCCGGGTACTGGTATGTTTTTACTCCGATCGTCTTCCTGGTGCGTTACTTCAGCCGGGAAACGTATTCTACTGTTTCAGTAGTGGTCAGTGTGCTGGCGGCGGTCGCCGGCGGAATTATATTGAGAGGTTTGCTGTAAGAATACATTTTTTATGGAACTTTTTTGGATGCAGATAGTCTAATAGATAAAAGTGAGCCAGTCAAAGCAAAAGGCAGTCAAAACGAAGAGCAGTCTGGACGAAAGGCAGTTAACTGCTTTTTGTTCTTACTGGCAACTGCTCTTTGCACTGACTGTATTATTTTTTACTTTATTTAAAGGAGGTCCAATATGGACAGAAAAGCAAAAATAAAATTTATTATTATGGTTTTCTTGTTTATTTTCCTGGTCGGCGCGGGAGCGTTTTTTGGGCATAGTTTAAATTCCCTCTGGTGTTCCAGTAACCAACCTATTAATTTAGGGCCTACCATAAAACCTGAGATCAAGGTACCCCAGACGGTAATGAACCTGCAAGATGCTTTTGTGTCCATTGCTGATCAGCTTAAGCCTACTGTCGTGAATATTTCGACGACCCAGATCATCAAACAGGAGTACCGGCCCAATGAATTTTTCTTTGGCAACCCGTTTGATAATTTATTTGATGACTTTTTCAACCAGCAGGTGCCTGGGCAGGAACGTCCAAAACAACAAAAAAAATATTTAGAGCGTAAAATGAGCGGTACTGGCAGCGGAGTTATTATCAGCCCCGACGGCTATATTTTGACCAATAACCATGTTATCGGCGGAGCCACGGAAATAGAAGTAACTTTAAGTGATGAACGGAAATTTAAGGGTAAAGTCATTGGCCAGGACCCTAAGACTGATCTGGCGGTCATAAAGATACCGGCTAGCAAGTTACCGGCGGCCATGCTGGGTGATTCTGATAAGATCAGGGTAGGCGACTGGTCCATGGCGATCGGTTCTCCTTTTGGTTTGGAACAGACCGTGACCGTAGGTATTATCAGCGCCAGGAGGCAATCACTGATCATCGAAGGTTCTCAATACCGGGAAATGATCCAGACTGACGCGGCTATTAACCAGGGGAACAGCGGCGGGCCATTGATCAATATCAGCGGGGAAGTGATCGGTATTAATACCGCTATCTATACTCCTACCGGCGGCTCGGTGGGGGTTGGCTTTGCCTCACCTATAAACAAGGCCAAAGCGATATTAGGCCAACTGATCGAGAAGGGCAAGGTGACCCGCGGCTGGCTGGGAGTGGAAATAAGGCCGGTTGATGAAGCAGTGGCTAAGCAATTTGGCTTGAAAGAAGCCAAAGGCGCCCTGTTAAATAACGTGATGAAAGACACTCCGGCGGAAAGGGCGGGATTGAAACGCGGTGATATAATTATTGAGTTTAACGGTAAACCGGTGATTGATGTGATGGGGTTACAAGATCTAGTGGCGCAAACCGAGCCGAAGAAAAAAATAAGCGTTAAAGTATGGCGCAATAGCAAAGCGGAGATGTTTGACCTGGTGATCGGAGAGATGCCTTCCGAACTAAAAGAGGATGGCGCGGGAGCAGTGCCGGAAAAAGAAGGATCTACCGGCGGGAACCAGGTTTCTAAGGAATGGCTGGGGATCAAAGTTAAAGCTTTAACCACGGAAATGGCCTCTAAATTGGGACTTGATAATACCGAAAAAGGAGTAGTGGTCATGGAGCTGGCAGCAGGAAGTAAGGCTGAAAGCGCTGGTTTACAGGAAAATGACGTGATCCGTTCGATCAACCGGCACCCGGTCACTACGGTTAAGGAATTTGAGAAAGCCACTGAGGCCGCTAAGTTAAGCGATGGTATTGTCTTTGATATAAACCGGCAGGGCCGGTTGATATACTTGACCATACAAGAAAAATAAAATCCGCTGAAAGCTAAATGCTGAATGCTGAATGGAACGGCAGGGATTGGAGATAAATCCCTGCCGTTTTTTATTGAGATTTTACCGGAAGAATGGTAAAATAACCCCATGCCATTAAGTAACCTTAAGAAAGAACTATTACCGCCTGTCCTGCTGGTTTTATTAGTGGGAGTGGTATTTGCCAATACCCTGCTAAACCAATTTGTTTATGATGATAAAGTTTTTGTGGTCAATAACCAATTCATTAAGGAATTGAAGAACACGCCACTTTTTTTTACTGACCCCCGGGCCTTTTCAGGTGACCGGGATTTCATGATCTACCGCCCCTTGGCTGCTCTTAGCCTGTCCCTGGACCATTGGGTGTGGGGGCTCCGGCCAGCGGGTTATCACCTGACAAATATCGCGCTCCATGCGATCAATGTTTTACTGGTATATTGGCTGGTATTGTTCCTCTCGTCCCTGCCCCTGGCCGCTTTGCTGTCTGCGGCTATTTTTGCTATCCATCCGGCGCAAGTAGAAACCGTTTCCTGGATCGCTTCACGCAGTAATTTGTTGTGCGCGATGTTCTTGCTCCTGGCGTTGCTGGCTTACCTGCGCAATACCAGGCAAAACTATTATTGGTCCCTGCTATTTTTTATCCTTGGTTTATTGGCTAAAGAGACAGCCATCATTTTTATACTTCTACTGGTATTATATGATTATTATTTTATCTTAAAGGTGGATAAAAACAAGGCTGCCAATATGTGGTGGTCATACCTGCCGGTAGTGGCTATCAGCGGCTTATATTTGTTGCTCCGGACTTTAGTGTTGGGACAGGTGCACCAGCGTGGCTGGTGGGGTGGCAGTCTTGGCTACACCATGCTCACCATGAGCAAAAGTTTTTACTACTATGTGAAAGTATTGACCATCCCGTGGGTGTTGACGGTTGATTATGTATTGGATATTGCCAGGAATGTCCGGGATCCTTTAGTCTTTGAAGGTTTGGTCCTGTGTCTGGCCATTATTGTCCTGGCTTTAATGATCAGCCATAAAGAAAAACTAATAACCTTTGGTTTGTTTTGGTTCCTGATAGCTTTATTACCGGTATCCAATATCATACCGCTGGAAGCATTATTGGCTGAAAGGTTTTTGTATCTCCCGCTGGTTGGCGTGTCCATAGCTATCGCTGTCCCCCTCAGCCGACGAAAAGCTGTGCTAAATAGTATCCTGGTCATCATCCTCCTGGCCTTCTATATGTTCAGGACTATTCAACGCAATATGGATTGGCGCGACGATCATGCTTTATGGGCGAGCACGGTCAGGACCTCACCGGAATCGCCGCGGGCGCATTTCGCCCTGGGAGAAGTGCAGTACCGGAAAGGGGATTATAACTCGGCGATAAAAGAATATCGCGCGGCTTTGGAGCTAAATCCAGATGTCGCGGAACTGTATAATGTTTTAGGCCTGGCCTATGAAGGGCAAAGATCCTGGACGGCAGCCATCGCCGTCTATCAAGCCGGCCTTAAAGCCAAGTCACTTACCGACCGGACCAAAGTTAATTTACTGCTCAACTTGGGAAATTGTCATAGTCATTTGCGCCAACCGGATATTGCCAGCGCTTATTACCGCAAAGTGCTGGAGCTTGAGCCGGGGCATCCCGCGGCTAAGCACAATCTGGATCTCATTATTAAGTATTTTGCCCCATTAGCAAGCCAATAAAAGTCCTAATTTATACCTGCGAGGGTAGAGTAAAAACCCCGTACTTTCTAACGGAGTTTTCCGGAAAGAGAAGCAATGCTGGTCAAAAAAATAATCCGTAAGGTCCTGCAGTATATTTTCCTGCTAATCAGCCTGGGAATTATGCTCTATTTACTTTTCCTGGCTGTTTTTATTATTCCCAATGACCGCCGGGTAAAAGTACCGTCGCTGTCACTGGCGCCGATCACTGCCCGGGAGACCATTATTTATGATCTTATCGATTTGAGCCCGGCGGCGCATATCAGCCATCAGGATTATGAAGCCAAATACAAAGCATTGAAACAAAACGCTGCGCTTAACGATAATATTAATTATCATCGTTTGCCGGAGAACATGCATGTTTCCCTGGGCTGGTATCCACTGAAAATAGTGCATAAAAACTGTCTCTACGCGCCATCTCCCACTCTTATTACCTATGAATTAACTGTGCCTAAAAAAGCTCCGCGTCTGCTATTCTCTTGTGGTATCCTCGACCAGCCGGTGGAATTCCTGGTCAGAGTGAGCACCGGAATAGGTTTAACCAAAGATGTTTTTAAGGAGAAGATCGATCCTTTACCCCGCTATCCGTATCGCTATGAAGATAAAAAGTACCGGTTATTCCGGCAGTATTTCGATATCCAGATGGCCGATCGGGACCACCGCTGGTATGATTATGCTGTGGACTTGTCTCTGTTTGCCGGGCAAAAAGTCCAATTACAGTTCAGCACTACGGGTGATCGCGGGCAGGCTTTCTGGGGTAATCCGCTCATTACTGCCGCGGCTGAAACAGCTGAACCGAAATACAACGTGCTGTTGGTAGTAATGGATGCCACTGGTCGCGCGGCTATCGGTCGCCAGGCTGATGGGCGCAGTTATACCCCGAATCTTGACCGCTTGGCGGCGCAGGGAATTTCTTTTGAAAAACACCTGGCTAACGGTAATATGACCAAGCAATCTGTGACTTCCTTCCTGACGTCAAGATTGCCTTTTGAATTGGGAGATGTATCACTGGAATATGTGGCTAGTCCGGAAAGCCGCCAAAAATATTACCAGAGTAAATTTACGACCCTAGCTTCAGCTTTGCATGATAATGGGTACCTTACCGGGGCGATTGGTGTGATCTCGCTTATTACGGATGGCGCGGGATTTGGGGTTGATTTTGGCTTTAATGATGCCCGCATTATGGAACGCTATGGTTACAGTAACGTGCATATTACTAATGAAGCGATCTCCTGGCTGCAGAAAAATGGCAGCTTGCCGTTCGCGTTAATGGTCTATTATGATTCTGCCCACGGGCCGTATAAACCACCATTCCGGTATTTCTGGCAAAGCCGGTCACAACTGGCTGATTTTAGCGCTCAAAGCTGGTACCGAACATTGTATCAAGCTTCGGTCGCTTACAATGATGATTACCTGGGGCAGTTGTTCACCGCCTTGGAAAAACTGGGATTAAAAGAAAACACACTGGTGATCGTGACCAGTGACCATGCCGAGAACTTAGAATGGCAAGTATTGCCGAATAATCATAAAAGAGTGATCTTCCATGACCATGGCATCAGTTTGAAGGATTGTGATGTGCAAGTCCCGTTGATCATGCAATTCCCGGCTAAGATCACCAATCCCCTGCGAGTCATGGAGACAACTGAACAGCTAGACTTGGCACCCACTATCCTGGACCTGCTGAACCTGCCAGCCCGCGTTGATTTCAGGGGACTTTCCCTGGCTGCCACAATTACCGGGGATAATTTTCCCCAGAAAGCCACTATCTTTCTGCGGGGCCGGTTTAATAAAGGAGTGTGGGTGGAGAATAAATATAAATATATACGCAATTTCGGCGTTTATGAAAGACGGGGGCAGATATTACAAGAATTTATCCCTGAAGAGCTTTATGATTTGGTGAGTGATCCGCAAGAAAAGAGAAATATAGTTACTGATAATTTCGCCTTACGGCAAAGAATGCGCCTGTTGTTGGATAGGTATGAACCTGATCCGGAGTTAAATGTTTTTACCGGGCAAAATATGGGCCAGAAAATATTAACCATGGAGATTACCAGCAACGGTACTTTCGCGGGGCAACAAGTCGACGGTAATGGAACAGTCGCGATTAAGGGAAAGACCTTGAAACTTATCGCCACCGGGGATAAGGTAGTATTGAAATTCAGTACTAATCCTTATGATGCAGCGCTAAAAATTAAAGCGGTATATGACGGGAAAAAGATCCCGCTGTCACAGATCCTGGTCTCAGGTATGGCTCTCCCGCTGCTTAATGATGGGGCCAAGGAAATAGGAGGATCGGAGTTCTACTTGCTCAAAGGAGTACCGGAACAGGCAACTTCAGAGCCTGTGTTTTCATTGTCTTGGGGACGATTGGAACAGTATAAGCAAGAATGGGAAAAACAAGCGGGCGTGAGCGGTGTATTCAAGGAAATGCTGGCAGAGTGGGGATATCTCAGCGAACCAAAGAAAAAGTGAGCCAGAGTACTAAGCCCCATAGACTGAATAACCAGAGCCAGCGTAAAAACAATGAAATAGAAGGAAACGCAGAGAGCTTCACTATTTCAATATTGAACTGGTCATGATCGATATGCAGCAATAAGTAATGGTAATAATCCTGGGGAGAAGTCAGGGTGCTGCCGCCACCACCGGTAATGTAATAATGGATCTCATCCTGGATCGCAGGATAATACCCGTGCAAATGGGAGGTAAATACGGCCTTTACTTTAGCCTGGGAAAAAAGTTCTTGTAATTTTTTTGCCTGTACCCGGTCACTCATAGCGTATGACTGCCCCGGGCGCGGATCGAACAGCGGCTGATGCATAAAAACATATAAGCTATTACCCTGATTGTTCTTGAGTTGTGTTTCCAGCCACTCCAGTTGTTGCTGGTCAATAGAACCAGACGCATTATCTAAAAAGAGAAAAGTATTTAATCCTAGGCAAGAAGAATAATAAGTTGGACCGAATATGTTGGTGAAAAACTCGCGGCCAGCGTATTTCAAATCATGATTTCCCAGAACCGGATATAACAGTGTCCTTAAGCGGCTAAGTTGCTGCCGTAACCGGTAATAGTGGTAAGCCCGGCCACTGACCACCATATCGCCAAGAATGACCGTGGCCAGAGGTAAGCGGGAATTGATACTATCAAGTAAATTATTGAAGACAAAATAGGTTGGACGCAAGGAAGTAAAGGGATTATCAGCGCCCTGGCAATCACCAAAAATAGCCAGGGAAAACCGTTGCGGATCAAATTCTTTTAATGGCTTGGCCGTAAAACCAAAATACCGATGATAAAATAAGATCAGGGAAACCAGCCAAAGGCATATTAAAACCAGGTTCAAATGCAGCCAATTAAAGATTAATAGAAAGCGCAGATAGAGAGGATCCATGAGTCCTATTGTAATTAAAACAACTAAAGTAGTCAAGCAGAAAAGCTTGCTTCTATGGGGTGGTATAGGAGCATTGGTATATGCCGGGTTTTTTATCCTGTCCCTGGCAGACCAGCGACTTTTTTCCTATATGGGAGTAACTGCCCAACCGGCTGTGGATTTGATCAAGAAGCTTTTTTGGCAGGATATCCTGCTGATCCAGGCTAAGATCCTGGGAGTTTATATGCTTTTTGGTTTCCTGTTCGGGTTGGCCTGGTACTATTTCTGGTCGGCAATACTGGGAGCCAGGTTCTGGCTGATGAGATTGCGCGGTAAATTACCGGTCATGGTCTTTTCTTTGGCCGCGACCGAAGTTTTTCTCTTATTCTCCAGCATGCTTAAATATCCACAGGTATACAGTGAATATTTCCATGAACGTGCGGGTTGGCGGCAAGCTTTACAAGTTTGGATCACATCTCACCTGCACCCGCTTTACTTCCAGGTAATAGCCTGGATCTTCTTCCTGCTTTTTATCGTTTTCCTCTTTAAGAGATGGTCCTGGCTGGTGCGAATAATAGTCGTATCACTGGCTGTCTCAGCCCTGGTTTTCTGGGGATTACTGACTTTAACCCAGAAAACTTACCGGCACGACCTACCTGGCCCGAATGTCATTATAATCAGTGCTGATAGCTTGCGCAACGATCATGTTACCGCGGAATTGGCTCCCCACTTGACCGCCTTGGCGGAAAAGGGGACGCGTTTCCAGCAGTGCTATGTATCCTTACCGCGTACTTTCCCGCAATGGATCACGTATTTAAAAAGCCAATATCCCAGTGAACACGGGGTGCGTAATATGTTCCCAGATAAAGGTTTGCGTGATCAGGCCCAGGGTTCTCTTTGTTCAATACTGAAGAGCCATGGCTATAGCTCTGCCGTGGTCAGTGATTTTGCCGGCGATGTTTTTACCCGTTTCCAAGCTGGTTTTGATATAGTGAAAGCGCCGTATTTTAATTTTAACACCCTGATCGAACAGCGTTGTTTGGAAATGCACTACTTGTTGTTACCATATGTCCTGAACCAGACTGGACGGGATATTTTCCCGGTATTAAAGGAAATGGCTAATAATGGTGATCCGCTATTATTGGCCCGGGAGGCAGAAGATATTATCACTGGCTTACAGGGACGGCAGAAATTTTTCCTGGTCCTATTCTCGTCGGTGACGCATTTCCCGTACGCCGCGCCATATCCATATTATGCCAAATTTACAGAACCTAGATATAATGGCCGCTATAAATATTACAAACCGAACATCCCCGGAGAAAGCCTGTCTTTGCCTGCGGCGGATCTGGCACAGATCAGAGGATTATATAAAGGAGCGGTTCGCAGTTTTGATGATATGGTCGGCAGACTGTTGGCGTATTTAAAGAAAAACAAGCTGGACCAAAATACGATCATAATAGTGCTCAGTGACCATGGAGAACAGTTATATGAGAACGGCTGGGGCCAGGGCCATGGAGAACATTTGCGGGGCCGGGCAGTGTTGAATGTCCCGTTGATCATCAACGCGCCCGGTGAAATCTTTCCGGTGCGGGAGCAAAACACTATAGTGCGGGATATAGATATCGCTCCGACTATCCTGGACTTGGTACATATTCAAACGCCCGGAACCATGTCCGGCGTGAGCCTGCTACCCCTGGCCAGAGGGACCACCAGTAGTCTGAATTTGACTGCTTTTGCTGAAACCGGTTTGTGGTTCACTGATAAAGGAGATAATTTCTATCAGCGGCAGAGGATTATGTATCCTGACATTATTAGTCTGGGAGAGATCGACAGCACTTATAACAATGAAGTAGTGATTAAACCGGAATATCGCGCTTTGACCACGATCGCCAAGCACCGGATGGTCCGCACTGACCAGTATAAATTGATCTATATCCCGACCAGGCAGGGGATACAATATGAATTGTATGATACCATTAAAGATCCCCAGGAATTAAACAATATTGCCGCGCAAGATCCCAAGACAATGAAGATATTGCAAGAGCAACTATCCCGCTGGCTATCCCGGGACAAGAACAGTTCCTGGCGCAACGGGTATTTGATCCCTTACCCGTGAGAAATGGGGAAGCAGTTTTGTCTAACACAAAAGCCTGGACCGCGGGCGCCTTATTACTGGTCGTTATATTCACTATTTTGATCAGGGTCCCTTATCTTAATGTCCCTTTGGAACGGGATGAAGGGGGATATGCCTATATCGCCTGGCGGATGGAGCAGGGTGAAATCCCTTATAAAGATATTTATGATAACAAACCGCCTGGCATATATTTCCTTTACTTTATTATCCTGAAATTCTTCGGCTCTACCGCCAAAGCGATACATCTTTTTATGTGCTGGTGGGTAGTGTTGGAAGTTTTACTCCTGTATAAATTAAGTGCCGACCTATTCAATAATAAAACAATAGGATTGATCGCCGCCGCTATTTTCTCCCTGGTCATCAGCGAACCAGGGGTGCTGGGCAGCGCGGCTAACACTGAGATATTCATGCTCTTACCGGTGCTAGCCAGCTACGTGGTATTGTTATGGCCGCGGGTCGCCGGTACGCGGCCAACCTTTTTTATTTGCGGCTTGTTACAGGGTATCGCTTTTATTTTCAAGCCGGTAAGTATTTTTAATTGGCTGGGGATCTTGGCCTATTTGTTTTATAAAGCTAAGGCCGAAAAGCAATATCCGGCTTTCTTTATGCAAGTCCTGGGATCGCTCCTGGGATTTTTTGTCGTGCCACTGTTGTCCCTGCTGTATTTCTGGTACCATGGTGCCGTGGCCGACCTGGTTTATTGGTCTTTTAGTTATAATATGGATTATTTGAGCAGTGGCGGGGCCAGGTGGAGTCAGGAGGCATTTTTGCTTTTTTGGCGGAGATTTGGTCTTATCTTGAAGAGTGACCTGGTATTTTGGCTGTTTTGTTTATACGCTCTTATCCTGCTCTGCCGGGAAAAAGCAGAAGCCGCGGTCCTGGTCCTGACCTGGCTGGTGCTGTCTTTCTGCGGAGTCACTGCGGGGAAACGTTTCTTCCCGCACTATTTTCTCCAGGTCATGCCGCCGTTGTCTGTGGCCGCGGCTTGGGGAATCTGGCAGGCGAGCCGGATAAAACGTTCTTTAAGTTACGCGTTGGCGGCGGTAACTATCATTTGGTCTTTAACGGCAAATTATAAATACCTGTTCTCTTATTCTCCGGACCAGATCTCCGAGCGGATCTATACGGTGAATCCCTTTGTCGAAGCAAAGCAGGTCGCTTCTTTCCTGGCTGCGCGGACATTACCTTCGGAAACGATCGCTATATTAGGATCAGAACCTGAAATATTATTTTACGCGCAACGCAAGAGCGCCACCAGGTATATATATTTTCATCATATTTTATGGCGGAAAACACCGGCGGCTGTTTTGCAGCGGCAAAGAGCAGCGGTCGCGGAAATAGAAAATAGCGATCCCCGGTACCTGGTAGCGATCAATATCAATGCTTCGGTAGGAAAAAATGATGATACTCCGGACTACTTGTTTGAGAAAATGCGGCGGATCATAAAAGACAGGTATTATCTGGATGGATTTGTCAATATGAAGAGAGGGGTGACCCGCTATGTCTTTGGCCGGGAACAGATAGAAAGATCTGCCGGGAGGCCAGACGCGGAGCAGCCGCAAATTATGATCTATAAAAGGAACAGCATCTTATATATTGACAAACAGAAACTATAAACTATATAATACCAGAAAGAACCCAGAAAAATAATTACATCGTTCCCGTAGGTAAATTGTTATTATTTTAGAATTGGTATTACTGGAGAACGGATGCCGGATAAAGCAAGCAAGAAACGATTAGGAGAAATGCTGATCGACTCTGGCGTGATCAATGAGCGCCAGTTGCAGGAAGCCCTCGAAGCCCAGAAACGTACCGGCGAACGACTCGGGAAAACGTTGGTGAAATTAGGTTTTATCGACGAAGAAAAATTAATGGATTTCCTGGGCCAGCAACTGGGCATTCCCCATATCAATATGGGGACCTATATCATCGACCCTGAAGTCATCAGGCTGATCCCGGAAAAAATGGCCCGCAAGTACCAGTCCATTCCCCTGTTTAAAATTGAAAACGTGCTCACCGTCGCCATGGCTGATCCTTTTGACGTCATGGCTATCGATAATCTCAAGTATATCACCAAATGTGAAATTGAACCCGCCATCGCCACTGAAGTGGAGATCCTCAAAGCTATTGACCAGTATTACCGTTCCCTGGAAGCCATCCAGCAGATCACCCAGGACCAGAATGTACAGGTTGAAGAAGAGACTGGTGATGAGGAGATGGACCTGGGCAAGATGGGTGATGCCGCTGAAGACGGGCCGGTCATTAAACTAGTCAATGCCATCATCATGCAAGCCATCCAGAACCGGGCCAGCGATATACACATCGAACCAGACCGTAATATTGTCCGGATACGGTACCGCATAGATGGAGTATTGCGCGAGATCATGACCCCTCCGAAACGGCTGCACTCAGTCATCACTTCCAGAATTAAAGTCATGGCTGATTTAGACATCGCCGAGAAACGTATGCCGCAGGATGGACGTTTTCACGTGCGCCTGTGGGATAAAGGTATTGACTTCCGTGTTTCCACCTTGCCGACCATCAATGGCGAAAAGATAGTCATGAGAATCCTGGATAAAACCTCTTTCTTGTTCGGTTTGGGGCAATTGGGATTTCAGCCCACGGTGCTGGAACAGTTTGATTCCCTGATCAAAAAACCGTACGGCATAGTCCTGGTCACCGGACCTACCGGCAGTGGTAAAACCACTTCACTCTACGCGGCCCTTGATAAGATCAATACTTTAGATAAAAATATCATTACGATCGAGGATCCGGTGGAATACGAATTGAAAATGGTCAACCAGGTGCAAGTCAACACCAGGATCGGCCTGAATTTCAGTGACGTCCTGCGTTCCGTGTTGCGGCAAGACCCTAACGTCATCATGGTCGGTGAGATCCGTGATAAAGACACGGCGGACATCGCTATCCGTTCCGCCCTGACCGGCCATTTGGTGTTTTCCACCATTCATACCAATGACGCGCCTGGAGCGATCACCAGATTGTTGGATATGGGTATTGAACCATTCCTGATCTCTTCCGGTATTTTAGGCGTATTGGCCCAGCGTCTGGTGCGCAAACTTTGCCCGACCTGCAAAGAACCTTATACCCCGTCCAAGGAAGTGCTCGAAAGATTCGGTTATGATCCTAGCCAGGAATACACGTTCTATAAACCAGTCGGCTGCAAAGAATGCCAAAAGATCGGTTACAAAGGCCGGCTGGGCATCTATGAAATGATGATGAGCGAACGCCGTATCCGCGATCTTATCATGACGCGCCCTTCGACGGAAACGTTAAAACAAGCGGCAGTGGAAAATGGTATGATCACGTTGAAGGAAGACGGCTTGGATAAAGTCAAAAAAGGTATCACCAGTATCGAAGAAGTGGTCCGGGTAGTTACGGAACAAGAGTAAGAAAGACAAATTCGAAATTCTAAATCCTAAATTCTAAATAATTTCAAAATACAAAATATAAATGTTTTGGAAATTTGGCATTGTTTAGAAATTAGATATTAGAACTTAGGATTTGAGGTAAACTATGGTTGATAAACCTATTTTTTTAGTCTGGGAAATAGCGGTCATATTCATGGCTATCGGCAGTTTAGTTGTCGGTTACCGTAATTACACTAAGGGTTTAATGAATGTATGGAGCGTGATCAGCAACAGCTTGTTGGTGCTGTGGAGCTTGGTCCAGGGGATTTCTTTTTTCCTGGTGATCGATAACCTGAAGTATGTTAGCTTAGTGATTATTGCCGTTCTGGCTGGCGGGAATATTTTTGTTTCCCTGAAAAGCCAGTCTTTGTCCACTGCCGGATTGACCATTGCCAGCCTGGGTTTATTAACCGGGGAAAGCCTGCTGTTCACCAATGGCGATCTCCTGGCCTGGACCGGGCGTATGGCCCAACTGGTGGGGTTAGGTTTCTGGTCCACATTCCTGTTGCTGCCAAAGATGGAAGCTAAATTCAGGAAAGAAACGCAGAAACTGCAAAATATGCTGGCAGAAAAAGAAACGGTGCTGCAGCAGCAATCCCTGGAAGCCGAGGCCGGGAAAAAGCATTTGGTTGCCCTGGAGGAAAATTTGACGCAGCAGGTGGATAAAAATAATAAATTATCCATCTTCCCCCAGATCGCAAAAAGTATGGGATCGTGCGCGGACCGGGAACAGATATTAAGCACTATCCCGGAAGAAATCGCCAAGATCTGGAAAGTGCAGATGTGCGGTTTATATCTTTGGGAAGAGGAATTGGAAGCTTTAGTCCTGAAGTATGGCGCAGGCTATGAACCAAATTTTATTAATCGCCTTAGTTTTAAGAAAGGCGAAGGGCTGGTAGGCTGGACCGCGGTGGAGAGCAAGCCGCTCAGGCTGGCTGATCCGGCCAATGATCCCCGTTTTAAAGATAAATATAACCTCCTAGTGAAAAATAGCAGTAAAATGATCACTTTTAAGGCGATGCTGCTGGCTCCGGTCAATATCGGGGAGAAAAGCCTGGGGATCATAGAAGTAATAAATTATACCGGTTGGAAAGACCGGGTGAGCCAGCAGGTATTCAGCGCGGAAGATGAACATATGCTCTATACCCTGGCCAACCAGATAGCGCTGTTCCTGCAGACCGTAGTGAACTATGAAGAAAGCCGGGAAGCTTACCTGGATATCATCCGTTCCCTGGTGAATGCCATTGAAGCGCGGGATCCTTATACCCGCGGCCATTCGGAACAAACGACAAAATACGCTGTCTCCATTGCCCAGAAAATGGCCTTGCCGGCGGAAGCCATCGAGGTTGTCCGCTATGCCGCCAGTTTGCATGATATCGGCAAGATCGGCATTAAAGAGAATATTCTTAAAAAAGTTAAAAAGCTGACTGCTGACGAATATTCACACATTAAGAACCATCCTTTTATGGGAGCGCAGATACTCAAACCCATCAAGAGCTTGCAGGAAGTTATCCCGATCGTGTACCACCATCATGAACGATACGATGGCAAGGGGTATCTGGACGGATTACAACGGGATGAGATACCCATAGGCGCCAGGATCTTAAGCGTGGCTGATTCATTTGAAGCTATGACCAGTGACCGGCCATATCACAAAGGATTGCCAAAAGAAGAAGCTATGGAACAATTAAAAAAATCATCCGGCACCCAATTTGATCCGCATGTAGTCAATGCTTTTATGGAAGTAATGGAAGAAGAAAGCCTTAAACCTATCGGTGCGGGGAGATAGGACACTATTATGCCTATATTCACTTACCTGGCTTTTGATAAGGGCGGTAAAAAAGTAAAAGGTTCTATTGATGCCGCCAATCAGATATTGGCCAGTATCGCCTTAAAAAAGCAAGGTCTTTTCGTTCAAAAATTAGCCCCTGAAAAAAAAGGCGGGCTGAATATTAACCTGAACGAAATGTTCATCAAGATCACCACTCGCGACAAGGGTATTTTCAGCCAGCAATTGTCGACGATGATCGGCGCCGGCCTGGCTTTGACCAAATGTCTTGACGTGCTTGCCAACCAAACCGTGAATCCTAAATTCAAACGGGTGATCGCCCAAGTGTCCAAGGATATTAGCCATGGTAATTCCCTGTCCTGGGCAGTAGCGCGTCATCCGACGGTCTTTGATAATTTGTTTATCAGTATGATCAAAGTAGGTGAAAGCGGCGGGGAAATGGATAAAATACTGATCCAATGGGCGACCTTCATGGAACGAGATGAAGAGATCCGCGGCCGCTTGAAAGCAGCTTTAATGTATCCTTTTATTCTAAGTATTATCAGCGCGATAGCCGTTACCTTCCTGATCGTGTTTGTTTTGCCAACTTTTACCAATATCTTTGCCTCTTCCGGGGTGCAATTGCCGGGACCGACCCGGGTTTTGCTCTTTATCAGTGATATGCTTAAAAAGAGATTTTTGATCCTGATCGCGCTGGCGATAGTAATTTATATCAGTTATGGTAAATTCAGCAAAACCAAGAAAGGCCGGTATACGGTTGATATGTTCATGTTAAAAATGCCGATTTTTGGCTCTTTACAGCATAAGATGATCCTGACGCGTTTTACCCGGACTTTTGGCGTGATGCTAAGTGCTGGAGTGCCGATCATTGAGTCTTTAAATATTTCCCGGGATATCGTGGGCAATGTCTGTATGGCTGAAGTCCTGGATAATGTCATCGATTCAGTGAAACAAGGCGGGGATATGGGCGGCCCCTTTGCCAAAAGTCCACTAATACCGCCCATGATCGCGAATATGATACCGGTCGGTGAAGTTACCGGGACGATCGAAAAGATATTGGTTAAAATAGCCGACTTTTATGAACGGGAAGTGGATTTTATGATCAGGAATCTGTCCAGTATCCTGGAGCCGGTCATGATCCTTTTTATGGGCATATTGGTCGGGTTTATTGCCATGTCCCTGGTATTGCCGATGTATGATATGATCAAGGTGGCGCGGGCAGGAGCGTAAAAAGAACAAATTCTAAATTATAAATTCGAAATTCTAAATAAATTCAAAGCTCAAAAAAGCAATAAATAATATCAGAAAAAAGAGCTAAGATATAGACGAAAAACCGTAAATTACCCTCCCGAAACCGCTTGACAAAAGCAGTATTCCGCTTTATATTTATACTGGGGGGTGGTACGGAGCGGAGGATAATATGAAACGCCGTACCCAGAAATTAAATAAGCGCATAAAAAGACTGCTAAGGAAGGCCATTCGAGTCCAATATAAGGGCTTTACCTTAGTGGAACTTTTGATTGTTATAGTCATTATCGGTATTTTGGCGGCAGTAGTTATCTCCAGATTCACCGGTGCTACGAAAGATGCCAAAGAAGGCAGTTTGAAAGCCAACCTCAGCGGTTTGCGGAGCCAGATCGAAATATACCGGGCCCGTTCAGTCAGCGATAGCTATCCCACTAATTTGCAAGCCCTCGTAACCGAAGGCTACATCAGAAAAATACCCCAGGATCCTTTCTATAAGAAAAGTACCGAGTATACTGCTTTACAGGCTGCCGGTATAGGCGGCTGGGTCTATTCCAACGCTACAGGTCAGGTGTACGTGGACATACCCAGCAATGATCCGGCCGGTTTGCCTAAGGATACTTCTTGGGGTGATGTGTACAGTGTCTGGTAAGACCGCTCTTTATACTTGATATCGACGTTTGAAGACTATATAGGCATTTAGTCAAGATAAGATGGATATCTTTGACAACAGAATAGATTAGATTAAGGAGGACGTTATGTTTGCAGGATTTTTGCAGCGGCTGATAAAAAAGACCAATGTGTTCGCTATGGTGATAGATATCATTGATCTTCAAGATGGCCGCTATTTTTATTTTATTTGCTTGCCAATAAATAATGGTTTATGTTATACTTATCAAGTGCAGTCTATTTATTTCAAAAAGGAGGGAGGTGAAACAATATGTTAAATAAAATGAAGAATAGTAAGGGCTTTACCCTGGTAGAACTGTTAATCGTTATCGTCATCTTAGGTATTTTGGCGGCTATCGTTATCGCCAGATTCGCTGGCGCGACCAAGGAAACAAAGGAAGCCAGCTTAAAGGGTAATCTGCGGACTATCAGGTCTTCTCTGGAAATTTATAAGGCTAATTCCAAGGCCAACGTCTATCCCAGCACTTTGGATGATCTCTGGAAAGGAACCAATAGCGATGTGGACAGCAAGACGTTCTTGGAAAGAATACCGGTCGACCCGTTCTTTAAGAAGAAAACTGTTTATGCCGCGACCGTGTCCTTTGATCCGACTGAAATTGCCACTGACCGGGATGCGAAGATCACCGGCGGCGGTGGTTGGGCATATGATTCCCTGACCGGAAGAATATGCGCTAACTATAAGTCCACTGATACCACTTCTGGCGATCCGATCGATACCAGTTGGGGCGTCAAGTATAATCTCTGGTAAAGTTTAGGTTCTATGTAAAAGCTAACAGGAAGGGAGGTGAAACAAACATGTTAAGTAAATTGAGAAACCGGAAGGGCTTTACCCTGGTAGAACTGTTAATCGTTATCGTCATCTTAGGTATTTTGGCAGCTATCGTTATCGCCAGATTTGCCGGTGCTACCAAGGAAAGCAAAGAATCCAACTTGAAGGGAAACCTGCGTACCATCAGGTCTTCACTGGAGACTTACAAAGCGAACTCCAAGAGTAACAGCTATCCGTCCAATCTGGATGATCTCTGGAGAGGGACCGCGGCTGATGTAGACAGTAAGACATTCTTGGAAAGAATACCCATTGACCCATTCTACAGGTTTAATTCGGTTTACGTTGCTACTGCCATATTCAGCCCGATAGACGCGGCTACTGACCGGGATGCTAATATCACCGGCGGTGGTGGCTGGGCATATGATTCCCTGACCGGGAGAGTATGCGCTAACTATAAGTCTACCGATACTACGGCCGGCGATCCATTGGATACCAGCTGGGGTGTAGAGTATAACATTTGGTAAGGGCAAGAAAGAGTAAAATCTAGAAAGGAAGGAGGTGAAACAAACATGTTAAGTAAATTGAGAAACCGGAAGGGCTTTACCCTGGTAGAACTGTTAATCGTTATCGTCATCTTAGGTATTTTGGCAGCTATCGTTATCGCCAGATTTGCCGGTGCTACCAAGGAAAGC
>JAQTQE010000001.1:52515-105570 GCA_028712365.1 bacterium
TGGTACCGGTGGTTGGGCATATGATTCCCAGACCGGGAGAGTATGCGCTAACTACAAGTCTACCGATACTACGGCAGGCGATCCATCAGATACGAGCTGGGGTGTAGAGTATAACCTCTGGTAAGATAGCTCACAGAACAGATTTAACAAAGAGAGTAGAAAGCAATTTCTACTCTCTTTTTTTATGCCTCTTTTTTATTGCCTTAAACCGGTAGCTATGATATATTAGCTCTATGAAAGTTAATCGCAAAGACATCACGAGTTTGGTGTTTTTCCTAGTTGTTTTTGGGCTGTTTTTCCAGGCAAATATAATCGGCCATAAGCTGTTTTGTTTTCGCGATATTGGCAGGTATTATTATCCATCCAGGTTTTTTGTTGTCGAGTCGCTGCAGCAAGGGAATTTCCCTTTTTGGAACCCGTATATGTTTTGCGGTTATCCTGCGTTTGCGTCTCTCCAGCAAGCAACATTGTATCCGGTGAGCCTCCTTTATTGCCTTTTCCCTTTTTTCCAAGGTTTTAACTGGTTCTTCCTGTCCCATTTCTTAATTGCCGGAACAGGTTTATATTTTTTATTGCGCAGATTATCCCTGGGCCGGTTGGCTTGTTTGTGCGGCTCTGTCTGTTTTGCTTTCAGCGGTTATCTGGTGTCAATGCTGAATTTGCTCACTACCCTTTCAGCCGTAGTATGGATACCTTTCCTGTTCCTATTCTTTGGGCGTTATCTTGAAACCCGTCGATTTTACTGGTTAATGCCGGCCAGTCTGGTTATCTGCCTGCAATTCATATCCGGACAGCCGGAAATAGCTTTTCTTACTTTCATTATAGCCGGTCTCTATGCCGTCTATTATTCATATATCCGTAAAGAGTGGGTAAGTGCGCGCCATGGACTGACCGGGCTTTTAACCTTATTTCTTTTAGCCTTGGGGATCGCTTGTGTCCAAATAATCCCTTTTATTGAGATCATTAAAAATTCCGTCAGGGAAACAGCGTCTCCTATTCGTAATACAGTCTGGTCTTTTCACCCGTTGGAGGCTCTTAATTTCATTATTCCTTCTTTTTCCGGTGACCTGTTAGCCGGGTCCAGCTCCTGGTTCGGACAAGCCTGGATGCGTTCCGGTTACCTGGGGATCATAGTTATTGTTTGTGTTGTCTTCAGCTTGCTAAGCAGCCAGCGGTGGAAAAACTATTTCTGGTTTTTGGCGATCCTGGGTATATTGCTGTCACTGGGGCACTACCTGCCCTGGTTAGAGGTCAGTTATAAGTATTTGCCGGGATTCAACCTGATACGATATCCTATAAAGTATATCCTGTTGTTTTATTTTGGCTTGGCTATCCTGGTTGGTTTGGGAGTGGAAGAATGTTTTAAAAACTATGGCTGGAAGAAGAGCCGTATTTTGCTCATTATACTATTAATGCTATCAGGCGGGGCTTATCTGCTCTTTTGGCAATTGCGGCCGCAGTTGATCTTAGCGCTAGAAAGGCTATGTTTAACCAGCCTGGCTCCGCTGGAGAAAAAAATATTTTACCATAAATTACCGCAATTGTTTTCCGATTGGCTTTGGCTGATCGCCTGGCTGTGCAGCCTGGTCGCAGTATTATACCTGCGGTCGGCAAAAAAAATGTCTGCTCCGGCGGCAAAAAAAATATTTCTCGGTCTTTTCACGGTAAGCTTGCTGAGCGGTAATTATGGTGCTGAGCCAGTCGCGGAACAGTATTTTTATACTGTTCCCACTGGTAATGTGCAATTCCTGCAGGAAAGAGCAGGGTATGAACGGATCTATCTCACTCCTAAGAGCAGCAGCGCCGCGGTGAAAAACCTGACGGTGTACCCGCAGGTCGATTTCCGGGAGGATTTCTATAAAAGACAAAAAGCGATCTTGCCAAATTTACAAGCGGTCCATCACTTTTTTTCCATCGATGGCTATGAATCGATCAAGTTAAAGAATAATGAACATATAATCAATTTGATTTCTTCACGCCCGCTCCCGCAAGTGGCTAAATATTTGGATTTGCTGGGAGTAAAATACCTGCTGTCCTTTTATCCGGTAGAATGGGAGCCTTTGACCAAAGTGCGGGATGATTATATAATGTTTTTTGAAAACCGGAAAGTGCGTGACAGGATACAGTTTTTCAGCCAGGCAGAGTGCCTGAGCCAGCCGGCAGAAATAGACCGATTACTGGATCAAGCGAGTTTTGATCCGGCTAAGGTACTCATCCTGACCGGTTCAGCGGGTTTTTGTCCGCCTAATGTCCCAGGCGAAAGTACTGGGCAAGTTAGAGGTTGGATCCGGTCATATTCAGGTAACCGGGTGGAGATCCAGGCTCAGGTCGCGCAAGATATTTGGCTGCTGTTGGCAGATACCTACTATCCTGGTTGGCAGGCGCGGGTCAATGGCCAACCGGTAAAGATACAACAAGCTGATTATATGCTGAGGGCGATCAGGCTGCCGGCAGGCGAAAACCGGGTAGTCTTTTCTTTCCTGCCATCCTGGTTCTGGGCCGGGCTTAGTGTAACTCTGGCTGGATTGATTGGATTAAGTCTATACGGTGTTTATTTGATCACTTATAAAGCAGGGGACCCAAATCATGTCATTTAAAAAAGTCTATCTGATAACCGGAGCCACTGGTTTTATCGGTTCTTGTCTGCTCAGGAAATTGGTGGAAAAGAACGAAAAAGTGCATGTTATCTTAAGAAAAAATGCTAATCTTTGGCGGGTGAAAGACCTGTTGCCTAAAATAAAAGTGCATATCGATGATCTTGCCGATGCCGCTAAGCTGGCTAAGCTGGCCGGAAAGATCAAGCCGGATATTATCTTTCACCTGGCAACGTACGGCGCCTATCCCACGCAAAATGACGGTGATCTGTGTATTGACACTAATCTCAGGGGAACCTGGAATTTGCTAAAAGCTACAGCGAAGATAGATTATGAACTGCTGGTCAATACCGGTAGCTCGTCAGAATACGGATTCAAGAGAGCCCCGATGAAGGAAAATGATTACCTGGAGCCAGCCAGCTATTACGCTGTTACCAAAAGTTCGCAAACATTATTGAGCTCGTATTTTGCCAGGGAAAACAAGAAACCGGTCGTGACTCTCAGGCCGTTCTCCGTATATGGCCCCTATGAAGAAAAAAGCAGGTTCATAATGACCTTGATGAAGTCCATATATTTACGCCAGAAGATGGATCTGGTAGCACCGGATATTTCCCGGGATTGGATCTATATGGATGATATGGTTGATGCCTATTTACTGATCGACAAACTAAAGAAATATCGCGGTGAAGTGTTTAATATCGGGACAGGCACCCAAAGCAGTATCAAGGAAGTAGTCCTGCTGGCTACCGAAGTCATCGGGCAATCGACTGAATTTGCCTGGGGGAAAATGAAGAACAGGAAGTGGGATTCGTCTTATTGGGTAGCGGATATAACCAAGGCTAAGAAATACTTGAAATGGGGTCCCAAAATAGATCTCCGGCAGGGATTGCTTCTTACCTGGAACTGGCTCCGGGAAAACGCCGGTTATTATTTATAATATTTTATGGGAAAAAGGGAAATGTTAAAAACCAAATGTCCGCTTTGTGATTCGCTTGATGATTACACGGTAATTTATAAGAGTACTTTTAAGGAAGAGGATTTAAACTTGGATGTTTTTTCCGCCAGAAGGTTGCCGGATCAGATCCATTACCAGATAGTTAGGTGCAATCATGACGGATTGGTCAGGTCCACGCCGGTTTATGACCAAAGTCGCCTGGAAAATTTATATAAACGCAGTAAATTTAATTATGCCGAACAGACTGATAATTTGACTGTTTCCTATCTCCGGGCCTTGGGCCAGGTTTTACCGTCATTGTCTCCGGAGGCGAGAATACTGGAGATCGGCTGCGGTAATGGATTTGTCCTGAGCGCTTTATTGGCGCAGGGGTATAAAAATGTGTATGGCCTTGAACCAAGCCTGGACGCTACGGCGAAAGCCGATCAACGGATCAAGAATAACATCACCACGGATGTCCTAAGGGAAGGGCTTTACCCGCCAGGGTCGTTTGACCTGATCTACTTCTTACAGACTCTGGACCATATCCAGGATCCACTGCGTTTTATGAGTATTTGCTATGACCTGCTTGCCCCGCACGGATTTATCCTGGCGCTTAACCATGACGTCGCAAGTCTTTCAGCCAGATTATTGAAAGAAAAAAGCCCCATCATCGATATAGAACATCCTTATTTGTACAGTAAAGATACGGTCAGTAAGCTATTCTTGAAAACAGGGTTTTCCCCGGTGAAAGTATTTTCTCCCGGGACCCTTGTTTCCTGGAAATACCTGCTCTGGCTTTTACCCTTGCCTAAATTTATTAAATTAAGTATGCTTAATGTCAAGAACCGGATCGGCCATTATATATTGCAGCGAAAACTATGGCTCAAGTTGGGAAATTTATGCATTATTGCCAGGAAAGAGGAAAAAAACAAGTGAAAAAAATGAACTGGACCTCAGCCCAAAAGAAGATAAGAAGCCGGATCATAGAAGAGAGTTACCAGGCAGGGATCTCGCACCTGGGATCGTGCCTGACAGCTGTAGATATTATTGAAGCGGTTTATCAGATCAAGGGTAAGGATGAGCATTTTGTCCTCTCCTGCGGCCACGCCGCGCTGGCGCTATACGCGATCTTGGAAAAATATGGATCTCTCGATCCGGCAAAGATCAAAGAACTTCATATCCATCCGGACCGGAACCCGGCTTTGGGCATAGAAGTGTCTACTGGCAGTTTAGGACAAGGTTTGCCGATCTCTGTGGGCCTGGCCTTGGCGGATAAAGATAAAATGGTCTTTTGCCTGATCAGTGACGGCGAATGCGCGGAAGGCAGTATTTGGGAATCCTTAAGCATTATCGCTGATAAAGCGCTGAATAACCTGGTGATCATTGTTAACGCCAATGGTTGGGGAGCATATGATCCTGTTTCACTGGAAAAACTGGCAAAAAAAATAAAAGGTTTTGGTTTTGCCGTGATCAAGACAGACGGCCATAATGTCGATAAGCTGAAACGCGCGGTCCAAAAAGCCAGGAGAAAAATGCCGGCAGTGGTCTTTGCCCTGACTACCGTGGAACAATTGCCATTCTTGACCGGCCAGGACGCTCATTATCATGTCATGACTGAAGAAGACTATAAAACAGCATTGGTGGCGCTAAAATGAAAAATGATCAAGCTCCCGTTAAAATGAGAAGATGTTTTGCCGATATCCTGCACGCTAAAATGGCGGGAAACAATAGTATCTGGGTAGTGACCGCGGATCTGGGATATAAAATGTGGGACCAGATCCGGACCGATTATCATGACCGGTTCATTAATGTAAAAGCCGCGGAACAGACTATGATCGGAGTGGGGGTGGGGTTGGCTTTAAAGGGCAAGATCCCTTTTGTTTTTTCGATCACCCCGTTTTTGATCTACCGGCCATTTGAAAGCATCAGAAACTATATTGATCATGAGAAAATACCGGTAAAACTGGTTGCCTCGGGCAGGGATAAAGATTATTCCCATGACGGCTACTCTCATTGGGCGGAAGAAGATAAAAAAGTAATGGCGATCTTTAGCAATATCAGCGCGCAGTGGCCGGAAACGAACGAAGAATTACCAGCCCTGGTCACTGAAATGATCCAACAGGATAGGCCTTATTATTTAAATCTTAAAAAGTAGCACAGGCAGGGAGGCAAAAAATGGCAAAAATATCAGCGATCATCGCTTGCTACAACGACGAACAGGCAATCCCTTATATGCACCAGAGGCTGACTGATACTTTTAAAAAAATTAAGGTTGACTACGAGATAATCTTTGTCAATGATGGCAGCCCTGATAAAACCGAGCAAGTGTTGTTTGACCTGGTACAGCGGGATCCGCACACCCTGGCTATAAATCACGCCCGGAATTTTAATTCGCAAATGGCTTTTACCAGCGGGCTGGAGATCGCCAGCGGGGACGCGGTAGTCCTGCTGGACGGTGATCTGCAGGACCCGCCGGAAATGATCGAAGAGTTTTATAAAAAATGGCAAGAAGGTTTTGAAGTCGTTTATGGCGTACGGATAAAACGGGAAGCGCCGCTCTTAATGCAAATCGCCTATAAACTGTTTTATCTGGTATTCCATAAGTTGTCGTATATAAAAATACCGTTAAACGCCGGCGATTTTTCCCTGATGGACAGGAAAGTTGTTGAGGTAATGAAGTCTTTCCCTGAAAGGGACCGGTTCTTAAGGGGGTTGCGGGCTTGGGCAGGTTATAAGCAGACCGGAGTGCCTTATTTGCGGCCGGAAAGAATGTTCGGTAAGACAACCAATAACTTATATAAAAATATTAATTGGGCGACCAAAGGGATATTTTCCTTTTCTTATGTTCCGCTGGAGATCATGACCATTTGTTCTTTTCTTACTTTCCTGCTGGCTTTGATCGGAATCGTGGCTCAGATCGTTCTCCGATTTGTCTATCCGCATACGCCGCAAGGAGTGACTACGGTCCTGGTAGTGATCTTATTTTTAGGTTCGGTACAATTGGTCGGTCTTAGCGTACTGGGCCAGTATATCGGCAGGATCTTCGAGGAAGTTAAACAACGTCCCAAGTTTGTCGTTAAAAGCATCTTCCGTAACCAGGCGGATAAGTTTAAATTATAGGAAAACTATGGATGAAGATAAACGGATAATAAATAGCCAACCGCTGCTGGAATTGTTTCGTGGGATCATTGTTGCCAGCGCGGTCACCGCTGTCTTTTACTGGCTTTTTTTCCGTTATTCCGCGGTTATTTGGTCTTATAATATCTTCCTGCCCTTACCGGAATTTACTCCTTGGAAGAGGATGTGGGTGGCCGAACATGATGGGTTGGAAGGCTATATCCTATATGCTATGGTGTACGCGATCATCGCTTGCGCCTTATTATCAAGTTTAATGATCGCCAGGATCAAAAGCCGTCAGTTAAAAAATATTATATATTTCTGCGGTTTTTTAGCGGCTGGCTGTTTTTACGCGGCCGTCAGTTTTCATCCGCCTATGCCGGCGGCGGGAACAGGATCCCAAAATTTGCTTTTTATGGCGGCGGGAACAGCGATATTGTCGCTGCTGCTAAGATATGGTGCACAAAATAAATGGCTGCCTTGGGCCCTGACCCTGGCAGTATTAATGCTATGCCTGAGTTCCTCCAATGGATTTTCCTTATTCGACTACAATTATGTTCTTACCCCGGCCTTAAGAATAACTCCTGATTTTAAACTGAACGGATCCTATTTTCAATATGACTATCTCCTCTCGTTATTGGCTGCTTTTTGGCTGAAACTACACCTGCCGGCTTATTCTTTTTACCGCCTGGCGGAGGTTTCATATTTTATTTTACTGGCGGGAATATATTTATTCGCCAGGAAATTCTTCAGGTATAAACAGTTGGCCATCTACCTGCTGGTAAGCCTGGTTTTGATCAAGATATATGGGAATATGTTGGGGCCGGTCTTTTGTATCCAGGTTACACCTTTGCGTTTGGATTGGTGGTTGGCGGTGCTGGTTTGCGCGTATTGGAAAGGGATGCAGCATTGGCTGACCGGATTATTGCTCGGTCTTTTAATAGTTTTCCATCATGTTTTTGGCCTGATTTACGCGTTTTCATATGTTTTGTTGATCTTGATCTTAGCTGTTTTTGCCTTAGCGGATAAAACTATCCCGGCGCGCGATTTGATGCGGAATTATTATCATTTGTACGCCAGGAATATCAGTATAATAGCTGTTTCTTTTCTGCTTTACCGGTTGTTCCTCGCGCCGTCCGGGACAAATACTGCGATTATATACCAGGAATATGGTATCGGATTTCTGCCTATTGCCCGGCAGTCTTTCTATTGGTACCTACCGGTTGTTTTTGCGCTTATTTTCTTTTTGGGGCGAAGGAACCGCGATCTGTTCCCTGAAAAATACCTGCACATCAGCTGGCTGCTAGTACTCCTGGCGATAGGCAATTCGTTGTACTTCTTCGGGAGAAGTCATGAACATAATATCATTAATATCGCGGGTAGTTTGGTTTTTTGCCTGTTTGTTTTTCTTGACTTGGCGCATAGCGAGATCAATAAAAATACTACGGCCAGGATCAACCGGTCCATTATCCCGGTTGTTTCCTTTATTCTGGTCTTGGGGATCAGCTATGTTTATTCCAGCCGGGCGATTAGCAGGATCAAGCAACAATTCGCTGTTGGCCTTGAACCGCAGACTGTGGCTCGGTTACTGCCTGACTCGATCAGGGATGAAATTAAAGACCTGACCATGCGCAGCCCGCAAGTTATCTTTATGACCAGGTTCGATTTCCCGTATTATTTCGAAGGAGGTTATGTTCCTCAGGGGTACTATTGTTTTACCGATAGTTGGCTGTTTTTACGGGATTATAGCGATTTCCTGAATGCTCGCCTGGCTCAGGGCTGGTATTTGGTCATGCCGTTGCGGGAAGAGGCGACCTTTACAGAAATCATAACCGCGCTGAAATACAAAAATAAAGCGAGTTCACATCATTTCCTGGTCTTAAATAATTAACTCCGGCGCTCCGGGTTAGAGAAAGATCTGAATAATGACAAAAAAAGAATGGCTGGTCTTATTGCTGCTGGCGGTTGCCCTGGTTTTGGTCCGGGCACCGTTTATAAATGTGCCCCTGGAACGTGATGAAGGGGAGTATGCCTGTTTTGCCTGGCAGATGACCCGGGGAGTTATGCCGTACCGGGATGTCATTACTTACATTTCACCCGGTGTGTTTTTCCTTTACCAGACTGCTTTTTTATTATTTGATCATACTATCCAGGGGATCAGGTCATTCACTCTATTGTATCTGCTCCTGACCCTGGGCTTGTTTTATTATTTGGCCCGGAAGTTGCTGGGTAAGCAGGGGGCTTGGCTGGCCGGGGTGATCTTTATTTTCCTGTCCACTGACCCGGGGATCTTAGCCAATATGAGCCAGCGGGAAATATTCGCTTCCTTGCCCCTGATGATCAGCTTTATTTTACTGCAAAAGGACCTGTCCAGCCAGCGGTGGTATTTTGCCGCCGGTAACGGACTGGTCATCGCTTTGGTTTTTATGATCAAACCGACCACTATTGTCCAGCTGGCTTTTGTCCTGGCGGTTTGGGCCTGGTACTATATACGCACTAAAGAACATAGGCTGTTCTGGCAGAGGATCCTTTGGCTGGCCGCGGGTCTGGCGTTCGGCATCAGCCTGTTTGTTTTTTATTTTAGCGCCCAGCAGGCATTAGCGGATTTCCTGTATTGGGTTTTTCTTTTTCCCCGCCAGCAAAGCCAGGCTATCGCCGCTTACTATCCAACTTTTAACCATGTCCTGATTTCTTTTAAGCACCATTTTAAATACATTTTACAAAATGTATTCGTCAGCCAGCTACCTCTGGGGATTGTTTTGCTGGCCTCATTAATTATAACCTTTTATAAACGGCAAAAAGCGCTGGCACTGTATTGGTTATGGTTCATGCTCTTACTGCTCTCGACTGCTATTGGCTGGCATTTCCGCCGGCAATATTTCCAATTGCTGATCGTGCCGCAAGCCTTATTGATCGCCTGGGGACTGCAGTATTTTTACCGCGCGCTAGCTGGTAAAGAGCGTTTGGCTGTCAATAGTTATCGGGTGCTGGTTTTTATAATGGTCTTATATCCTTTCGTTAATATGATGAAACAGTATTATTTTATCACTCCTAATATGATCTCGCGAAAATTGTACGGACCCCAGGTATTTTCCATCGCCCGGCCGATCGGCGAATATATAGGCAGCCAGACTACGCCAGAAGATAAGATCTATATCCTGGGGTCAGAGCCGGAGGTTTATTTTTACAGCCAACGCTTTTTGGTCGGTAAACATATCACTGCCTATACCTTGACCTATGATTATGGTGATCCTATAGCCAGGCAAAAAGAAGTGGTCCAGGCGTTAAAGACCGAACTGCCCCTTTATATAATCAAAATCAACCAGGAAAGTTCATTATATGATTATCCCGCGGTGCATAAAAAGAACGTGATCTTTAATGAAGTTTTTGACCTGGTAAACGACAAGTATACTTTGGTTGGATTCGGTTTTATAAATTACCAGAAGGAATTACTGGCATTTGGCCGCCAGCAAGTGGCTGCTTACGTGCCAGGGACTAAAACATTGCCCGAGGAATTGGCCTATTTATATAAATCTTTTGGCGATTACTATCCGGCAGTATTGATCTTCAGGTTAAAAAAGCCAAGAGGGATTTCGTGAGCATGAAACGGTTATTGAAACGGGAAGATCTTTTTTGGGGCGGCCTGCTGTTCTTATTCCTTATCCTGGTGTTTTATCGCTGGATATTTACGGCGGTTACTTTGTATTCCCGGGATATTTCCCATTATTACCGCCCGATGCATTTCCTGGCGGCGGAGAGTATCCAAAGGGGAATATTCCCTTTTTGGAATCCCTATGTTTCCTGCGGCCAGCCGTTTTTTGCCGTGCTACAGCATGGTTTATTATATCCAGTCTCATTACTGGAGTTCCTATTCCCTTTTGAGTGGGCTTATAAATATATCTTCATTTTTCATTTTATTTTTGCCGGAGCAGGTTTGTATTTATTGCTGCGCCAATTGGACCTGGAGCCGGTGGCCAGCCTGGCCGGGTCGATAATTTTCATTTTTAGCGGGGTGATGGCCTCGTTAATTAATTTATTGACCACTTTAGCGGCGTTGTCATGGCTTAGTTATATTTTCAGCTTCTTCTTGGCCGCGCGTAGTCGCCAGGTCAAAGCGCCCTGGATAATTTTACTGGCCTTGGCCTTTAGCATGCAATTTTATGCCGGCCAACCTGAAGTGCTGTATTTATCGCTGGCCGCGATCATTGCCTTTGGAATGATCGCTGGCCCCAAGGGATATCAGGATAGCGGCAGGATAATAATCCCAGCCCTGGGCCTGGTCGTTTTATTTATCTTGATCGAATTATTGCCATTCGGACAATTGCTAAAACTATCTAACCGGGAGACCTTTAGTAGTTGGGAATCCCAAACTTTTTGGTCTTTTTATCCTGGACAACTGGCTGACCTGATGATTCCTTCATTTTTACGTCATTGGCCGGGGCCGGATGTTCCTCTGCCGCAAGAATGGCTTAAAAATATTTATTTTGGCCTGGGCGGGATATTACTGCTGTTTTTTGGCTTTGCCGAACGTCAGTCCAGACGTTTCTGGCTGGCATTCCTGGCGGTGGCTCTCTTGGCGGGATTTATCGCTTTTGGAAAATATACTCCTTTTTATAAGCTGATGATCAACATCACGCCTGGTCTTAAAGCTATTCGCTATCCGGTTAAATTTATGGTCTTGTTCAACTGGTGTTTAGCGGTGATGGCGGCTATGGGGCTGCAGTTCTTAATTAAGGGCGGCCAGGGTGGGGCGAAACGCGTAAAGGCAAAATTGATACTGCTGTATGCCGGATTTACCCTGGTTTTGCTCGTGGGCGGGTGGCTGTGTTTTTGGCCTAACCAATATTTCCTTTTAGGGGTATTTACTCTTTTTGTTTTATTGTTGATCAGGCTGCAATACGCGCGTCAAAATAGGAATTTTCTCTGTCTGGCGCTGATCATTGCCTTATTTGCCGGAGGCGCTCACTTTGTCATCACGGCGGAAAAATTAACTGCCATTTCCCGGATCCAGCACCAAGGCGAGTATAAGCGGACCATTGATACCCTGGGGGCGGCTCGTTTTGCCTTGACGCCAAAAACCTATGCGGTTTTGACCGGAGCGGAGCAAGATACCAGGAACTATACTGTCCAATATCGGCTGGACGATCTTTCTATGTGGGAATCTGTGCCTAATATGGCGATGGTTGGCCATGAATTCATTGCTAAAGGTTATGAATCGATCTATCTGGACCGGTTTTATTCTTTTTATGGTTTAACCAGCTTCCAAAGAGGGCCTTCAGCCAGCCGTATCCTGGATCTTTTAGGGGTAAAATATGTAGTAAGTTTATGGCCGATAGAGGATGATAAATTATCCTTGATAAAAGAGAATGTTTGGCAGATCTACGTGAATAGCCAGGCTTTGCCGAGGGTATTTACTACCGGGGAAAACGTCAAGATAGACACCTTGGAGGGTATTATGCATAAAATGAAAGGGGTGGTAACCTGGCAAACTGCCCCGGAAATAAAAGATTACGGTTTACAGCAGGTCATGATCGAAGCGGAAACCCTCCAGACGGCTAACTTGGTATTGACCGATACGTATTATCCTGGCTGGACCGCGTCGATCGATGGTCAGGAAACCGCTATTTTCCCGGCGTACTATATGCTGCGGGGCATCACTATCCCCCCCGGACGGCATACCGTGGTTTTCAAGTATCGCCCGGATCATTTTACCTGGGGTGTTTTGGTTACTATCGGCGCTTATCTTTTTTGTTTTTTTTATTTTATCAGCCAGGGGATAGCGAAAACAGATTGACCATGGAGCAATAAGATGCGTTTGCGTAAAAAAGACTTATTCTATTTGTCCATATACTTGTTTTTCTGCGGGCTTTTTTTTAAGGATGTGATCTTCCAGGACGCCACATTTTTTTACCGTGATATAGTTCGTTATTACCAGCCGATGCATGTCTATGCCAGTGAAGGAGTGTGGCGGGGGATCATGCCTTTCTGGAATCCCTATATTTTTAGTGGCATGCCTTTCCTGGCCACTTTACAGCATGCGATCTTTTATCCCTTAAGTTTGGTCCATTATCTTTTCCCTTTTATTACCGGATTTAAATATTTATTTATCGCCCAATATGTCTTAGCGGGATTAGGCCTGTATCTGTTGCTGCGTTCTTTTTCCCTGAGTCCGGCGAGCAGCCTGGCCGGAATAATAGTTTTTACTTTCAATGGTTATTTGAGTTCCATCTTGAACCTATTGACTACTTTGTCGGCGGTAACCTGGCTGACTTTTGGCCTGCTGTTTTTTATGCGCGCGGGAAATAAAAGGGGCTGGTTCTGGCCGGTGTTGCTAAGCTTTGTCCTGGCCTTGGAATTCTATAGCGGCCAGCCGGAAGTTATGTATTTCAATCTTATCCTGTTAATTGCTTATAGCCTTTATTTACTCTGTTCCAAGTCAGCCCGGACAAAAGATATACTTTTTATTCTCCTGGTATCAGGTATTGCCGCTTGGCTATTGATCCAGCCATTATTCCTCCTGCTGAAAGAGATGCTCAGTCTCTCGGTCCGGGAGAAGGGGGTAAAATATGATCTTGCCAGTTTCTGGTCCTTACATCCTCTTGAACTGGTCACCACTTTTATCCGCTCTTTTAGCTGGGATTTTGTCGGTCTCCGGACCTGGTTCAGGCAGTCCTGGCTGATAAGTTTTTATTTCGGTTTTTTACCTTTATTTTTTATGGCTCTTAGCTATCGTAATCCAGGTTATCGGAAACTAGTCAGGTTTTTTACCTGGCTGGGTTTGGCCGGCTTGATCATTGCTTTGGGTAAATACACTCCGATACATAAGTTCCTTTATGCTTTTATGCCTGGTTTTAACCTGGTACGCTATCCAGTCAAGTATATCTATATTCTTGATTTGAGCATGGTAGTATTAGCCGGTATTGGCCTGGAATTTTTATTAACTGCCGGGGAAGACAAAAAAAATACCAAACGCTTGGCTGTATTTAGCGGATCTGTCCTGGGTGGTTATGCCTTGTTTTACCTGTGCCGTAATAATATCGCTGACTGGCTGGTAAAAACATATATGCAAAAGGTAGCCGCGGCTAAAATAGCTTTGTTTTACCAGGATTACCTGCCTACTATATTAAAAGATTATTTTCAGGGATTAGTTGTTTTGCTGTTGTTCGGATTGTTGTGGTTAATACGCCATAAAATAAAAGAACCTTTCTTCCACCTGGGATTAGCAGTGGTAATTTATGGCAATCTTACTTTTTTCCACTCAGTCCAGGATACGGAACCGATAGTCAGGGAAAAGTTCTACACGGATAAACCGCCAGTGATCCGGTTCCTGCAGGAAAATCTGGGTGAGAACCGGTATTTGTTTGAGAAAGAGGAACGGGTGTATGTCGGGCTTGACGACTTAAGCCGGGATAAGTTGCCGCTGCTCTCCAATATGGGACTGAATCATCACTTGGCTGATGCTGGTATTTACGAGTCACTCGATCTGGTCAAAGAACAGCATATGGTCCAGGTTTTGGAATCCCAGCCGAATTACAGTTGCACTCCACTCGGCCAAATGTTCGGGATCCGTTATATTTTTACCCAAAGGGATGATATTAAAGATCAGAACCTGCGTGTCTTGTTCACCCTGAAGAGTTTTACTGTTTATGAAAACAAGCTGGTCCTGCCCAGAGCCATACTGGTAGCAAAAGCGGTTGTTCGCCCACAGGAAAGCGATATGGAAACAGTGAATTTCCTGTTTTCCAAGGAATTCCAGCCGGCGGAGATGGTTGTTTTAACCGGTCCCGCGTTACCTTCTGATATGAATGATAACAAGGGGGCTCTCATCAGCAGTCAACCGAAGATCATGAGCTATGATATTAATGAAGTCCTCTTGCAAGTGCAAACAGAACAACCGGCTTGGCTGGTACTTTTTGATACTAATTATCCAGGTTGGCAAGCAGAAATTAATGGCCAGGAAACTGAGCTCTATGATGCTGATTATCTCTTTCGGGCGATCAGAGTGCCAGCCGGTGATTCACTGGTCAGATTTTCTTATAGGCCAGTTAAATTTATGATTGGCGCAGTAATCGGGACCATGATCCTTGTCGTTTTAAGCGTGCTAGCCACCAGAGGCATAAGAACAAAATGTAATGGGATAGGGTGTTAGTTGAGAAAGTAAGTATAGAAGTAAGTCCAAGATTTATGGTTTAGAGCCTAAGCCCTTAGACTTAAGACCAAACTTACATCCTAACCCAACACCTATAATAGAGGGGGAATGATGGCTAAACAAAAAATAATAGTGGTCATGCCGGCATATAACGCCGGAAAGACTATTGCTAAAACCGTACAGGATATACCGTCCGGGGTAGTAGATGAAATTATCGTGGTAGATGATGCCAGCCATGATAATACCGTGACTATAGCGCGGGAATTGGGATTGCAGGTTTTTGTCCATGAAAAAAACCTGGGTTATGGCGGCAATCAGAAAACCTGCTACCAGAAGGCCCTGGCCCGGGGAGCGGATATCATAGTCATGGTCCATCCTGATTATCAGTATGATTCCCGGCTTATCCCTTATATGATAAAACCGATAGCTGAAGGATTGTATGATGTAATGCTGGGATCCAGGATCAGGACCAGGGCAGAGGCTTTAGCCGGGGGTATGCCCTTGTATAAATATATCAGTAACCGGGCTCTGACCCTGGTGGAAAATATATTTTTTGGGCAGAACCTGAGCGAGTTCCATACCGGATTCAGGGCTTATACCAGGAAAGTGCTGGAAACTATTCCCTGGCAGAATAATTCCGATAATTTCGTGTTTGACACAGAATTCCTGGCGGAAGCGGTTTATTGCGGTTTTCGACTGGGAGAAACGCCGGTGCCGGCGCGTTATTTTAAGGAAGCTTCATCTATTAATTTCCTGCATTCGACTATTTATGGGTTATCAACTTTAGCGGTGGTAGGAAAATTTTTCCTGCAGAAACTACGTCTGGGTAATTTTAAGATCTTTAAAAAAGTTGCAAATAATCAAAAAATGTGATACTAAATCCATGATGATAAAACTAAGAAAAAGAATATTAAAAATGCCGGGATTTACCCTGGTTGAAACCATGGTAATGCTGGCGTTGGTGGGTTTCTTGACCACCGTATTGCTTATCTCCATGACCAGTATTTTCAGTTACCGGGCCAAAGCAGCCTCAAGATTGCTGGTATCTGACCTTATGTTGGCCAAGAAAACCGCTGAAACCACCCAGGTCAAGAGTGGTGTTATTTTTTACCCGGTGCAAGAGAAATACGTGGTTTATACCAGTACTTTTACTACTCCTATGGCTGATCCTGTTAATCGTAAACCTATGATTCGTGATTTTACTAAAGGAGAGCACCGGAATGTAGATATTGTTTCCGCTGCTTTCCCGGCTGGAACAGAGTATATAGAATTCGATCCCCTGGGCCGCAATACGAGTGGCGGCAAGGCGGTACTGCAGTATGGCTCTGATTCTTATTCTGTCTGGGTAGAGGATAATACTGGCCGGGCTTACTGGACTAAACCATAGACCTCAAAGAAATGAACGATTAACATAGCCAGACAGCTTAGAAGAAAGGTCATCTTAATCCTGTTTTATATATTTTCAGGAGGTCTAACAGGGTGAAATCCGTTAGAGGTTTAAATGAAAAGTTTTGCTGAAAAAACTACAATCTCAGGTCCAATAAACTCTTCCAGCGGATTCACGCTGGCGGAGATACTGGTCGCGGTAGTAGTGATCACGGTCGCGCTGGTCCCGTTAATAACGGTCATGGGACAGGGAGTGAAAAGAAGCAAAGATCCCCAGCGTATCACTGTCGCTAATATGCTGGCGCAGGATCTGATGGAAGAAATAATGTGCAAGAAATTTGACGAGGACCCGACTAATCCGGATACAACTGCCCGTTTAGGACCGGATAGCTTGGAATCCAGGTCTGGGAATCCGACCAGCAGGAACTATGACGACGTAGATGATTATGACGGTTTTAACGAAACTCCGCCGAAGGAAGTTGATAATACTACAATGACAGAGTATACCGGGTTTAGGAGGCGGGTGATCGTTGATTATGTCAGCGAAACCAATCTGGATACGATATCAACAGCGATCACGAGATTTAAACGTGTTAGCGTGACCGTATCCTGGGAAAATGACACGCAAAGCGTAGTACTGCGGGCGATCAAGGGAAACTACTAATAGCTGGGAAGTAGGTTGTTGGTTGTGGAGGTAAGTATAGAAGTAAGTCTGGAGTTTGTGGTTTAAAGCCTATCACCCACAGACCTCAGACCAAACTTACTTCTAAACCCAATACCTAAAAACGGTTGACGGGAAGAGAAGATGTTAAAAAACAAAATATTATCCGATAATAAGGGTTTATCTGGGGTGGAATTTGTAATAGGCATAGTGATTATCAGTTTAATCGTGATAGTACTCTATGATATCCTGCGTGAGACCACTAATACATACAAATACCAGGATGTGCAAATAAACGTGGTCCAGCAAGCCCGCACAGCTATGGAAAAAATGGCGCGGGAAATACGACAAGCGGATATCTCTACTATTACCATTACTACGCTTGACGCTAACCGTGACCGGATCGATTTTAGCGCCCCGCTGGAGTTGGAAAATCCGGATGATTTGCAGATTGTGCGCTATGAGCCGCAATTGAATGGGGACCTGCAACGGACGATCACCTATGCTGCCGGCGGATCAGATACCAACGTGGTAGCCACATATATCAAGAAACTATATTTTACGTCAGAATATGAAGGGCAGATCGCCATTAGAATGCAAGTGTTCAACAGTTCACAGACAGTCAACCTGCCGACAAAAGTATTTCCCAGAAATAAACCGCAACAATGACCGAGGTGGAAATGTACTTAAAAAACAAACGCGGCGCGATACTGATCATGGCCATCGGGATCATTCTTTTTGTTTTGCTCTTAGGTTTGTTATTTATTAATATCTTGATGACTGATGTCCGGGTCGCGGCTGGTTCCGAGAACTCCCTTATTGCTTTATATATCGCTGAAGCAGGGCTAAGCTGGTCACTGCCACAACTGGATTATGACTCTAGCTGGCGCACCGGCGCGACCATGAGCTTTAACGGAGGTAGTTTTACCGTCACTCTGGAAGATGGCGATGGGGGAACAGTCCAGCTAAAATCCGTAGGCACGTATAAAGGAGTGCAAAGAACATTAAGAGTCAGGATCCTGATGGGGAACTGGCCAATGTTCAAGTATTGCCCGGAGAGGACCGGTTATAGTTTCCCGCAGCATATCGTAGCCCGGGAGCTGGATGAGAAATGGTATTATACCGCTGGCGGCGATATCAATTCCTCACCGGCAGTGGACAAGAGCCGGGTCGTCTTTGGTTGTGACGATAACAAAGTTTATTGTATCCGGGCCTCAGACGGCGGATTTATCTGGTCCTATACCACAGGTAATGATGTAACGTCTTCGCCGTGCATCTACAAGAACTATGTCTATGTTGGTTCACTCGATGGTTATTTTTATTGCCTTAATTTAACTACCGGCGCCCTGGTCTGGCGCTACCGTAATCCCACCAATTTGCGTCCCTGGCGGGCTTCGCCATGCGCGGTTGATGACGTGGTCTATACTGCCTGTGATGATGGCAGGGTTTATGCTTTTGATTATGAGACCGGAAATATTAAAGTGGGCTGGCCTTTCCTGATCGGTAATAATATCGCTATCTACTCCTCGCCAACCATTGATACTTCTGCCGGTGTTTTATATATTGGCGCGGACAATAGCTATTTTTACGCTATTAACCTGACTACGGCAAGTCTGGTGCCAGGCTGGCCAGAAGATATGGATGGGGCGATTAGAAGCACGGCCTGTGTCTCAGAAAGTGGTTATTGGTCCTGGCATCATCAGCAGTATGGCGGCGGGACCTATATTTATCAATGCTCCATGGGTGGAACTGTGGTTTCCTTTGATCCCTCCGGCTGGTGGCATTGGGCCACCAGGAGGACCTACGGAGATATTCAATCCTCTCCGGTATATTCACCGGAAGAAGACAGTATTTACGTCGGCTCGGGGACCAGGAGATTATATACTTTCCGCTGCCGGGATGGCCGGCAGACAGACAGCTATAACACCAGTCATGCGGTTGACTCTACTCCGGCGGTGCAAAATGACCAGCTTTTCGTCGGTAATGATGACAATTATATAGTCGCGCTTAATATCACAAATCTGAGCCGGCGGTATCGCTACAATACCCAGGGCAATGTTGATAGTTCTCCGGCTATTTACGGCAATAACTTGTATATTGGTTCCGACAGCAACCGTCTTTATAAATTCGCCAGCCAGGTCACTCCGACCGGAACCATGACCGTACTGACCGAATCCTGGCGGGATACATTTTAATTCCAGTCTCAAAGTAACAGGGTGAAAGGTATAGAAGTAGGTCTAAAGTTAGAAGTTTAGAGCCTAAGGCCTATAGACTTCAGACCAAACTTACTTCCAAAACTTACACCTGTTTTTTCACTTTACAAACTAAAACAATAAGCATATAATATACTATATCTTGTATTATTTTTTTTCGGCCCCACAATATTTAGGAGAGGTCAGCATTGGCTAAATCCATTATTGGTTTAGATATCGGTACTAATAATGTAAAAGCGGTCGAACTTGCCGAGAGTGGCAAAGAACTTATTTTGAAACACCTCGGCTTCGCGCCAATTGAAGCTATTCCCGACCTGACCAATGAAGAAGACCGCCACAAAGCGCTGGTCAAAGCGATCAAAGCAGCCCTGCCCAAGGCTGGTTTAAAAAATAAAAGAGTAGTTACCGCTTTAAGCGGTAAATTAGTTATCAATCGTACTATTTCGTTGCCCAAAGGCCCGGTCATGCGCCTGGCCAGGGAAGAAGTTAAGAAGATGATCGTAGCGGAGATCGAGGCGGAGATCCCGTTCCCGGTTGAAGATGCGGCAGTAGATTACTATACCTTGGATGATCCGGCTACCACTAAGGAAGAAAAGGTCAGGATATCCGTCGCGGTTGTACCGAAGTCGGAAGTCGATAAAAATATCGCTTTGATGAATGAGATCGGTATAGAACAAGAAGCGATCGATGTGGTTCCTTTCGCTTTAATGAGAGGGATCTCGGCTCTTAAACCGCGGTTGAACGTGGAAACCATTGGTATTATTGAACTGGGCGCGGCTACCACTGAAGTAGTAGTGACCAAAGGGCTGGATATGCTCTTTACCCGCAATGTCCCTCTGGGTGGTAACCTGCTGACCAGGGTGATCCAGGACATTTTGAACCTGGATTATGCTAAAGCTGAGAACTCCAAACTGAAAGAAGGCTTGCCTCCGACAGTAGCTCCGCAATTTGAACGTATTGCCACTGAAGTGCGCAACTCCCTGAGTTACTTCCAGCTACAGGAACATAAAAAGATCGATCTGGCTTTCGTTTGCGGCGGCGGTAGTAAATTGCAGCAAGTGCTGCAATTTTTGAAAGAAAAGATCGATATCCCGCTGGAAATAACTAATCCGCAGGAAACTATCAAAAGCGAGATCAAGAATATACCACTAGATCTGCTGGAGCAGATCGCTCCCTTCATGATCACGGCTATCGGGTTGGCCATGAAGGCCAAAAAAAATGAAAAGCGCTTTAATCTTTTACCGGAAGAACTGCGTAAAGAAGGTATATCGCTTAAAGTCTATTATGTAGGCGCCGGCCTGGCTACGGCGGCGATAATTCTGCTGCTCTATATGCTGCTGGTTTTGAAGATCAAACAGAAGGAAACCAGTATCGCGGATATGAAGAAAGCCTTGAATAATGTGCAATATGTAGTGGATAAAGCCCAGGAATCAAATCAAACCTTGGCGGAAGTAACCAAACTGGAAGGAATACTAAAGGATATTTTTATTATCACTCCTCCCGTGGCGCAAGTGCTGGACGAATTGATCGTCTCCATGCCTTCAATAGTATGGTTGCGCGAGGTGGTAATTTCCGGGGAGATAGCTGAGCAGGCGGCTATTACCGCTAAGAATAATAAAACCGGGAAAAAAGCTGCCGGCCCGCCGCCCAACCTGAAACTGGAAGTGGTCGGGTTATCTACTAAAACAGTGGGGGTAGCTGATTTCATGCTGAATCTCAAACAGTGGCCGCATTTTAGTTCCTGTGAATTGACCGGGGCTAAACTAGCCGCACTGGGTACGGAACAAGGAGTCACTTGGACCATTAAATGTAAGCTCTTGAATCCCGACGGGGATAAAGATAAAAAATCAGAGGTCAAGAAATAATGCAGTTTAAATTCACCACTAAAATTAAACTATCGATCACTGCCGCGGCCGCGGTGTTATGCCTGGCCAGCGCTTATTTTTTGTTGTTGCAGAAAAAAGTCAAGCAAGTGACTGAATTGAGCGCCCAGCTCAGCGCGATGGAAGCCAGCTTTGCCAAGATCAAGAAAGATGAATCATATGTGCCCAAACTGGAACAGGATATAAATGAAAATAAGCGTAAGATCGAGCTGATCAAGAAACGCATGCCGACTGATATTAATGTGGCGGAATTGGTCCAGAGCCTGGCCAAGATCGGGACCCGGCTGGGGATCAAAGAATATACTTCCATCGTTCCCGGCGATATTATAACGATGGATAAATATGTCATGGTCCCGATCAAAATTATTTTTTACTGCGAGTATCCTAAGTTGATCGAATACCTGAAAGAACTGGAAAAAATGGAACGGCTGAGCAGAGTGGATAATGTTCGGATCAAGACCAATGAACAGGATCCGGAAGAAATGGTCGTGGATCTGTCTTTGACCACGTTTTCCCTTCCTGAGTCGGCTAAAAAATAGAGAGTAGGATCATGTCATTGAATCCAAAAAGCTTAATACGAACAGTGCTGGTTTTTTTTATTTTAATGGCCTATGGCGTGGTTGCCTTTGGTTACGAGATCGATCACCGCGGTGGAGCCTATTATTATTTTATCCAGGGGCTTTTGCAGGAACGGGAAGGCAAATATCAGCAGGCCATCGCATCTTACCAGCAAGCCCTGAGTTATGATTCCCTGCGCGCTCCTTTGTTTGTTCAGTTGGGCGTGGCTTATACCTTGAGCGGGGATATCGACCAGGCTCTCCGACAGGCAGAAGAAGCTATAAAACATGATGAAAAATATGTCCCGTCATACTTCCTGTTAGGCTCTATCCTGATCCGGCAGAATAAGGTGAAAGAAGCAGCGCCAGTCTATGAAAAAGTCGTGGCTCTGGAGCCGGAAAACCAGGCGGCTTTATTTATTCTGGGCACTTTATATCTTAATACCGGTAATTATAACCAAGCGATAACAGTATTACAAAAAGTCTGCCGGCTTGCTCCTGACCAGGCCGAAGCCTATATGAGTTTGGCTGGAGCCTACTTGGCCGTAGATAAGAAAAAAGAAGCGATTGAAGCTTACGGGCAAGTAATAAAGTTAACGCCTGATAATAATATGGCCTTTTTTGGTTTAGCTGAAGCCTATGAGCGCAACCAGGAATATACCCGGGCGATCGAAACTTATCAGCAGATCATGAAGATCAATCCCGGCAACAGCCTGGCCCAGTACCGGGTCGGGGTTTTATATTTTGAACAGAAAGATTTTGTCAGGAGCGCCGAGGCTTTTAATAAGATCGAAAAAAAGGTTGCTGATGACTTGTCTGTCTCCAGTTATTTTTACTTGGCGGCGATCAGTGAAGAACAGAAAAATTTGAGACAAGCTATTGATTATTATGAGCTTTCGTTGCAGCGGCTGGAACAAATATCGACCAGGCAGCCGTTGAGCCAGTCGCAGGCCAGCAGTATACTACCCGCTAAAAGCAGCATGTATCTCCATTTAGGATATCTTTTCCTGCAGTTGAAACAACCTAAAAAAGCCCTGCAGGTAACGAAAACAGCGATCCAAAACGACAAAAATAATTTGTTATTATATTATTTCTTGGGTGTGGTTTATACCGACCTGAAACAATTTCCCGCAGCGATCACCGCTTATAAACAAGCCATTACCATTAAAAATGAGCAAGGCTTGCGCCTGGGCCAGGCTAGTAAGGAACCGGAAATAGATGACCTGTATTTCCGGCTCGGAGTGCTTTGTGACCAAGCTGGTGAATTTTCCAAGATGGTAGAAGCCATGAAAACAGCGATCAGTTATAATTCTAAAAATACACAGGCTTTGAATTACTTGGGTTATTCTTACGCGGACCGGGGAGAAAACCTGGCTGAGGCCGAGGAGTATCTTAAAAAAGCCGTCTCCCTGGAACCAGAAAATGGCGCTTTTCTTGATAGCCTGGGCTGGTTGTATTACCGTCAGGAAAAGTATAGTGAAGCCCTGGAATACTTGACCAAAGCAGTAACCTATATAAAGAATGACCCAGTGGTACTGGAACATCTGGGTGATAGCTATGCCGCTTTATTACGCACTGAAGAAGCTCTCCGCTATTGGCAACAATCCCTGGCTTTCAATCCCAAGAATAAAACACTTAAAAGCAAGATAAAGGAAATCCAGAGATAACCAAAGAACCGGTAAAAAGTTGGTGGTTGTGGAAGTAAGTATAGAAGGAGGCTTTTAGTCCTTGGTTTAAAACCTAACTTCCATAGACCTCAGACCAAACTTACTTCCTTAAACCCAATACCCAAAGACATATTGCTGGACATAATTTTTAACAAAGGACCCCGCATGCTCCGCAAATTCCTCATACTATCTGTTCTCGTTTTTTTTACCGGCTGTAATCGCTACTATTATACCAGTACGCTCAGTCCGGCGGCTTTAATGGACCGGCAGGACCAACCCCAAGCGGAGATCCGGAGCTTGCAGGGTTGGGTGAAGGTACAATTACAAAGCAGTGCCGGCAATTATATCCTGGCGCAAAAGATATATTATTCCGCGCCCAACCGGCTGCGGTTAGAGATCGCCGGGATATTAGGTATTTCCGTAGTCATGGTAGTGATCGACCAGGATGATTTTCAATTATTCATTCCAGTAAGAAATATTCTGGTTAAGGGAAAAACCAATGAGTTAGGACCGGCTTTTACGATCAATGACCTATTACAGGGATTTATCTATGGCGCCAGACTGGACCTGGAACAGGGGCAGGATATTTCTATAACAGAAAACAGTAAGGCTTATAAAATAACCTGGCTTGCGGCTGGACAGCAAAACCTGGCTTGGATTAACAAAGCGACGAAAGTAATTACCAGGCATGAGGTCAGGTCATTGCGGACCAAAGAAGCCATCAGGATCGTAGAACGCGCCGGGATCATCAAGGTTGGGGATAATTATTATCCCGGGCTGGTAAGCGTTTATGACCGGGATTTGCGGCAGAAAGTAACTTTTAAATTTAGCGGCCTTTCCTTTAATCAGGCAATAGACCAGGACCTGTTCAAACTGAAATTGCCAGTTGCTTATGAAGAGAAAAAACTATCCGATTTTCTCCAGGGACTCCAGTAATTGGTTGCCGGTTATAGAAGTAAGTATGGAAGTAGGTCTGAATTAAAGAAGGATATATGAAAATCAAAGCTTATGCTAAGATCAATTTGATGCTGCAAATACTGTCTAAGCGTGTCGACGGTTATCATGACCTGGCCAGCGTAATGCAGGAGATAGCGCTCTGCGATCTGCTGACGATCACAAAAGTACCCGCAGGGATAACCTTAACCTGTTCAGACCGGTCGTTGCCGGTGGATAGTAATAATCTGGTTTATAAAGCTGCCGTAGCCATGCACAGGGAAGCTGAACGCCTAAAAAAACCGGTTTCCGGATTAAAGATCAGGATCCAGAAAAATATTCCGGTGGGTGCCGGATTGGGTGGTGGTTCCAGTGATGCCGCGGCTACGCTTAAAGCGCTCAATAAACTATGGCGTTTACGGTTGAATGAGGCCAGGTTGGCGCGGATCGGCGCTGAATTAGGGTCAGATGTTCCTTTTTTTATCAGCGGAGGCACAGCCCTGGCCCAAGGAAGAGGGGAACGTTTAACCATTTGGCCGAAGATACCTTCTTTTAGGGTAGTCCTGGTAAAGCCATTTATAGGTATTTCTACTGCTTGGGCTTACAAAAACTTAAAAATAAACTTGACTAAACAGCCAAAAAGTATTAAAATTATACATAATTCCCTAAGAAAGAAGTGTTTTGATCAGCTGAAAGAATACCTGCAGAACGATCTCGAATCGGTATGCATCAGTAAATATCCATTAATTTTAGAGATAAAACACCGTTTATTGGTATCAGGAGCCGCCGCAGCCCTTATGAGCGGTAGCGGCTCTACTGTTTTTGGGCTGGTAACCAGCCGAACAGCTGAAAATCGGATCAAGGAGGTGTTTTCTAGGGCTAAAGGTTTTTGGGTATGGAGTGGTAGCACCTTGGTGCGGCGTCGAGGTCAACGTGTATTCTAATAGGGGATGGTGGGCAGCATGGAGATCACAGCAGTTAAAGTTAATCTGGTGTTGGATGAAGCGGAAAAAAGGCTCAAAGCCTTTGCTAATATAATTTTTGATGATTGTTTTGTGGTGAGCGGTTTAAAAGTGATTCGCGGTGACAAGGGCTTATTCGTATCAATGCCCAGCCGTAAGTTGAAAGATGGCACTTTTAAGGACATTGCCCACCCGTTAAATAATGAAACCAGAAAGCTCATTGAAGACAAAGTTCTAGCTGCTTATGAAGAAAAGCTGAAAGAACCCCGGACAATCCCGGAAACAAAAGAATACGACAGATAATTGAAAATAGAAAATAGACCGCAATCCCTGCCTGCCGTCAGGCAGTGATTTTCTAATTTCAATTTTCGATTGCTCTAAATTTGCAAAGCAAATTTCTGGGGTGGTGTAATTGGTAACACCGGAGACTTTGGATCTCCTGTTCTAGGTTCGAGTCCTAGCCCCAGAGCTTATCTCCTCAGGAGTAGGGCGAGAAGAATATATTATAGCAGAAGTGCAACCTACACTACGTGTTGTGGTTGCACTTTCTCTACTCATTAAAGGATTGATTAAAGGAATATTTGTATGTCCATTGGATTTGCCAGCGTTATTTTGGGTGCCGGTGAAGGTACCCGTATGAAATCAACCTTACCTAAAGTATTGCATACTGTGGGAGGAAAGCCGCTGGTAGACCATGTATTGGATACGGTATTATCCCTTGATCTGGATCGGCAGGTACTGGTCTTAGGCTTCCGTGGCAAAACAGTGGCCAGTCATATCCGGGATAATAAGGAATATAAAAAAGTGGACATCGTTTTTCAAACCAGGCGGCTGGGTTCAGGACATGCAGTGATGCAGGCGGCTAGAGTTTTATCTGGTTACCGCGGTAATATTATAGTGTTATGCGCCGATGTCCCATTGATCAAACGGCTAACTTTGAATAAACTAATGAACTTGCATGAACAGCAAGGAAACGCGGCCACTATCCTGACTACGATCGTGGCTAAACCAGCTGGTTATGGACGGATCATCCGCGCCGGCAACCAGGTGGTCAGTATCGTTGAAGAAAAAGACGCCTCAGCGCAGGAAAAGAAAGTACGGGAGATCAATACCGGGATCTATTGTTTTAAAGCGCCGAGCTTATTCAGGGTATTGAAAAAGATCAAACCTAATAACCAAAAGAAAGAATATTACCTGACTGACGCGATCGGATTGTTACAACAGGAGGGTGCCGGTATCGGGGCTCTCATTTGTGACAGCAATCGGGAAGTAGCCGGTATTAACGACCAAAACCAGCTGGCGGCGGCTAATGCTTATTATACGAAAGCAAAGTAAAGGTTATAAGTTGTTGAAGTAGGTATGGAAGTGAGTATGAAGTATATAGTTTAAAGCCTAATACCCATAGACCTTAGACCAAACCTACTTCCTAACCAGTGAACTTAAGATTAAATTTGGGAATTTATGTTATGCGGAGGGTACGATGTCTAATGGTTTAAGGATTTGCGCCGGTAATGCTAATTTAAAATTGGTAGAAGAAATCAGCAAAAACCTGAAGATCCGGCCTATAGCTTCCGAAGTAGCTAACTTTAATGACGGTGAAATAAATGTCAAGATCAAGGAAAACGTGCGGGGAGAAGACGTTTTTGTCATTCAGCCAACATGCCCTCCTGTCAATAACAATCTGATGGAGTTATTGATCATTATTGATGCCCTGAAGAGGGCCAGTGCCCGCAGGATCACCGCGGTGCTTCCTTACTATGGCTATGCCCGGCAAGATCGTAAAGTTGAACCACGGGTACCGATCACTGCCAAGCTGGTGGCTAACCTGATCACTAAAGCCGGTGCCAATCGGATTTTGGCCATGGATCTTCATGCCGGCCAGCTGCAAGGTTATTTTGATATTCCGGTTGACCATTTATTCGCCGCGCCAGTATTGGTGGAATATTTCAACCATAAGAAAATACAGAATTTGGTGACTATTTCGCCTGATGCAGGCGGGGTGGAAAGAGCCAGAGCTTTTGCTAAACGGCTGCAACGTGAATCGTCTCTTGGTTTTATCGATAAAAGAAGACCAGCGCCGGGCAAAGCAGAGATGAATTATGTAGTGGGAGACGTGCAAGGTAAAAATGTAGTGATCTTGGACGATATCATTGATACCGCCGGTACTTTAGTAAAAGCGGCGGAGGTCTTAAAGAAAAACGGGGCACTGGATATATATGCCGCTTGTACCCATCCGGTCTTGAGCGGTCCGGCCTTGGAACGGATCCGGGATTCAGTGCTGAAAGAAGTTATCGTCACCAATACCATTCCCTTGCGGGATGATGTCAAAGGGAAGATAAAAATACTCTCTGTGGCTAAGTTATTTGCTGATTCGATCAAACGGATCCATGAGGAAGAATCTTTGAGCTCACTGTTCATATAAAAGCAGTTTTGAGTTAGGAGTTTTCCCCTGCTGATTTGTCTTAAAGGACAAATCAAAGACGCGGGGACAGGTAGGTTTTGAGTTTAGGCGAAGTACTTATAAATTAATTAATAATTCTCCGCCTTTAAGCTTGGCGGATCCGCCTGAGGCGGAAAAACTCAACACTTAAAATTAATAATCTTTATTTTAAACTGCATTTGTTTGAGGTGTACATGGCTTTTAATACTATACCTTACCTGATCGTTGGCAGTATTCTGTTTTTCCTGGGTTCTTTTGTCCTGCTTAAGAATCCCCGGGCCCGGGTTAATATCCTGTTGGGACTTGCTTGTCTGGCTAGTACTCTCTGGCTGGTGAGTTCCGGATTGGCCAATTATTTTGCCGGCAAAGAACTGATTATGTTCCTGCTGCGATTGGGGTATGTTGGGTTTATTTTTATACCCATATTACTTTATCATTACGCTGAAGTCTTTCTTAATATTAAAAGCAAGAACCAGACCTTGATCATCCCTTATATCGGGGGGCTGGCCTTTGCCGTAACCGCGATGCTTAATCCCTTATTTTTCAGCGGCTACAGGTCCTATTATTGGGGTTATACCCCGACCAGTGAGGCTATACATCTGGTATTCGCTGTTTTCTACTTTATCCTTTATTGCCGGATCAATTATATCCTGTACGCGCATTACCGGGAAGCGAAGAGAACCTCATCTTTGAAATACAGCCAGATCCGGTATCTTTTTTGTACCGTTGGTATCCTGCCATTGAGCGCGCTTGATTTTTTCAGCATGCGGGGGATTGATTTTTATCCTTCGGGGTATCTTTTTACCATGCTGGGGATCGTTCTGGTGGTGATCACTGTTCTGCGCTACCGTTTGGTAGAAATAGACATTATTATCAGTAAACTTATTTTCCTGTTTATGGCCAGCGTTATTGTGGCGTTATGTTATTTAGGGCTGACCAGCTTGTTTAAATCTATTTTTACCCAGACCATGGCCGGGTTATTTGCGGCCGCCATTATTATTACCGGTATGTTCTTCACTTCTTTGAAAGATAAATTACAGCAGATCATTGATATGATCGTCTATCGTAATAAATACGAATACCAGAAAGCGCTGAAAGAAACCACCCAGCTGCTTATTACTAAACTGGATCTTAATGAGTTGTGTCATTTTTTAATCCAGATGCTGGCCAAAAATATCGGGATGCTTAAAGCCAGTCTGTTGCTGGAAGATGATGCAGGTAATTATTGTATCCGCGCCGGCTATGCCCTGGAAACAGGATTGATGGATAAATTCACGATCAGCCAGGATGCGCCAATAATTACCTGGTTGAAAGAAAACCGGAGCATTCTTATCAGGGAGGAAACTGAACAGTTCCTTTCCAAGCAAAAATTCAAGGAGATATTTGGGGATCTCCGCCGGATCAGCGCGGAAGTGGTGATCCCGCTGTTTTATCGTGGTAATTTGACCGGCGTCATCTGCCTGGACAGTAAACAGTCCGGAGCGATCTATAATCAAGCTGATATCGATATCCTGGAAACCCTGGCCGGGCAGGCTGCCATCGCTTTGGAAAAAGCCAAGCTTTACACCGAGGCAGTGACCGACAGCCAAACCCAGCTGTATTACCATCGGTATTTCTTGCGCCGGCTGGCTGAAGAAATGGATCGCGCCCGTCGGTACTCCCATTATTTATCGCTGGTCTTGGTTGATATTGATAATATGAATAAAATAAATGATCTATACGGGCATGAAGAAGGCGACCGGATCATCAGCGAGATCGCCGCCCTGATCAAGAGCAATATTCGCCTGACCGATGTAGCTGCCCGTTTCAGTGGACAGGAATTTGTCCTGATCCTGCCGGAAACACGTGAAGAAGGAGCCTATAATGTGGCCCAGCGGATCAAAGAAAATGTTTCCCGGGTAGTGGAAATAGTTGAACATATCCGCCGGGAGGTCGAAAAACAGAAAATAAATCTGGTGAGCGGGGGGAAATTGGAGATAACCGTAAGTGTAGGTGTCAGTAATTTTAATGGCATGGATGGTCATATAACTGCGGAAATGATCATTGATATGACCAAGAAAGCGTTGCTTAAAGCAAAAAAAATGGGCGGGAACCGGGTAGTTGTCCATACTACGGAACCAACTGAGAACCGTACGGTATAAATATAAATATTTTCGTACGATAAAAAGGGAGGAGAAAGACAATGAAGGAAGTAATTTTGGAAGTAAAAGAAAGAACAGAAAAGGGAACCCGCGTGTCCCGGCGCCTGCGCGCCGCCGGCACTATTCCCGCGATTTTGTATGGCGCCAAGCAAACCCCAATTTCTATGGGCATAGCAACCAAGGAGTTTAACCGGGTGATCCATAGCGGAGCCGGGGAGAACGTAGTCTTAACCCTGAAGTTCGCGGGGGATAAGAATGAGGCCAAGACGGCCATTATTAAGGAGATACAGCGCGATCCAGTGTCACGGAATATAGTGCATATCGACCTGCTGGCTATCTCTCTTAAAGATAAAATTAAGGTTAATATCCCGATCATGGTCACCGGGGAAGCGCCTGGTATTAAAGAAGGTGGTATCCTGGAATATGTGCTGCGTGAAGTGGAAATTGAGTGCTTGCCTACCCATATCCCGGAACATATTATGATCGATGTCTCCAGCCTGAAGATCAACGAATCGATCCATGTGCGTGATTTGAAACAGGACGATGACCAGATCAAAGTCCTTACTCCAGCTGACCGGATGCTGGTCAGTATTGTACCGCCTACGATACTGGAAGAGCCGACTCCTGCTGAAGGTGCGGCATTGGCTCCGGAAGCGGCAGCGGCAGCTGAACCAGAAGTCATTAAAAAAGGCAAGAAAGAAGAAGAACTGGCAGAAGGTACGGCAGCAGCGCCAGCTAAGGAAGAGAAGAAATAGTAATTCTGAGGTATATACATGTGGATCATCGCCGGTCTCGGCAATCCGGGTAAAGAGTACCAGAAAACCAGGCATAATGCCGGTTTTCTGGTGCTTGACCAGTTGGCCCTGTCACTGGACATCAAATTAACTGAACATAAATTTGAATCCATCCTGGGTAAAGGTGAGCAGGCCAGGCATAAAGTCCTGCTCGTCAAACCGCAAACATATATGAATAAAAGCGGCGAAGCCATAGCCCAGGCTATGAACTATTATAAAATAAAACCAGAGCGTTTGCTGGTAGTGGTTGATGATTTTAACCTGTCCCTGGGAACTTTGCGTTTTCGCGCCCGGGGGTCGGCCGGTGGGCATCATGGCTTGGAATCCATAGCCCAGCAACTGGGTACGACAGATTTTAAGCGCTTGCGTATCGGGATCGGTACAGTAGACCGGAAAGATGCTGATTTTGTGCTGGGAATGTTCACTAAAGAAGAAACAACGGAGATCAAAGAAATTATTGTCCGTGCGGTGGAAGCCATTGGCTTTTTGCTGGGACATAGTTTTGAAAATACGATGAATCGTTATAATTTGAAAGAGACTAAATGAATGATCTTAAACCATATGCTATTGACAGCCAGGATGTTTTAGCTCATTGGGGAACTGCTGCTGGGCAGGGATTGAAACAAGAAACAGCGCTACAGCGCCTGCTGGAATTTGGTGAGAACAAAATAAGTGAAGCTAAAACAAAGAATCCCTGGTTGATCTTTTTTGGACAGTTCAACAGCTTTATCATCTATGTGCTTTTTGGCGCGTGCCTGGTTTCTGCCGGGCTCGGTGAATGGATAGATGCGCTCGCGATCCTGGCGATAGTTATTATTAACAGTGTACTGGGCTTTATCCAGGAATATAAAGCGGAACGTTCTTTAAAGGCTTTAAAAAACTTAAGCGCGCCGACGGCGAAAGTTAGGCGCGCCGGACAGATCATTACTATCCAGGCGACAAAAGTGGTGCCAGGCGATATCTTGGTATTAGACAGCGGGGACCGTATTGCCGCTGATGCCCGGATCATTGAGTCTGTGAACTTGAGAATTGACGAATCGATCTTGACGGGAGAATCGCACCCGGTTGAAAAAGATAAGCAAGCCAGATTAAAGATCGAAACACCGCTCGCCGAACGGCGCAATATGGTTTACTCCGGTTCTAACGTTGTGTATGGCCGGGGCCAGGCCGTGGTAGTCGCTACCGGGATGAAAACCGAATTCGGTAACATTGCCCACTTGCTGCAAACCGTGGAGAAAGAAACCACCCCCTTGATGCAGCGGCTGGAAAAAGTAGGACGTCTGCTGGTATATGTTTGCCTGGGAATATGCGTGCTGGTTTTTGCCTTGGGCGTATGGCGCGGCGGGACCTATGGCGAAATGCTCCTGACGGCGGTAAGTTTAGCCGTAGCCGCTATCCCGGAAGGATTACCGGCTATAGTCACGGTAGTGCTCGCTTTGGGCGTACAGCGTATGGCGAAAAGGAATGCCCTGGTCAGGAAACTGCCCGCGGTAGAAACACTTGGTTGTACTTCGGTGATCTGTACGGATAAAACCGGGACCTTGACCCAGAATAAGATGATGGTACGTAAAATATTTGCCGGTGGTGATTTTATAGAGCTCACTGGCTCTGGTTATGATCCGCAAGGAAATTTTCTCAAGCAGGGCAAACGTATTAATGCCAATCGGCAGCTGGATGTGATCCAATCTTTGCGGATAGCGGTATTATGCAATAACGCGCAATTGAACCAGGATGAGAAAAATGATCTGTGGCAGGTTACCGGTGATCCTACCGAAGGAGCTTTGCTGGCGGCCGCGGCCAAGGCTGGGATCTGGCGCAAAGACTTGGAACAATATTATGAGTATATAGATGAGATCCCTTTTGACAGCGCTAAAAAAAGAATGAGCGTGCTCTACCGGCGCAAGGAAACCGGGTTTGTTTTCACCAAGGGATCCCCGGAAAATATATTGGAGCGATGTGACCGGATCTGTGTTTTGGGCAAGATCAATCCTTTAACCATTGAGGAAAAGGAAAAGATCCGGCAAGCGAATTCCAACCTGGCGACGCAGGCCTTGCGGGTATTAGCCGTAGCTTATAAAGAAGTCCCGGCGGACCAACTGCTCGGCAGAAGTGAAAAGTTGGAAGAAAAACTGGTATTTGTCGGTTTATTGGCCATGATCGACCCGCCACGCCTGGAAGTGAAGGATGCGGTCAATCAGTGTAAAAAAGCCGGAATTAAGGTAATAATGATCACCGGTGACCAGAAAGACACAGCAGTCGCTATTGCCCGGGAATTAGGCATCCTGGATGAACATGGCCTGGTGCTGGACGGAACTGAACTGGAGGCGATGAGTGAACAGCAATTGGCTGCTGCGGTTGATAAAGTCCAGGTTTACGCGCGTACCGCCAGTGAACATAAATTAATAATTATCAAAGCGCTTAAAGCTAAAGGGTATGTGATCGCCATGACCGGGGATGGGGTCAATGATGCTCCGGCAATCAAAGAAGCCGATATAGGCATGGCCATGGGTATTACCGGTACAGATGTCACCAAAGAAGCGGCTGATATGATCCTGCTGGATGATAATTTTTCTACTATTGTCCGCGCGGTAGAAGAAGGCCGTGGTATCTACGCTAATATCAAAAGATTTGTTGGTTACCTGCTCAGTTGTAATTTTAGTGAAGTAATGACCATGCTGGGAGCAGGGCTCATTGGCTTACCGGTCCCGTTATTACCGATCCAGATACTGTGGATCAACCTGGTGACTGATGGTTTCCCGGCGCTGGCTTTAGGTGTGGAGCCAACAGAACAAGGGGTTATGTCCCACCGGCCGCGCCAAGCGCGTGAAAAGCTGTTGACCCGCCGTGACCTGGCAAATTTAATTTTTGATGGGTCAGTAATCTGCATAGTAACAGTGACCAGTTTTGTGATCGGGCAACACTGGTTCCAGGCTGGCTTAGGCCAGGCCAGGACGATGGCCTTTAGTACTTTAGTATTAGCCCAGTTGGTCCAGGTATTTAATTGCCGCAGCTGGCATATATCTTTGTTTAAACTGGGGTTCTTTTCTAATACCTATTTGGTTTATGCCGTATTTTTATCTATAGTAATGCAAGTGTCTGTATTGTACGTGCCTGTTTTACAACGGGTGTTTAAAACTGAAGCCCTGGCCCTGGGCCCCTTGGCTGTGATCTTGGCGCTGGCTTTTGTCCCGTTATTATTAACAGAAGCATTAAAAATAAAAAGGAGGAGGAACTTAGCATTATGATGTCGCAAGATTTGACTTCGTTATGGATTTCGTTAGGCACTGGCTTGATCGGTATTATTTTTGCAGCTTATCTATCGTGGAAGATAACCAAGAAGGATCCGGGTACACCGGCGATGCAGGAGATCAGTGAAGCGATCCAGCAGGGAGCCATGGCGTTCTTAAAAAGGGAATACCGCGCTATAGGGATTTTTGTCTTGGTTGTGGCAATTGTTCTTTTTATAGGTGTTTCCAAAAAAACAGCTGTCTCTTTTATAGCTGGAGCATTATGTTCTGTCTGCGCCGGTTATTTGGGAATGAAAATTGCTACCAAGGCCAATTGCCGTACCGCTCAGGCCGCCAGTAAAAGTTATAATGAGGCGATCGGAGTTGCTTTCCCCGGTGGCGCGGTTATGGGAATGAATGTGGTGGGTATCGGTCTTTTTGGCCTTTCCTTAATCTATATTGTATATATCTGGCATGGTCTGCAACACCAGGCCACCTTGTCTCTGGCTATTTTTGAAGCGACCCAGCTTATTGCCGGATTCTCCATGGGCGCCAGTTCTGTGGCTTTGTTTGCCCGTGTCGGCGGCGGCATTTATACCAAAGCCGCGGATGTAGGGGCGGACCTCGTTGGTAAAGTAGAAAAGGGTATTCCTGAAGATGATCCACGTAACCCAGCAGTGATCGCGGACAATGTCGGTGACAATGTCGGCGACGTCGCCGGGATGGGTGCGGACCTCTTCGAATCATATGTCGGCGCCATTGTTTCCGCGCTGGTGATCGCAGTTACGACTATGGATGTCGGAACTAAAGGGGTAATGCTGTCTTTGTTACTTTCCGCTGTGGGTGTTTTTGCGACTATTATCGGGGTCTTTTTTGTCAGGACTGACGAAAAAACCGATCCGCAGACTGCTTTGCGCATGGGCCTGATCGTGAGCGCTGTGTTGTTGATAATCGGCGCATATGCTTGCACGCATCTGTGGTATGGCAGTCTCAATCTCTTCTGGGCAGTTTTGGCTGGTTTATTATCCGGGATGATCGTGGGTTTTGTGGCTGAATATTATACCAGCGGCAAAACTGTTGAAAAGATCGCGGATAACGCTAAAACTGGTCCGGCTACGTTGATCATCGAAGGTATGGCTATAGCGATGAACAGCACGGTTATACCTTTGGTAGTAATTGCCTTGGCAACTATAATTTCCTATTATTTTGCCGGGATCTTTGGCATAGCTATGGCCGCTATCGGGATGCTTTCTATCACTGGTATGACCGTGGCGGTAGATGCTTATGGCCCGATCGCGGATAACGCCGCCGGTATCGCGGAAATGGCCCATATGGGGCCGGAAGTAAGAAAACGCTGTGAAACCCTCGATGCAGTAGGGAATACTACAGCTGCGATCGGTAAGGGATTTGCTATTGGTTCGGCAGCGCTTACGGCTCTTGCTCTTTTTGTGGCATATAGCCAGGTAATCAGTTTATCCAGTATCGATGCTATGAACGCAACCGTGGTCGCTGGTATGTTCATTGGCGGAGTCGTACCTTTCTTTTTCTCGGCCAAGGCGATGCAGGCAGTAGGCAACGCGGCTTTTAAAGTAGTGGAAGAAGTACGCCGCCAATTCAAGGAAATTCCCGGTTTGATGGAAGGTAAAGTTAAACCAGACTATGCTAAATGTGTTGATATTACTACTGCTTTTGCTTTACAGAAAATGGTTTTCCCCAGTGTCATGGCTTTGATCATCCCGGTTGTCGTCGGGATATTCATCAGTCCGGCTGCTCTTGGCGGTTTGCTGGTGGGGTCTCTGGTGACCGGGGTGCCGTTGGCTGTCTTTTTTGCTAATGCCGGCGGTGCTTGGGATAATTCCAAGAAATATATTGAAGCCGGTAATCTGGGTGGTAAAGGATCAGACGCGCACAAGGCTGCCGTGATCGGCGATACAGTCGGTGATCCGTTTAAAGATACAGCTGGTCCCAGCCTGAATATATTATTAAAACTGATGGCGGTTGTTTCGCTGGTGCTGGCGCCGCTTATCTTTAAGTTGCATAATGCTTTTTTTGCCTTATTTGGCCGGTAATTTAGTGGTTAAATACCTTGCCAAAAGGTATTTTTTATAGTACTATGAACAGAGATATGGTGCGTTTATTCCGGGTAACCTGCCGGCTGAAGCAACAAGGCAGGTATCCGGTCGATAATAAGCGTTACATATAATAATCAAGATTTATATTATAGGGGGTTGAGCAGGATGCATAGTTATGAAAGTATTATTATTTTCAGGCCGGATCTGGTGGCTGAAGAAATAGATAAATTGGTCGCTAAATTCGAGAAGATGATCGTGTCCAGCAATGGGGAAGTGCTCCATTTGGATAAGTGGGGCCTGAAGAAGACCGCTTTTCAAGTAAAGAAGTACCGGGATGGTTTTTTCGTCTATCTGAACTTTAAGACTACTCCGGAGATGGTGAACAGCTTGAAGAAAGCCTATCAAGTAACAGACGGGATCATCCGTTCTATTACTACGAAAGTCAGAAAACCCAGAAGGATCAAGCCTAAGAAAGAGAAAGTGAAGGTGGCTCCGGCAGCCGCAGCAGCTCCGGCGGCTCCTACCGAGCCGAAAGTAGAGGGATAGATACGTGGCCAACGCAAATAAAGTGATCTTGATCGGCAATATCACGCGGGACCTGGAATTGCGCTATACACCTAATGGACAGGCCGTAGTTGATTTTTCTATCGCGATTAACCGGCGTTTTAAGGACCAGTCTGGCCAGGCGCAGGAACGTACTGATTTTATTCAGGTCGAGGCTTGGGGCCGGCAGGCAGAGATAATTAAGCAATATCTCGGCAAAGGAAGCTCTGTTTATATCGAAGGGCGCTTGCAGCAGGATTCCTGGGAAGATAAAAATGACGGCACTAAGAAGAGCAAACTAAAGGTAGTGGCGCAGCAGGTCCAATTCCTCGACCGGGCTAAGGGCCAGGAATCTACGGATAAAACCGGGGCAAAATGGGCTAAGGAAACTCCGGCGAAAGGCGCGAAAACAGAAGAAGAGAACCTGGACGAAGAAATACCATTTTAAGTAGAGAATATTTCGCGGATTAATAAAGCGGATTGCGCGGATTAGGAACTGCTTTAATCAGCGTAATCTGTATCACAAATCAGCGTAATCGTTTTTCAAAGGGGGAAGTTTAATGTATACAGCTAGACCTAAACCAGCATCAAGACCAGCCGGTCCACGGCGTGAAGGCGGACCGGGCGGACGCAGGGGACAATTCCGGCGCAAACCTTGCCGTTTCTGTGCCAATAAAGAAGAGATCGATTTCAAAAATATAGGGCTCTTAAGGAATTTTGTGACTGAACGCGGCAAGATATTACCTCGCCGTGTCACTGGCAATTGCGCGCGGCATCAGCGTTCAGTTATCAGGGCGGTTAAAAGAGCCAGGGCAGTAGCCTTATTACCATACGCCACTTCATAAAGATTTCTTCATGGGTTACCATGGCACATTCATACCGTTTATTGGCAGCTCTAATATTCAGCAGTATTGTATTGTTTTGGCCACCATTGACTTTTTTTGCCTTAATTCCCATAGTGCTGCTTTATTGCCTTAAAGGTCCCAGATATGCGATCGGAGGCATACTGTTTGCCGCTCTAGCTATTTGGTTGCTGTCCGGTATAACTTTGATCAGCTTGATCTTCCTATTGATCGTCGGACTGCCGGCATTAGTTATGGGGATATTGATGAAAAAGGATACAGCAGCCGGGCATACAATAGTCCTTAGTACGGCCTTTTTGCTTGGTTGCCTGATCCTGTTAATTATTATTCTGGAACAGGTGGGGCAACTTAATTTTTCTTTGGAAATACAGCGGATCATGCGTGATTCCTTGGACAAAGCTTACCAGTTTTACAAGAACAGGGGTATTGGGACCGAGGAATTGGCGCTTATTAGAAGAAACAGTTGGCGTTTACTGAGGATCCTTGATCTTATTTGGCCGGCTCTTTTGGTGATCAGTATCTGGAGCTTTGTTTATCTTGATTATATTCTCAGCGGCAAGATGTTGCGTCGTTTTAGTCTTAGTGTTAGATCTTTGCCGGTACTGAGTCAATGGCATTGTCCAGAATGGCTGGTCTGGGTATTCATCATACCCAGCGGGTTGCTGGTAGGAGATAAAGTCTTTAAGCTGTCCCAGTCCCATGGGTGGTATCTTGGGGTAGTGAATGTTTTAGTCCTGATCAGCTTTGTTTATTTTATCCAGGGATTGGGAATTGCTGATTTCTATTTGCGTAAAGCTAAGGCCGGAAAACTGCCACAAGTATTGTTTTATTTCCTGGTCGCGCTCAATCGTGACTTATGGATCATTTTAATGTTCTTTGGGCTTCTGGATACCTGGGTGGATTGGCGTAAGCTAAATAAAAGAATCGTGGAGGAGAAATGAAAGTAATAATGAAAGATAGTATTCCTAAAGTCGGTGAGAAGGGCCAGGTGGTGGATGTTTCTGCCGGGTATGCCCGTAATTTCTTGTTCCCGCAAAATCTGGCGCTGGAAGCGACAGACCATAATATGTCCAGGTACGAAGAAATAAAAAAAGTGGAAGCCAAACACCTGGCCAAACATCGTGAAGAAGCGAAAGTGATCGCCGAGAAAATAGAAAAGATCTCCTGTACCCTGAAAGTAAAAGCAGGAGAAGGGGATAAATTATTTGGTTCAGTGACCAGCCAGGACCTGCAGGACGCCTTAAAAAAAGAAGGCCTGGAGATAGACAAGAAAATAATCGAGATCGAAAAACCGATCAAGGAACTTGGTTTGTACCACGTACCGATCAGGCTGACCAGCGATATTATGCCAAAACTTAAAGTGCTGGTAGTTAAAGAATAGTAGGTTACAGGTTGTGGCAGTAGGTATGGGAGAAGGTACTTCCTAACCCAAACCCCGGAAGCTTAAGAGGAAAAGCATGGCTGAGAGATCTCTCGTTGATAAAATACCGCCGCAAAACTTGGACGCGGAAAAAGCTGTCTTAGGATCCATGTTGATCGAGCGAGAAGCTATCCCAAAAACCATTGAGATCCTGCAAGCGGGTGATTTTTATAAGGAAGCCCATCAACTGATCTACCGGACGATATTATCGCTCTATGACAAAGGAGAAGCGGTTGACGCGCTAACTTTAAGCGATGAATTAAAAAAACAGACATATTTTAAGGAAGTAGGCGGCGGGGCCTACATTACCAGCCTGATCAATAGTGTTACTACCGCGGCGCATGTAGAGACCTACGCCAAGATAGTCCATGAAAAAAGTATGCTGCGCAAGCTCATTGAAACAGCTACTAATATAGTTTCTATTTCCTATGATGATTCAGAGGAAGTGGAAACGCTTATTGACAAGGCGGAAGAAGCCATTTTTAAGATCGCTGACCGGAAGATCGGGGTCGGTTTCCTGGCTGTTAAAGACCTGGTCAATGACACTATCGATGAGCTGGAAAAGACGACTGGTAACCGGCTGGTGACCGGGGTCCCGACCGGGTATGTCGATTTCGATAAAATAACCTCCGGCTTGCAGCAGGGAAACCTGGTGATCATAGCCGGACGTCCGAGTATGGGTAAGACCAGCCTGGTCCTGGGTATATCTACGCATGCGGCTATAGAACAAAAGATCCCTGTGGCTTTTTTCAGTCTGGAAATGTCCAGTAAAGATTTAGCTATGCGGTTACTCTGCTCTGAAGCCAGGGTCAGCATGCAAAAGCTGCGTGGTGGTTTTTCGGCAAAGAATGAATGGGTGCGCATTACCAATGCTGCCAGTCGCCTGGTGGAAGCGCCTTTATTTATTGATGATTCTCCATCTTTGTCTGTGCTGGAAATGAAGGCCCGGTCCAGGCGCTTAAAACATGAACATGGCTTGGGTTTGATCGTGATCGATTACTTGCAATTAATGCCGGGCCGGAGCGGTCGTATAGAATACCGCCAGCAGGATATTTCCGATATTACCCGGGCCTTAAAAATATTATCCAAAGAATTACAAGTCCCGGTGATCGCCTTGTCCCAGTTGAACCGTTCACCGGAAAAGCGGAGTGAAGGCAAACGGCCGCAATTGGCTGATCTGAGAGAATCCGGAGCGATAGAACAAGATGCCGACCTGGTAGCTTTTATTTACCGGGAAGAATATTATAAGCGGCAACAGAACCAGGAAGTGTTGCCCGATGAAAAAGGGGTCGCGGAGATCATTATCGGCAAGCAAAGGAACGGGCCCACTGGTATTATTAAACTGAATTTCCTGGAAGAGTATGCCAAGTTTGAAAACCTGCAACAGCAGCCACAGTACGCGGCGGTAAAATAGTAGTGGTAACAGGACACCAGAAGGAGAAGGCGTTGCTCTTAAGACCGACCTGGGCGGAAATAAATTTACCGGCCCTTGTTCAGAATCTTAAAAACATCAGCCGGAAAATACGCCGGCAAACGAAAATCCTGGCTATTGTCAAGGCAGATGCCTATGGCCATGGCGCAGTGGAAGTGGCCAGAGCCTGTGAAAAATACCGGTGTTATTTGGGAGTAGCTCTGATCGAAGAAGCCATAGCCTTACGCCAGGCTGGGATAAAGGCGCCGATCTTAATACTGGGCAGTATATTCCCTTTTACCAATTTTAAGTATGTCCTGGAATACGATCTTATCCCCACGATTGCCAGCTTGGCTGGCGCTCGCTCCCTCTCTCGAATAGCCGCGAAACATAAAAAGAAAATAAAATTCCATCTTAAGGTAGATACAGGCATGGGACGGATCGGTGTCCGCCCAGCTTCAGCGGTGACCACTATTAAAAAGATCAAAACACTTCCTTTTATTGAAATGGAAGGTTTATATACCCATTTAGCTTCGGCTGAAAGCGATGAATCCTATTCCCGCGAACAGATCGGGATATTTAACAGGATCATTAGGGAACTAGAGCGGGAGCGGATCGCGGTTAAATACAAACATGTCAGCGGCAGCGCCGCGATCCTGAAATACCGGGATTATGCTTTCAATATGGTGCGGCCAGGTTTAATGATGTATGGCTTAGCGCCGTTCAAGGGAGCGGAAAAGCAGATTACCCTGCATCCGGTGCTTAGTTTAAAAACGAAGATCGTTTATCTAAAACGCCTGCCTAAAGGAAACAGCGTTAGTTATGGCCGGACATTCGTTACTAAGCGGAATTCTTTTATTGGTACATTGCCGGTAGGTTACGCTGATGGTTATGCCTGGGGCCTGGCTAATAAGGCCGTAGTCCTGGTGCAGGGAAAAAGAGTGCCAGTTATCGGGCGGATATGCATGGACATGTGCATGATCGACTTGACCGGAATGAAAGGGATAGATGTCGGCGAAGAAGTCATTTTGATCGGCAAACAGGGACAGGAAACTATTTCCGTCAATGAAGTCGCTGAATGGGCCAAGACCATTAGCTACGAAATTGTATGCGGGATATCAGCGCGCGTACCGAAGATATTTAAGTAAGACAAATACGAAATTCGAAATCCTAAATTCGAAACAAATTATAAGCACAAAATACAAATTTTCCAAACATTGTACTATTTTAATTTTGAACATTCGATATTGTTTAGGATTTAGATATTAGGATTTCGTGAATTGTTGGAGTATATTGTGCATAAGCATCTTCCCGGAGAGAGCATAGAACAAAAGATTGAAGAGCGCATTGAAGAAGGTAGATTTATTAAATTCCTGGGGAAAAACGTAGTCGGGATTGCTGATCATATTGGCAAGCTGGTCATGCTTTTTCTGCAGATAATATTCTGGACTTTCCGCCGGCCTTACGATTATAAAAATATCAATAAGCAAATGAATGAAGTAGGGGTTAATTCACTGGTGGTCGCTTCCTTGACCAGCGTTTCAGTCGGGATGGTTTTGGCTTTGCAGATGGGCGCTGCTTCTAAAAATATTCTCGGTGAACCACTCTATGTCGGCACTGCGGTCGGTTTTTCCATGGTGAAAGAACTTGGGCCGGTATTAACTTCCATTGTTATCGCTGGCCGGGTGGGAGCTGCTATCACTGCTGAGCTGGGTACCATGCGGGTAACGGAACAGATCGATGCTTTATATACATTAGGGGCTAATCCGGTCAAATACCTGGTAGTACCGCGTTTCCTGGCTTGCATAGTCATGGTCCCCATTTTAACTATCTATTCCAATATATTGGGCATTTTGGGCGGGTTCTTTGTCAGTGTTTATAAAATGGCCATCCCTTCGACCAGGTATTACCATGATATTGTTGATTTTATGCGGGGGAAGGATATTATGCACGGCTTGATCAAGTGTGTGGTGTTTGGTATTATTATTGCCTTGATCAGCTGCTATAAAGGATTCACCACTGAGGGAGGGGCAGAGGGCGTTGGTAAGGCTACGACCCAGTCTGTCGTTATTTCTATGGTGCTGATCCTGGTGGTTGATACTTTCCTCACTAACATCCTGCAATTTGTCGGGATCGGTTAAGATGATCAAATTAACGGGTGTGTATAAAAAATTTAATAGCCAGGAAGTTTTGCGGGGTTTAGATCTGACCATTAATGCCGGCGAAACAATGGTGATCATCGGCCGCAGCGGTTGCGGTAAAAGCGTGACTCTCAAACACATCGTTGGTTTGATGAAGCCGGATAAGGGATCGGTGGAAGTAGATGATGTGAATATTTCAACCTTGCCGCCGCTGGAATTACAAAGTATCCAAAAAAAGTTTGGGTTCTTGTTCCAGGGAGCGGCTCTCTTTGATTCCATGAATGTCAGTGATAATATCAGTTTTGGGCTGCGCACGCAGCACTTGATGAATGATGAAAAACAGATACAGGAACGGGTCACTGAATGCCTGCGCTTGGTAGGCTTGGAAGGAATTGAGCGCACTATGCCGTCCGAGCTTTCCGGGGGCATGCGCAAAAGAGTGGGTCTGGCCAGGGCTATCGCGGCTAAACCGCAGTATATCTTATATGACGAACCGACTACGGGCGTTGACCCGATCATGTCTGACGCGGTCAATGACCTGATCATTAATATGAAAGAAAAATTGGGCGTGACCTCTATTGTAGTGACGCATGATATGACTAGTGCGTATACCGTCGCAGACCGGATCGCCATGATGTATCATGGCGTAATACAACAAGTAGGAACACCGGATGAAATTAAAAACACTGCAGATCCTGTGGTAAAACAGTTTGTCGCCGGTACGGCCAAAGGTCCTATTACTCTGGAAGACCGTGGTTAATTTAAAAGTAAATACGAGAAGCAGTAAAATAGCTCTTACTGGGAAATGTTTCTCGCTTGACAGTTTTTCGTTTTGACTGTTTATTTAAAGGAGAATTACATGGGCTTGAGCCAGGAAACTAAAGTAGGATTGCTGGTCTTGGTCAGTTTGATACTTTTAGGATCAGCTATTCTTTTAGTAGGTGATTTTCGTTTGGAACGCGGCTATACCATTAAGGTCCTGTTTAGTGATATCAGCGGCTTGCAGGTCAGGGCTCCGGTCAAAACCGCCGGCGTGCAGATAGGTGAAGTTACGAAAGTTGATCTAATCCGGGGTAAAGCCCAGGTCACCCTGTGGATCAAAGGAAATCTCTCGGTTTTTTCCGATGCCCGGGCTACTATCGCTTCCACCGGCTTGATCGGGACCAAATATTTGGAATTATTTTTAGGTACAAAAACTGACCGGCCCTTAAAAGAGGGAGATATGCTGATCGGTATTGACCCGGTCAGTTTTGACCGGATAGTCAATGAAGGATTAAAAGGATTCACTGACCTGGCTGACGCGGTCAAGTCTTTTACCGGCGACAAAGAAATGAAAGATTCTTTGAAAAAAATATTCACCAATGTCAGCTCGGTCATGGAAAAAGTCAACACCCTGATGACCGATAAAAACGAGAATATTACTAATATCGTGGATAATTTTGAACAGTTTTCCGTGCGAATAAACCAGGTAGCGGCCAAGCTTGATGACCTGAGCGGTGCAGTCTCCAAAGAGGACCTGAAAACAACCATGGAGAATTTTAAAAGTATTAGCGCTAAACTGGATGCGGCTTTAACTTCGCTGAATAATATCGCGGCTAAGATCGAAGGAGGCCAGGGTACGTTGGGTAAACTGGTCAATGACGAGCAAATGGCCGAAGATGTCAAAGGTACGGTCACTAGCCTGAGAAGCGCGTCTGATGAAGCTAAGAAGATGCTGACGCGCATGAGCAATTTTAAGACCTATTGGGATTATCGCCTGAATTATAATAGCGAAGATACCTTAACCCGCAGTGATTTTGGTATCAGGATCAGGCCTAAACCGGATAAGTTCTATTATTTTGCCGTGAACAATATTAAAAGCGAACGGCCCAGCGATCCGGTGACCGGTGAAACCTTTAAATATGACGCTGGTGACCAGAAATATAATAGTATTACCGCGGAGTTAGGAAAAGATTTCGGGCCCTTTACCCTGTATGGCGGATTGATCAAGTCCAGCGGCGGGTTCGGTGCCGGCTGGCGGCCTATCCCCAAGAACGATTGGCTGGAATTCAATGCGGAGGCGTTCCGTTTTGACCGGAAGGTCAATAATAAGAGTAAAGCTTGGGTTAATGCCGGGGCAGTGATCAAGGTGACTAATAACGTTAATTTAAGAACGACATATGAAGACATCCTGGAACAACGTAGTTTTACCGCGACTATGAACTTGGTAGTGGAGGATGATGATATCGCGTATTTCCTGGGATTATCAGGATTGTCGTCACTGGCGAAGTAACTAAAAGTTGGTACTAATGGCTAAAGAAAAAATTGTTTTTCGCTGTCAGGAATGCGGGTATGAAGCGATCAATTGGATGGGTAAATGTCCCGATTGCGGGAAGTGGAATACCCTGGTTGAGGAGAAAGTAGCTGCTCCGGCTAAACATAAAGCCAGTAATACGCGAGTTGCCGGCACGCCGCAAACCCTGGCGCAAATAAGATCTATTGATGTAGACCGGGTGGCTACAGGTATAGGTGAATTTGACCGGATCGTGGGTGGCGGGATAGTCCCCGGATCATTGGTTTTGATCGGCGGGGCGCCGGGTATTGGCAAGTCGACATTACTATTGCAAGTTGCCCAGCCATTAAGCCGCCAGGGAACAATTCTTTATATTTCCGGTGAAGAATCTCCCCAACAGATAAAATTGCGGGCTGACCGCCTGGGTGTGGCCAGCGAACGTCTTTATTTAATCAGCGAAACCAATATCCAGCTAGTTTTTGAGTATTGTAAAAAGCTGAATCCAAAGTTCCTGTTCATTGATTCTATACAGACACTGTATGATCCTGATTTGCCCAGCGCGCCGGGAAGTGTCGGCCAGGTCCGGGAATGTACCTTGCAATTAATGAACCTGGCTAAAGGTTATAATATTGCTACCTTTATTTGCGGCCATGTAACCAAGGTCGGGGAGATCGCCGGGCCACGAGTACTGGAACATATGGTAGATACTGTTTTATATTTTGAAGGCGACGTACAACATAATTATCGCATTCTACGGGCCGTGAAAAACCGGTTTGGTTCAACTAACGAGATCGGTATTTTCACCATGCAGGAGAAGGGATTGGCCGAAGTCCTTAATCCTTCGGAGGTTCTGCTCAGCGAGCGCCATGAAACTGCCAGCGGTACCGTAGTAGTGGTCAGTCTGGAAGGAACCAGGCCCCTGCTGGTAGAACTGCAGAGCCTGGTGACGAGTACCTATATGCCGGTAGCCAGGCGCCAGGTCCAAGGGATTGATTATAACCGGGTTTTGCTATTGATGGCGGTAATGGAAAAACGTTTGGGCATGCACCTGGGAGACCAGGATGTGTTTGTCAATGTGGTGGGCGGCATAGAAATAGACGAGCCGGCCAGTGATTTAGGCTTGATTTGCGCGGTAGCCAGCGCTTTGCGCAATGTACCCGTAGATAAACTTACAGCGGTGATAGGCGAAGTGGGATTGAGCGGTGAGGTGAGAGCGGTTAACTTTGCCAAGGAGCGGCTGCAGGAAGCAGCTAAACTTGGTTTTAAACAAGCAATAATACCTGCCGGCAGCTTAAAAGAGGCGCAGGCTCTTAAAAATAAAATTGAAGTGATCGGGGTCAAGAATATTCGTGAAGCAATTGATCATATTATAAAGAAGTAAGCACTAAATTCTAAATTCGAAATTCGTATTTGTCTTAAAAGAAAGGGGGTGAAAAAATATGATTATCTGGATGATCAGATTGTTAGTGGTGATAGCCGGCCCGATCATTGGTTATTTTCAATGGGGTGAAGGCCCGCAGGGAGTTCTTTTAGGTACGGCTGTAGCCGCGGGGATCATTATGATCGAGATGATGATCGAAAAGATCCCGCTGGATGACCTGGTAGCAGGTGTTTTGGGGGCTATTATCGGTTTGATCGGTGCTAAGTTGCTTGATTACGCGGTGAGCCTGGTAGAGAACCAAACTTTAAATAGTTTATATAAACCTTATTCTATACTTATAAAAATGGCTTTTGCTTATTTTGGGCTCCTTATCGCTATTCGGAAAAAAGAAGAACTTAATTTACTGGACCAGAATATTTCCAAGGCGGTAAAAGGACAGGATCTGAAAATATTGGACACCAGTGCGATCATAGACGGTCGGATCGCTGATGTTTGCGATGCCAAATTCCTGGATGGTGTTTTCATCGTACCGCGTTTCATTCTAAAAGAACTGCAGACTGTAGCTGACAGCGGGGACAGTATGAAGCGTAGCCGCGGTCGCCGGGGATTGGAGATCCTGAACCGGCTGCAGGAGAATAAAAATATCCAGTTGCGGATCTATGAGAAAGATTACCCGGAGACGGCGGAAGCGGATATTAAAATAGTAAAGCTGGCGACTGAGCTGAAAGCCAAAGTTATCACTACGGATTTCAATTTGAATAAGATCGCCGCTCTCAGCGGAGTGATAGTGTTGAATGTCAATGAATTGTCTAATGCGGTAAAGCCGATGGTCATACCCGGTGAAATGATGCAGGTAATGGTGGTTAAGGAAGGGAAGGAACATAGCCAGGGTATCGCTTATTTAGAAGACGGCACCATGGTAGTAGTGGAAGAAGGCCGCAAGAAGATCGGCGAAAAACTTGAAGTAGTGGTGACCAGCGTTTTACAGACTACTGCCGGCCGGATGATATTTACGAGGCTCAAGGGCAAGGAAGACAAATGAAGATAGCGGCGGTGATAGTGGCGGCGGGTTTAGGCAAACGCATGAATTCACGTAAACCCAAGCAATTCCTGGCTTTGGCTGGCAAGCCTGTTCTTTGGCATACTATACGAAGATTCATTAAATGCAGTATCTTTAGTGAAATTGTACTGGTGATAAACCGGGATTCTTGGCGCTATTGCCAGCAAAATGTTATTAAAAAATATAAATTCAACCAGGTAAGACTGGTCATTGGAGGCAAGCAACGTCAGGATTCAGTCTATCAGGGATTAAAGAGTATCCACCCCTGTGACCTGGTTTGTATCCATGACGGAGTGCGTTGTTTGGTTTCTGAACAGGTTATTAAGGAGAGTATAGCCGCCGCTAAAAAATATAGCGCGGCAATTGCTGCGGTACCGGTCAAAGATACAATTAAAACAGGGAATAACAATACTTTCGTGATAAAAACTATTGACCGGAATAACCTCTGGAGCATACAGACACCGCAAGTTTTTAAATATGCATTGATTATGAAAGCTTACGCGCGTGCCTATCAGCGGGATTTTTACGGCACTGATGATGCCAGTTTAGTGGAGAAAATGGGTGGCAAAGTAAAACTGGTCATGGCCAGCTATAATAATATAAAAATTACTACAGCTATTGATCTGGCTATCGCTGAGAATGTGATCCGAAAGGGCTGGCAATAAATGCGGTATGGTTTAGGGTATGATATACACCGGCTGGTAAAAGGCCGCAAGCTGTTTTTGGGAGGAGTGCAAATTCCTTTCCAAAAAGGGCTACTGGGCCATTCTGACGCTGATGTTTTATTGCACGCTGTCTGCGATGCCATGCTTGGGGCAGCCGGCGAAAGAGATATTGGCTATCATTTCCCGGATACAGATGACGCTTACAAGAATATCTCCAGTTTAGAGTTATTACGCCAGACCTGGCGTATAATCAAGAAAGAGAAATGCCGGATTGTCAATATTGATGTAGTCGTGCTGGCTGAAGAGCCCAAGATCGGGAAATATGTTGAACAGATAAAAAATAATATCGCTACGGTGTTAAAAATTAGCAAGAGTTGTATTGGCATTAAAGCGACCACCAATGAGGGTGTGGGATTGATCGGTAAAGGACAAGCAATAGCCGCGATGGCTATTGTCAGTCTTGTAAAGTTGGCCAGTAAGTGAAAATACAGTTGCTAGTAAGAACGAAAAGCAATAGTAATTGGGTGAAGGTTGTAGAAGTAGGTATAGAAGTAAGTCTGAAGTTTGTGGTTTAGAGACCAACATCCATAGACCTCAGACTAAACCTACCTCCAAAACTTACACCTACTCACTATTACTCGTATTGACTGGCAACTCGCACACTGTAGTTGATTTGACTGGAGAAAAAAATGATCCGTGATATCAAAGCAATATTCGAAAGAGACCCGGCAGCCAGGAGCGTCTTGGAAGTCGTGCTGACCTATTCCGGCCTGCACGCGCTTTGGTTTTACCGGCTATCGCGTTTTTTTCTGAAGATGCGGTTGTTGTTGCTGGCGCGATTTTCCTCCCAATTTGGCCGGTTTTTTACCGGTATAGAAATACATCCCGGTGCCAAGATCGGTAATAATTTTTTTATCGACCATGGTATGGGAGTGGTCATCGGTGAAACTACTGAAATCGGGGATAATGTAACGCTTTATCAAGGGGTAACCTTGGGAGGAACCGGCAAAGAAAAAGGAAAACGTCATCCGACGATCGGCAATAATGTGGTGGTTGGCGCTGGAGCTAAAATACTAGGTAATATCAGGATCGGTAATAACGTAAAGATCGGTGCGAATGCCGTTATCTTGAAGTCTGTTCCTGATGATTCTACAGTAGTAGGAGTTCCCGGTGAGGTAGTGCGCATTAAAGGATTTAATCCTTTGGAATTGGTACAGACTGCTGATCTCCCGGATCCAGTGATGGATAAACTTGAAGAAATGCAGAAAGAGATGGAAGAATTCCGCAAACAGTGCCAGCGCTGGCGGAAAGAATGTGAGAAATAGAGTTACAGATTACGCGGATTTAAAAAGAAGATTACGCCGATTAAAATACTAGAAAGGCAAAATTGAGCTTATATATTTATAATACTCTTACCCAGCAGAAAGAAGAATTCAAGCCACTTAAAAACAAAGTGGTTAACATGTACGTTTGCGGTGTTACTCCGTATGATGAGGTTCATTTGGGGCATGCCCGCTGCTATGTGGCTTTTGATGTTGTTCGGCGCTATCTGGAATATAAAGGTTATACTGTTAACTATGTCCAGAATTTTACTGATATAGATGACAAGATAATTAAACGTGCCCAGGAAAAGAATGTCCCGCCGTTGGAGCTGGCCCAAAAGAATATTGACGCTTATTTTCAGGATATTAATGCTCTTAATATAAAGCCTGCCCTGAAATATCCCCGGGTCACTGAGTATATACCTGATATCGTGAAGATCGTGGAAAAATTGGTTAACAGCGGTCATGCCTATGTTGTTGATGGTGATGTTTATTTCCGGGTAGCATCTTTTCCCGGTTATGGGAAGCTGTCTAAACGGGAATTGGACCAGCTTAAATCAGGAGCCAGGGTGGACGTTGATGAACGTAAGGAGTCCCCGCTGGATTTCGCTCTATGGAAAAAGGAAAAACCAGGCGAGCCTTCCTGGCCTTCACCCTGGGGCAATGGACGGCCTGGCTGGCACATAGAATGTTCTGCTATGAGCCTGGGAGAATTAAAAATAGATACTTTGGATATACATGGCGGCGGACAGGACCTCATTTTCCCGCATCATGAAAATGAGATCGCCCAATCTGAAGCAGCCACCGGTAAACCTTTTGCCAAATACTGGCTGCATAACGGATTTGTAACCATTAACAAGGAAAAAATGTCCAAATCGTTGGGTAATTTCTTTACCTTGAAAGAAATTTATAAGAAGTATGATCCCCAGGTAGTCAGGTTGCTATTGATCTCCCAGCATTATCGCAGCCCGATAGATTTTAGTGAGAGTAAGCTAGAGGAAATGAGCCGGGCCCAGGAAAGATTCACTACCGTGTTAAATAATATGCGGGAAGCGGTTGACCGCATGAGCGCGGCTATGAATATTAATGAAAAAAGAAATCCGCCGGCATTAATTGCTGAAGCTGAAGCTAAATTTGAAAAAGCCATGGATGATGATTTTAATACATCAGAAGCGCTGGCTGTTCTCTATGAACTAGTCACGGCAACTAATATTGCCCTGGAAAAGACTGACCTGGACCTGCTGGAAGTCAGTTACCTGGCCAGGACAATGATAAAGTTGGGGAAAGTCCTGGGATTATTTCCTACCGGAGGGGTGCAGCCTGTTAAAGCAGATGTGCTTAAAGGCAAAGATATCAATAAGACTGAGATCGAAAGCCTGATAACTCAAAGAGAAGAAGCCCGTCGCAATAAGCAATGGTCTGAATCAGACCGGATTCGCGATATATTAACAGCCAAGGGTATAGTGATAGAAGATACGGCTCATGGTACCCGCTGGAAAGTGAAGTAGTCCTGTGGCAGGTATTATTTTTGGCCGGCAACCGGTACTGGAAGTACTAAAAAGCAAGCATTCTATTAATAAGGTATATATTGCCCAGGGTTTAAAAGGTAGTATCATTGATACTATTTTCCGTTTAGCCCGGGAAGCTAAAATAGTAGTACAGTTCATTGATAAAAAAAGGCTGGACCAGATAACTGACAGGGCCAACCATCAGGGAGTGGCGGCCCAGGTAGCCAGTGTCGCGTATGTTGAGTTGGACCAGATTTTAGATAGCCTGGAGAACAAGAAAGACGCATTACTAGTACTCCTGGACCGGGTCACTGACCCGCATAACCTGGGAGCTATTGTCCGGTCTGCCCACCAACTGGGAGCAGACGCGATCATCATACCCAAACGAGATGCCTGCGGGATCAATGAGACTGTAGCAAAAGTAAGCGCCGGGGCGATAGAATATTTACCAGTCATACAGGCGAATAACCTGGTGCAGGTGATAGAGAAGTGCAAAATCAGGGGATTCTGGGTAGCAGGCGCTGAAGCTAACGGGAAAAAGTGCTTTGAACAAGATTTAACAGGCAAACTGGTATTGGCTTTAGGCAGTGAAGGATATGGGCTGCAGAAATTGATCCTGGAGAAATGTGATTTTATAGTCTCCATACCGCAAACAGGGAAACTGGACAGCTTGAACGTAAGTTGCGCGGCCAGTGTTTTATTGTATGAAATAAGCAGACAAAGATTACAAAAAAGTTGACAACTTCACGGTTTTAGTGTATTAATATTAAGTTTGTTATCTGCCACCGTAACTCAGTTGGTAGAGTAGCTGATTTGTAATCAGCCTGTCGGGGGTTCAAATCCCTCCGGTGGCTTTTTTAAAGGCAGTAAGGACAAGAAGCAGTAAGTACGAAAAGCAGTTACCAGTAAGAACAAAAAGCAGTTAACTGAGTTTCGTTCTGACTGGCAACTGTATTTTATTTGACTGGCAACTCAATATGGACAGGTGGCCGAGCGGTTAATGGTAACGGGCTGTAAACCCGTCGAGCGCAAGCTCTTCGTAGGTTCGAATCCTACCCTGTCCACTTTAAAACGATTCCGCGGATTAAGAACGCGGATTACACGGATTAGAGATTATTTAGTAAAATACTTTGTGTGCGGAAAACTTTGAAAACATGTAGCCTGGAAAGGGTGACAGTGAGGGTTGCCCATCTCTTGGAGATTTAGGAAACACCCCAAGGGGTAACAGTGAGGCCGAAGCTCTAGATTTTACGGAGTAAAATCGCCGGCCGAACGCAATAGGGGCGGGAGCCCCTTTGAGCGGGGTTTGGGGTGTTTACACGCGGGTGTAGCTCAATGGTAGAGTTCTAGCCTTCCAAGCTAGCCATGTGGGTTCGATTCCCATCACCCGCTCCAAAGAACTATATAAGGTGAAGGAATTCCGCCTAAAAGACTGGCGGATAAACTCCGCCAAATAAGCGCGACCGCAGGGAGTCCGCCGAGTTTTAGTGGCGGAAAACTGGCCGGCGACGAAGGAAGGCCGCGCATACGGCCTGGGTGAGGAGGATTCCCATCACCCGCTCCATATATAATATAACTAAAGTTGATAATTGACACGCTATACATATAATGATAACATATATATGTACCTTGTAGTCGGAGAATATTGACAAGTGTTTAGGAAACACCCCAAGGGGTAACAGTGAGGCCGAAGCTTTAGATTTTACGGAGTAAAATCGCCGGCCGAACGCAATAGGGGCGGGAGCCCCTTTGAGCGGGGTTTGGGGTGTTTACACGCTGGGATAGCTCAGTTGGTAGAGCACGTCATTGGTAATGACGAGGTCACCGGTTCAATCCCGGTTCCCAGCTTTTTAAAAATAACTGAAGTTAAGATATGAGTTGAATTGACGGGAGAAAATTATGGAAGAGCGTAGAAAGTTCGTCCGCCTGGATACAACAGTAAGGATACGTTATAAAGTATTAATACCGACAGAGGATCACAATGATACGAATTCAAGGGATCTCAGTTCCGGTGGAGTCAAAATAGAAGTCAAAGAACCGATTAAACCCAGTACCGTGCTTTGGCTGGAGATAAATTTACCAAGCGAAACTGATCCGCTGGAGGCCAAGGGTGAAGTTATCTGGCAGGAAAAGATCGCTGCCACGGAGAACAACCGGTATGAAATGGGCATCAAGTTTTTAGAAATGGACTTGAACGACCGGAACCGGTTAAGCAAATATTTATTCAGTCTATTACACAGTAAATTTGAGCAAAAATCAAATTAGGAGGCACTTGTATGGCGAAGGCGAAATTTAATCGGACCAAGCCGCATGTAAACATAGGGACGATCGGTCACGTGGATCACGGCAAGACGACTCTGACGGCGGCGATCACGTCGACGTTGGCGAAGATCGGTAAAGCGCAGGCCAAAGGGGTCTTTGACATTGATAACGCGCCGGAAGAGAAAGCGCGGGGAGTCACCATTAATATAGCGCATGTGGAATACGAGAGCGACAAGCGTCACTACGCGCACGTTGACTGTCCCGGCCACGCGGACTTCATCAAGAACATGATCACGGGAGCCGCCCAGATGGACGGGGCGATCCTGGTAGTGAGCGCGGCCGACGGCCCGATGCCGCAGACGCGGGAACACATATTGCTGGCCCGGCAGGTAGGCGTGCCGGCGATGGTAGTATTCCTGAACAAATGCGACATGGTAGACGACAAAGAGTTGATCGATCTGGTAGAGATGGAAG
>JAQTQE010000002.1 GCA_028712365.1 bacterium
CTGGCGTTCTTTCAGCTCAGCCGCCGCGCGGAGCTGCTGGGCTCTTTCAGCTTCCTGTTGTTGCCGGAGAGCAGTTAATTCCGATCCGGAGATGACTTTTACGACTGTATTGTGAATATAGGCAGTACCAGCAGCCAGGGCTATTTCATACCATTCCTTGCCTCTGGAGACGATCTTGAAGTCCTGGTCTAGTTGGGCTTTCTGCACTATAGCGGCATTTTTGCTGGCAGTCTTCCTGATGTTAGCATCTTTATATTGCACTAAGACATATTTGTCTTTGAGCCATTCATCTTCCTGGCGTTTAGCTTCAGCTGCCAAACGTAGTTTTTCTTCCCTGGCTATTCTGGCCGCTTCTTCTTTGGCCAGTCTTTCCGCTTCTTGTTTGGTTTTGAGCTCAGCCTCTTGCCTGGATTTTTCTTTGGCTGCCTGCTCTTGGGCTAAGCGATATTCGTTGAGCTGTTGCTTAGTGAGCAATTTGGTAAGTGTCGAAATGATATATCCATCTATGAATTGCGTGCCAGAGGAAAAGTTTACCTGGTACCAAGGTGTATTTAACCGGTCTTTTTTAGTTAAAGTCACTTTGAAAGCTTCATCGATCCTGGCTTTGGTGACCAGTGAGGCATTCTTATCCGGAGCGGTCCGGATGTTCGTATTATCAACTATGATCAACACATATCGTTCTTCGACTTCTTTAACTTCTTTTTGCTCTAACAGTGGTTGCGCTGTTTCAGTAGTAGCTGCCGGCAAAGGTTCAATAACTACATGCTTTTCTAGTTCTTCCTTGGTCAGTGGCTTGGCCAAAGATGAATGGATATAAGCTTTAATGCTTTGTTTGCCTGAGGGGACATTGACCTGGTACCAGCGGTTATTATCGTCATCGGTTTCGATCCAGGCAAGTTTGAAAGATTCTCCTTCTTTGGCCCTGGTAATGATCGGGGAGGATTTTTTAGGGGCAGACCTGAGGTTGGTATTATCTACTTTTATCAATATATATTTATCCAAAACCTCGGATTCTATTTTAGCTTTGTTTTCAGCTTCCAGCCTGGCTTTTTCTGCCGCGGCCTCGCGGGCCAGGCGTTCTTTTTCTTCTTTGGCTTTTTGTTCCGCTTCCTCACGAGCTTTTAATTCTGCTTCTTTTTTAGCTTTTTCTTCGGCTTCTTTCTTGAGTTTTTCCAGGCGCGCTGCTTCCTGCTTTTGTCGATATTCATTCAGTTCTTGTTCAGTCAGCAGCTTAACTTTGTCAATAGGGACAAAGGCTGTCCCTGATGATGTGTCTACACCATACCATTCACTGGTCCTGGTCACGATCTTGTAGCTGGTATCTGCCAGTGCTGTGCCGCTGGGCGACGCTTTTTTATTGGGCGCGGGAAGAAAGCTGATCTTCTTGCTTACCAATATATATTTATCTTTAAGCCATTCGATCTCTTTGGTTTTGGCTTCCGCTTCTTGTTTTTCGAGCTGAAGCTTATGTTCGGCTTCCTCGCGGGCTTTTAGTTCCAGGGCTGCTTTTTCCCGGAGTTCGACTTCAGCTTTAAGCATTTTTTCATTTTCCAACTTGGCTGCAAGTTCAGCTTCCTGCCGGGTTTTCTCTGCCGCGGCGGCGCGGAGTTTGCGCTCTTTTTCTTCTGCTTCTTTTTTTGCTTTTTCCTCCGCGGCTAAACGTTCGGCTTCTTTGCGCCTGGCTAACTCCTCGGCTGCGCGCTGCCGGCGTAAGACCGGCTCTTGTTCTTTCCTGATCCTGGATTCGACTTCACCTTCAGTGAGAATGTCAACGAGCCCGATACTGATAAAAGCGTTCTGGTCCGGCGGCAGGAATATTTCGTACCATTCTTTACCCCTGGATAACAGCTTGAAAATATCCGCTTTTTTAGCGCTGGATAGTATTTTAGCTTTAAGAGAAGGTTCAGAGCGCAGGTTAGCATTGGTCGCCATGATCACGACATATTTGTCTTTGCACCATAGCTCGTCCAGGGCGAGCTTCGACTTGCGCTCAGCTTCCTTCTGGGCCCGTTCCTGGGCCTCCTGAGCCTGCCGAAGGACTTCCCGGCGTTCTTTCAGTTCTTGAGCTTCGTGAAGTTGTTGTGCTTTTGCTTCAGCCGCTTCTTTTTCAAAAGCTCGCTTGGCGGTCAGTTCTTTTTCAGTAATAACCTCAGCCAGGCTGCTGGCGACAAAAGCAGTACCGGATGAAAGATCGACTTTATACCAGTCTTTGGCACGCGAAACGATCTTGAAAGATTGGCCAGCTTTGGCTTGGGCTATGATCGGAGCTGTTTTACCGGGCGCTTGGCGCAGATTTATGTTTTTCTTATTAATAATAACATATTTATCTGTGAGCCATTCCTGTTCCCGGGCATCGGCCTCGGTTTTACGGCGGTCAGATTCTTCCTTGATCTTTCTTTCATTTTCCAGTTTGGCTTTAAGTTCTTCTTCCTGGCGGGCTTTCTCCGCCGCGGCTTTTTGTTTGTGCTCTGTTAAGGCGGTTTCGCTCATGATCGCAGCGAGGTTATGATTAATGAAAGCTGTGCCGGAGGAATATGTGATCTCGTACCATTCTTTCGCGCGGGAAACAAGCTTATATGTATCGCCGATATTGACCGTGGCGAGTATCTTCCCTTTTATATTAGGCGCTTTTTGCAAGACAGCTTTCTTGACTTTGATAAGCACATATTTGTCTTTGAGCCATTCCTGTTCCCGGGCAACGGCTTCAGCTTTGCGGCGGTCAGATTCTTCCTTGATCTTTCTTTCGTTTTCCAGTTTAGCTCTAAGTTCTTCTTCCTGGCGGGCTTTCTCTGCCGCGGCTTTTTTAGCCTTGGCTTCTGCCGCTAAACGTTCAGTTTCTTTGCGCTTGGCCAATGCTTCAGCCGCGCGGAGCTGTTTTTCTTTTAGTTCAGCCGCCTGGCGCTCTTTCCTGGTTTCTGCCCATTTCTTGGGACCAGCCAGCACATCAGCTTCCGTGAGGATCTCGGCCAGATCGGCAGCAACAAAAGCATTTTGTTCAGGCGGCAGGAATACTTCGTACCATTCCTTGTGACGCGCCAGTAGTTTATAGGTAGTACCGGCATTGGCCCGGGACAGGATCCGGCTTTTTTTGTCCGCGGCTTCGCGGACGTTCACCAGGTTGGTGGTGACCAATATATATTTATCTCTTAGCCAATCTTCTTCATCCTGTACTGTTGGCTTTTCCGCGGCTGTTTTTGCTTCGCTTTCCTGCTTGGTTTCTTCAACCGGTTTCTCTGCCGGTGCCGGTTCGGGAGGCGCCGGCGGTTCGGCCGCATTTTTAGTTTCTTCGTCATTGACCAGCTTGGCTGCTTTGTCAGAAATGAAAGCCGTGCCTGAGGAAGTCAGGACTTCATACCAGTCTTTGTATACCCAGACCAGTTTAAATATTTCTCCCTGGGAAGCTGTGCTGATCACCTTTGATGTATCGCTGGCTTTAGCCCGTAATTTTGCTGTCTTGTCGGTAACGGCAACAGTTTTTAATTTAACCTGCTTGGCTGCTTTGGTAGCTTCATTGATCGCCGTTGTCAATTCTGTTTCATTGACGATCCTGACTACCTTGGTGAGAACATAGGCTTGTTGGCCATCAGGCAGTGAAACCGCGCACCAATTGGCTTCCTGGGAATTTATTTTGTAATGGTCTCCTTGTTTGGCCGTGACCATGATCTTAGAGTTTATGTTCGGTTCCTGCCTCAGGATAATATCATTCTTCATAACGACGGCATAAGAAGAAATAGGTTCAGGTTGTGGAACAGGAGCAGGTTCAGGTTGAGAAACAGGAGTAGGTTCGGGTTGAGGCTGAGGTTGAGGCTGAGCAACAGGAACTGGTTTGGGGCTATTTGCTGTCTTGCGCTGGGCTTTAAGTTTCGCCAGCTCAGCCGCGGTGATTATTTTGGTAATGCCGGCAGGGATATAGCTCTTCTTTCCATTGGACAAGGCTATCTCGTACCAGTCAGTCGAGATCTTTTTAGACAGCTTGAAAGCATTATCAATTTTAGCCTGGGCTATTATCTTCCCGTTGGGTTTAGGCGCGGTCCGGATGAAGGATCCAGAGCTGATGATCAGGACATAGTTGTCAGCTATTTCTTTCTTCGCTTGCACCGGCTTGGTTATCAAGGGGCGCGCATTCTTAGACTTATCCAGTATTTTGACCCGGGCATATTTCTTGGACAGGTACCCTTCTTTGCCGGAAGAAAGTTCGATCAGGTACCAATCCGGTAATTCATGAAGGACTTTAAAGATCTCGCCTTTGAAAGCGATCTCAGAGATCTTGCCGGCAGGATCAGGCGCAGACCTGATCTCGGCTTTTTTGATCTCGATGATTATGTGTCCAGGCGCGGCTTGGTCGGTTTTACGCGGGGCAGACCAAAGGGTGGTACTGAGCGAGACGGCTAAGCTTAGGATAAGGAAGAAATAAAAGTTCTTGGTGATACAGGTCTTATTTTTTGTCATAGGTATCCCTGTAAGTTTAATCTTTTATTTTATACAATTTTACAATATAAGTCAATGGAAAATAAAAAAACCCACCAAATTATTATTGGCGGGTTAAAGTAAACATTACTAGATGCTTTATCCTCCCTTGAATTAATATTACTCTTTCGTATTTATATAATTTATAACGGAAAAAGTCAAGCTATTTCAAGACCTTATCTATCTCGGCCCAATAGCTCAAATATCCCGAGATGATGCTGTAGCCGATGATCACGGCAATGATCAAATATACCAGTACGGGCACCAGCCGCAGGATAACCTGCATAGTGCGCTGGATCGATTCATCCAGGTATTCCGCTGCTTTGACCAGCATGCCGTCAATATTACCGCTGGTTTCGCCGGTGTTGACCATATCCACTACTTCAGCCGGGAAAATGCCTGCCTGTTCGAAAGCCTGGGTCAAGGGCCGGCCCTGGTCGATGATGTGCTTGGCCGCGATAATACGCGACGTCAGGTACGTATTGTCCGTGAGCTCAGCCGCTACCTGCCAGCTTTCAATGCTATTCATGCCAGACTGGTACATAGCGGCAAAACCCCGCAGGAATTTGTAGATGCTCAAGTTCTTTAATAACTTACCGATCACCGGCAAGTATAGTTTGACTTGGTCGTAGGCTGGCCGGGCTGTGGTCTTGGTGATAAGATAGGTAAAGTAGATAACCGCGGCGGAGCCGTATAAAAACAGGAATTTAGTAAATACCTGGGTGAGATACGCCAGTGGCCCACAGGTAAAAAAAACAGCCGCCGGCGTGATCAGGATGAATAAGTGCAGCAAAATGACCGGATACGCTATCCCTATCAGCAGGCGATTGATGTTCTTATAAGTATCTTCAAGATGAGCGGCGATCACCTGCGCGTTCTCCGGCAGGTGCCCGCTGATTTCCCCGCTCTTGATCAAAGCTACCGGGAATTTGCCAAAATACAATTCGTATTTTTTAAAAACTACGGAGAGCTGCTGATTTTGCCGGGCAGCAGCCTGAAGTTCTTTGACAATGACTGGCAAGAGCGGTCCCCGGGCATAACGCTGGAGATGATCCAGGGTAGGTAAAATGCCGATGCCGCTTTTAGTGAGAGAGGCGAATTGTTGAAAGAAGACAATTTTCTTTTTTAAAGTAAAAAAAGACATTCAATTCTTTCTTTATCTATAATTGATGCATTGCAAAGGCAGGGCAAAATCAAGACCATGCAGGTATTGAATGACTGCCTGTAATTCGTCTTTTTTAGCGCTGGACACTCTCAGCTTGTCTCCTTCGATCTGTACCTGGACCCTGACGTTCAGCTTCTTGATCAACTGTACCAGTTCTTTGGCTTTTTCTTTTTCCAAGCCAACGCTGATATTGGCCACCTGCCGGATAGTCCCGCCCAACGCTGTTTCTTCCGGTTTGTAGTCCAGGGCTTTCGGGGAGATCTTCCGGGAAACAAAACGATTGGATATAATTTCTTTGAGAGCGCGGAGTTTGTAGGCGTCATCAGCCGACAAGGTAATGGTTTTTTCACCTTTGTTAAAATCTATTCCAGACTTAGTGTTTTTAAAGTCATAGCGCTGGGAAATTTCCTTGAGCGCCTGATTGACGGCATTGTCCACTTCCTGCAGGTCTACCTGCGAAACCACATCAAAAGAAAAAGTTGAGGCCACGAATATCTCCTTAGCTTAGTTTATTTTTTACTATTTCAGCTACCCGGTTGGCCAGCTTATCCGCCAATTCCTGGGTGGCAGCTTCCACCATCACCCGGCAAAGCATCTGCGTGCCGGAATAACGCACCAGGATGCGTCCCTGGTCCTTCAGTTCGTTTTCAGCTTCCCGGACCGCGTGCATGATCTCTGCCTCGGCGCTCAGCTCTGGCTTGGATTTTACCTGCACGTTGATCGTGTTTTGCGGATAGATCTTCATCATCTGCGCGACTTGCGAAAAGGGTTTATTCTCTTTCTTCAGGCTGGCCAGCAATTGCAGGGCTGAGATCAATCCGTCGCCGGTGTTATGATGATCCAGAAAAATAATATGTCCGGAATCTTCCCCGCCGATGATCGCTCCTTTTTTCAACATTTCTTCCAAAACATAACGGTCCCCCACATTCGTCGTGACATGACCGATCTTGAGATGCTTGCAAAACACGGTCAATCCCAGGTTGCTCATCACCGTGCTAACCAGCATGTCGTTTTTTAGTTTGCCGTCTTTTTTCAGGGTATTGGTGCAAATAGCGAGCATGCGGTCACCGGTAACGATCTCGCCCTTCTCATCAGCGGCTATGCACCGGTCGCCATCGCCGTCAAAAGCCAGTCCGACATCAGCCTTTTCCTTGACTACTTCGCGCGCCATGACTTCGGGATGCAAAGCGCCGCAGCCGGCATTGATATTTTTGCCGTCAGGATTATTGTTCATGACGATCACTTTAGCGCCCAACTCTTCAAAAATGCAAGGGGCTATTTTATAAGTGGCGCCATTACCGCAATCAATGACTATTTTCAGGCCTTCCAAATTTAATTCCGTGGGAAATGTTTTTTTGAGAAAAGTAATATACCGGCCGCGGGCATCGTCGATCCTGAACGCCTTGCCCACTTCTTCGGCAGTCGGGCGCAGGGCATCGATGCTTTTGGAGAAGATCATTTCTTCGATCTCGTTTTCCACATCATCCGGGAGTTTGTACCCATCGCGGTTGAAGATCTTGATGCCATTGTCCTGGAAGGGATTGTGGCTGGCGGAAATGACTATTCCCGCGTCAGCTTTAAGGTCAGTGGTTAAAAATGAAATAGCCGGGGTAGGCATAGGACCGACCAATAGCGCATCCACACCCATGGAACAAATACCTGCTACCAGGGCATTTTCGATCATATAGCCGGACAACCTGGTATCCTTGCCGATAACGATCCGGTGCCGGTATTTATGATGTTTGCAGTAATGCGCCACTGCCCGGCCGATCTGCATGGTGATCTCCGCAGTCATCGGATAGACATTGGCCACTCCTCTTACTCCATCTGTACCAAATAGCTTGCCCATTAGGCCTCCAGTTGTTAATAAAGGATATCAGTAAATCAGAACATCAGGATATCAGGAAGTACCTGATATCCTAAAATTTATACCATAAAATTGACCTGTGTTCAACAGATATTTGCCAGGATGTGGTCAGTTTTTATTTTGCTAAGCTTTACCATGAGCAGCTGGTTCTTCAGGTTCTTGATCGAGCGCAATCTTATTTTCAGATAATTATCAGTATGGCCTTCCCAATGATCCGGCGAATCCTTAGCTCTTTCTTCAAACAAAACCGGTAGTTTTTTATTGAGGGATCTTTTCATAAAAGCCAATTCGCTGGCCCTGGCCAGGGTCTTCATTTTATTGAATCTGGCGATAATGATATTAGCCGGAACCGGGCCCGGGAAAGAAGCCGCCGCGGTGCCTTTGCGTTGGCTATAGGGAAATATGTGAATGCGCATGGGCTTGACGGCTTTAAGCAATTTTACCGTGGCGTTGAAGTTATCATGGGTTTCACCGGGGAATCCAACCATGATATCGGTACTGATGCCAATACCAGGGACCTTTATTTGCGCTTTTTTCATTAATCCGGCATAGAGAGCGAAGCTGGCTTTGCGGTTCATTCTTTTGAGTATAATATCATCGCCGCTTTGAATAGGTATATGCAGGTGCCGGCATAATTTGTTTGACCGGGCCATATGCTCGATCAGTTGATCGGTAATATCCCAAGCTTCTAATGAACTGAGCCTGATGCGTTCAAGGCTCCTGATTTTTTCCAGGGCCTTGATAACGTTAAGTAAGCTGGTTTTGGATTTCAGATCCTGGCCGTATGAACCAAGACATACACCGCAGAGTACTATTTCCTTGAATCCTTTAGCGGCCAGTCTTTTTGCTTCAGTTATTACTTCAGTCAAAGTTTTGCTGCGGGACCTGCCCCTGACGATGTGCACTTTGCAGTAGGTGCAGGAATTATTGCAGCCGTCCTGGATCTTCAGGAACGGGCGGGTATGGTCCTGGAAGTCAGATATTGCGGCTAATTTTGTCTTCATTTTGCTGACTTTGGCGACACCGGGTATTTTGTCGATAGTTTTGGCATCCAGCTGCGCGTAGCAGCCAGTGACGATAATTTCAGCGTTCGGGTTTTCCCGGTGGGCATGATGGATAAAATGGCGGGATTTTTTATCGGCGGAAGAAGTTACAGTGCAAGTATTGACTATATACAGGTCAGCCGGGCTATTATCAGTGACTTCCATATAGCCTTTGCGCTGGTAATCCTCCCTGATCACCTGGGTATCATACTGGTTGACCTTGCATCCTAAGGTATATATCTTGAATGTTTTCATATTAATTTTATCAGGTTTACATTAAAAAAAGAGATTCATTCCAATATTCAGGAACAGCCCACTAAAATCTACAGAGAGATCGTTGTTATAGAAACCTTTAATGGTATCCCCTTCCTTACTGCCCCAAAACCAATTATCTTCTGAGTAGGTCATTTTTGATATCTTCGCCAGCCGATAGCCAAGATCAAGACCTATTTTCGACTGCCGGGCTATCGGGTATTCCACACCAAAAGAAATATCTGTGACCATACCTGATCCATCACCTTTATAGCCCATGTCATATCCCCAGGCCTCATACATATAATCAGTATTTGCTAAACCATATCCTATATATAGTTTCCCGATCAAGCTCAATTCATTGCTTAATTCGCAAGTATAACTGCCTCCGGCCATGATAGCGAGTAAAGAATACTTAAAAGTCTGAGTTGCAGCATTGTTGTAGCTGCCAGCTATAATTCTTCCATTATCAGGTATCAGGTATTCTATTCTTGGTCCTATATAAACACTTGGATTTATCTTTAGTCCTATATCCAGCCCTACGACATAACCATTTTTAACCTGGTCGGCTGAAATATCGATACCAAGATCCCTTCCTTCCCGGGCATCAAGGTTGATATTGTTATTAACATCATCCATTTTAAAATTGGCATATCCGCCCCATAAAGTAAATTTATAGAGATCGCTGGCTTCGCTTCTTTTACTTTTTTTCTTGCTGTAATTGAAATGATCAATGTCTTCTTTTTGTATTTCAAGCGTTTCATCTTCGGTCTCAATAATAATATAATCCGCGTGTTTCTCGGAAATCTTTCCTGTTAAAATTGTGCCGTCTGTCAGATAAACAATATCAGCCATAGCAATTCGCGCAATCAGCAGGCAGAGCACGATAAAAAATAATTTTTTCACATACCCCCCAAAAGCTTAAAAATAGAAATCTATGTATCCGGTAATTCCGCCAAAATCAATTTTTCCGAAAAGCTCATCACTTTCTACAGAAGAGTATTTCAGAGTCATCCCGAAATTGCTGGCTTTAAAACCAATAAAAGCCTGTAATCCAAAGTAATTGCTATTCTCTTCAACCTCGTTATTTACGTAATCGTATGAAGTAGTTTCAGAAACAAAAACCCTGCCTAAACCAGCTCCATAATAGAAATAATAGTTAGTAGAAGATGACCTACCCATTATGGAGAGCCAGATCGGGATCAGGGTAAGCGTATCTTCATAACCTACATAGCTTCCACTATAATACCCGTTGGGATAATATCTTAGATAGACCCTGCCATCATCAACGTGTCGGCAATATTCAAATTCCAGCCTGCCGCCGATCATGTTACTCCAGTAATCAAGATTCAACCCTAAGAGTGGACAAGGATTATTATGAATCTCTTTTAAAATCTTGTCTGTTGGGAAAAAGCAACCAATTTTTGGCGCAAATTCGACTGTTTGCTCCGGTTGGCTGTCTTTCTTTCTAATTTTGCTAAAGTGGTCGATATCTTCCTTGTCGATCCTTTCCCATTTATCACCTATGACTAAAATGATACTTTCATCATCTTCTTCGGTGATTTGCCCTTTGAGTATCTTGCCGTTATTGAGATAAACAGAATCAGCAAGAGCTAATTCAGCGATACATAAGAAAATGGCAAGCCATAGAATATTTTTCATCAAGTCTCCCATATATTCTTATAATTGTTTATTTTCTTTCTTTATAATAACAAAAAGAGGCGCTAATAAGCAAGCGCCTCTTAAACATTTTTTATTTTAATACCAATTATTACTTTCCAAATCTGACTGTCAAACCGAAGCGATGGGAGATGCCCAAATCCTCATACCCTTTCCAGGCGTCATGGTAGGCAAAGGCGTAATCCAGCGAGTAATTCTGCCACTTTACCCCCATGCCAAAGGTGGCTTCTGTCTCATCCAGGCCAGCCCGGATACTGAACAGTTTGGCTAAGGTGTATTCTGTACCCAGATGCACTTTCAGCTGCCGGTTCTCGGTCTTATTCAGGTCTAGCGCGGTCAGCAGGTTGTTGTTAAAGAACCGGTAGCTAAATCCCAGGGTAGTGGATAAGGGATATTTGTCTGTGTCTTCAATGAGGGTCAGCTTGGGAGCGATCAGGTTCTGGATGCTTAGGCCTATGTTAATACGCTGAAGGCTAAATGCTGAATGCTGGATGTCTGAATCGTTATGTTTGTATAATACTCCTACATCTATTCCGTAACCTGTGTCTGACTTTGTGTTTACATTCTGATTAACTACCTTGAGATTTACGCCTAATGATACGTTTTTTAAACTTTCAGCTTCCAGCCTTAAGCATTCAGCAGGTTTCATTCCATAGGAAACTATCGCTGCTGTTTCGCTGACTCCGCCTTCTCCCTGCTCATAGTTATATTCATCCCGTAGTTGGAAGCCTCTTGAGCTCAAGTTTACAATAGCCAGGCCTAACGTACCAAAACTGCTAGATGCTGAAGGCTGAAGGCTGGAGGCTAAAGCAGATTTTAAGGGGTAAACGCCGGAAGCAAAGCTATAGCCAGTTTTCTCATACATGCTGGCATAGAGAGCAGTGATTTCCGGCTTTTGTAACGTAGCCAGGCCAGCCGGGTTCCAATAGGTAGTACTGGCATCATCTGCCACACCGACAAAGGTCTTGCCCATAGCCAGGCTCCGGGCCCCTGCTCCGTAAGAGAGAAAGGCTCCTGGCCTGCCACCGTCTTCGTGGCTGAAACCCAAATCTAGGCAGAAAGCAGTTGATACGTTGATAAGTTGATAAGTAATAACAACTGCCAGTAATAATAATTTGTTTTTGTTCATGTTATTTCACCACCAGAATCTTGAACTTCTTCTTTTGATCATCACTATGCACAAATACAATATATCCGCCGTTGGCGACTAGATCACCTGAACCATTGCGGCCATTCCAGGTGAGTTGGTTCAGGCCGGTCCGGGCATTCATCTCCCCAGCTGGTATTTCCCAGGTCTTGACCAGGTTACCCAGTAGATCATAGATAGCGATAGCTACATCACTGTCGTTGATCAGGTAATATTGTATCGTAATATCCTGCTTATAGGGATTAAATGGATTCGGGTAGCAGCTCAGGTCATCCAGGGAGACTCCCGGGGCATTGAACCCAGCCAGATTGAAGATTCCAAAGGAGCTAACTTCTACGGTGATCGTTTCTTCCTGAGAATCATAGCTTGATTCTGACATGAGAACAGGAGCAAATTGGGATTTGCTTTCATGTTGGGATATTGCCTGGCTGCCATTAGGTAGAACAATTTCTTTGACACTGCCTATCTGGTAAACTTTAAGGGTTTTAGGATTTATCTGTGGCTGACTCTGGGCTAATGCTATCCATTGGTTCTTGAGTATGATCACTACGGCAAAGGCTTTCTTTACCTGTTCCTCTACTATATTGCCATTTTGATCATAGAAAATGATCTGGTAGGCTTTCCTCTGTTCCAGGAGCCATTGTAAAGGTTTGGGTAGCTTAGGAGGATTGGTTTGCTGGATCAAGGTGATCTCAAAGTAGCCATCGCAGGGCAAAGCATTGGGCGGGATGATCAGGGTCAGCCCGGTACCCGTATCATTTATTATGCCCCCTGTTTTGGCTTCGAGTATAGTCTGGAAACTAAATTTATATTCAGCAAGATAGTTCTTCACTAGATCGGAAATTGTGCTTTTAAGAGTAATCTCATATTGGGTATTGTTCTTGAGAGATCCATTTATGGATAAAGTATATGTACTGGAATCATAGCTGATTGTGAAATCCTTTGTGGCATTGGCGTTATTGGCAGTGATAACTATGTCCTTGGTCCAGTCAACACTCTTCATTGGCTCTGAGAACAATATCCGCATAGGTATGCCGTTTTGTATTGTGACTTTGGCTCTATTCGCGGGGAAAGTACTCTTTACCTGCGGCTTGGTTCCGTCAAAAATAGCAGTATAGGTCTTGACTGTTTCAGTATTAGCCACATTATCCAGTGCCTGATAGCAAATCGTATGTTGGCCATCAGTGATCGGGGATAGGTTGACCATATTATTAGAGGAAGCTATGACCGTGAAATCTCCGGTATCTACTTTGTACTGTATCTGCTTAACACCAGCAGAAACATTACTGTATAATGGGTCTGTAGCAGATATTGTAAAGGTGCTGTGGCTGTTAACGTAGGTATTTGTCCCTTCAGTCACTTCATAGCTGGCATCAGTGATCTTGAAGCTGGTTTCCGGAGTCGTAGTATCTACGTACAGGACATAGTCCTTCTCTGCCTCTACATTATTCATCTTGTCAATGGCAGAATAGAAGATAGTGTGCATACCTTCTTGGGATAAGCTGAATGATTCAGTGTATATTGTGGTAGTCCCGGCATCTATCCGGTAGTTGATCTTGTCCAATCCTGCTCCGGCATCTGTCGCAGTTAATTCTATTTTGCTGTTTTGATTAATATAGGTCTTATCTTGTGCCTGGTATTTGGGATCTAATACCTGTATTTGCGTCACTGGCGGCAGGTTATCACCTATGCTAAAGTTTTCTTTTACTTGGGAGACTATATCACCACTAGTAGTTTTCAGTGTAGCGATAACTACGTATTCACCAGTGTTGAAACTGCCTAAATCAATATTAAAATCAGAACTGCCCGGATTGATCACGCTTGTTTTGATTATGTCCCCAGTAGTTTTAATCCTTTGCAACCCGACACCGTAACTACCCAGCCAAAGGCTTTCCGTATCTCCGCTGGCTGTGTTTGGGCTATTGATGATGCCTTCACTCGCGCCATAGCTTGTCCATTGTCCGGTTTTGAGATTGTATCTGCTCAATCCCTCTCCTACTGCCCAAAGATAAGAACCGTCTATCACAATGGCTTTGACTTGATTGCTCCTAAGGCCATCCTCTATCTTATAGATATTCCATTGGTTCTTGGCCTGATCATACTTCGCTAACCCATTATTGGTGGCGATCCAAACATTGTTATTTTCTATTTTTATGTCATTAATAGTATTATCCGGCAAACCATTAGCGGCGCTATATTGAATCCAAACCTGGGTTTGCGTATCTAATTTATATACGCCATTATAACTGCCAGCCCAAACCGCAGACTGATCATTGGTTAAGCACGTGACATAGTCTAATTGAGGATTCTCATAACGTATAGTTTCACTGGTTAGTTGGTTATATCGTTTAATCGTTTGCATATCGGCAGTCCAGAGAATATTTGAGTCTTGAGAGTCAATAGAAAAAGCAGTGCCTAGACCCATCATATCAGAGGCTTCCACATTCTTATTAAATCTGACGGCACCGGCGCCGGTACTCCACCAGATATATTCTTTGCCTATAGCCGCGCACCGGCCATTGCTACCACCTAAGATACCGGCATAGGTATAGAATTTATTCTCTAAGAGACTAAAACGATTGATGTCCCTGATTGTATCACCGGTTTCAAGCCATACATCGTTATAATCGGCTACTACCTGACAAATGCCATTATCTGACAGACCATTAGCAGTAGTATAGTTTTGGATGTTGTGCTGATATGGATAGACTTTGATTTCCAGAGCATACTGGTTCAGATTCTGGCTGTTGGCTAAAACAGCGGCAATACTCACCGGTTCTGAGGATAAATAGTTCCATTTAGGCAGGGATATTCGTAGATTATTGTCATATCCATCACTAAGATAAACAGACTTAATGTATTCTTTGGTATGGTTAAATTCATCCGTGCAAATGATCTTTAACGTATACCATCCTTTTGGTACCTGACTGGGCATGGTAAATGGAATAGCGGCTTCAGAATGAGCTGGAATAGTAATTTGCCCTACGCTTTGATCATAGATTTGCTTTACATTGCCGAGAAGGACAAGATCATATCCCAAGGTCAGTTCCGTGCCTGGATCAAAAGTAAGAATCGCCGTGCCGGCTTCCCCTTGCAAATAAGAGTCTTTATCGGTGGTAAGAGATACTTGAGTAAGCTCGGCGTAATTGACATAATAATCAAACTCTTTTATAAAGTAACTATCACCCAACTCAAGCTTTACCCTGACTTTAAAAATGTGATTTACACTATAATCTCCTTCAGGGATCACAGCTGTATATTGTCTTTCCAGGATCTGCTCACAAGCCAGATCGATCGTTTCGGTCTGGGTAAAATCGCACCCCCAGATACTAACAGTTAATTTCATATCATGCTGGGGGAAAACCCCGGTATTGATAATTTTTAGATCAAAAACCATAGGATCATTTATTTTATAATACGCTTTGTTAAAATTACCTTTGATCTCATCCTGGCAATATATTCCTTTTAAATAGGGGAATGTCCCGTATTCAGAGGTGAGTGTCCCGGATAGCGTATATTTCCCAAATTCTATCTTTTGTATCGGACAATTAAACTCAAATGCTTTTTCTTCCAGATTAGCCAGCACTACATTACTGGTGCTGAAATCAACCAATGTCTGTCCATGGTATTTATATATTGACCCTGAAAAACTGCAGTTTGCCCATAAAGCGCAATCAGCATCGATGAAATTCCTGATCTTTAACCGCAATGTATTATCCCCAACCCCCATAGGCGCGATATTTTCAACTTTACTCACCGCCACATAAGGTATCAGGTCAGGGATAGCTTTGGTATTGCTGTATTTAATAAGTTCAAATTGGGAAGCATCTGAATATATATAGGTCTCAATATGGAAAGAATCTTCAGGGAAACAAGATTGTACCGGATAGTTAATAACCGCTGCTCCTGGGAAATCGCAGATTCTGTTATCTTCGTAAACTATGTTATTATTCAAGCAGATTAAGGTTTTTAAGAAGACCTTCTCCTGAGTGGGATTTGTCCCGGCAAGATCAACTGCTATCTGCATATTTTCATTTAACTCATAACTAAGCTTATCAGTGCTTATGGTTATAGCTGGATCGATAACATAGAAATCTCCTGGGAATATGCCGCTATATGCGTTTCCAAGAAAATCCTTACAGTCATTATCAGATAAGATAACTATATAACTGTGCTTGCCGATAGAAAGATCAATATCCCTCTGGAAATAGCCTGGCTTGCAGGCAATAAAGTATCCATTACTTGCCAACATATTTGTGTCGGATAGTAATCCTATTGTGTCATCAATGGACACGCCTCCGTAGCAATTGGTCGTTTTGCTTTGGGATATTTTAAACATGGGAACTTTACCGGTGATACCACCCACTCCCGGCAGCAAATTTGTCGCTGATACGGGAGAATCATTTATCTTTATAGATATGCTTCTGGACTCGACTTCATTACCCACCATATCTGCTATTCTAAATTTAATAAAATTCTTTCCGCCATTGTTATAGAAGGGCACTGCTTTCGCGATGATCGTCTCTTCTGTCTGGCTGCCATTATTTCCAGTGCATTCAGCCTCGATCCAATCGCTCCAGTCCTGATCACCAACTCTAAAAGCATAAGCTGCAGATTTAGTATTCAATCCAGCATAAGACGTAGATCCATCACTACTATCCTGCACTTTTATAGAAACATCAGGTGTCTGGTCTTGATAATGCCAATTTTCAGTTTCGTAACAAGCTCCAAAATAACTTTCATAATTACTCGGATAACTCTTATATCCGGTATAATTTATATTAGGACAAGTAGTGTCTCTTTTATATATAAACACTGTTTCCGGCGCGCTAATATTCCCAGCCCAGTCTTTAGTGGAGATTCTGAGATAATTCACTCCGGTAAGATAATTATATGCTAAATAGTCGGTTTGCAACGATAAATCCAGGTAATTAGTTGATAAGAAGTTGTCCGATGGCTGTCCGTTCGGATCTGGGCCGAAATATACATAGTAGCCCTTAACCGGACTGACAGTATCGGCTGGATAACCTGGAATTCCCCCAGGAGCATTGTCGGTGGCACCATACCATTCTATATAGCCGCCTGAAGTGAGAGACAATCCCGTTGTATTAGGAAATTGTTCCCAATCACCCAGTCCATACTTCCAACTGTACCAGGTATTATTAAATATCTGTTTTTCCTTTAATTTGGTTTTCCAGACATAAATGTTTGTTGGATTTGTCGGGGGCTGAGTATCACTTGACGGAGCTGAGGTATTGCCAATAAAATCAGGGCATTGAAAAACAACACTGTTTTTGCTTAAACTAAAACCATTATTGGCAATAATTATAGCTTCTATTTGCGTCACATAATATAGCCTTGTGTCCAAATCATACTCTAATACGCCATTAGTTATCTCGTTTGCGCTTCTTTTACATAGTAAATATGGCCCGGCTGAAAGAATCACTTCCTTTAAATCAAATATCGGATCAATATTTACTTTAATGGGAATAATCCCGCTGGCTGTATAATAGGTATTGCCATTACTCACATATGAGTCCAGATTTTGCACATCTAATTCCGCCATATTATTTGTTAAAATACCAAATTTATGTGTCTCATCCGGTGAGTCTCGCTCATATCCTGTAAAGTCTCTTGTACTTGCTTCCCAAACTGGCGCTGTTGCCGGATCGCTGTCCAATGTATTGCAGGGTGATAACTTTGGATTCTGATTTTTACAAAAATCCACATTTACGAAATTTACTCCTTCAACTTGTAAAGTAAGGGTGTCTCCGGGAGTAAAAACTTTCATTTGATCGGCGGTCATCTTACCTACCCAAGCTGTATAACCGCTATCAACGTTTAATTTACCGGAAACAACCACGGGATTGACAACGCCGTTGATGATACGAATACCGGATACAGAAGGTTCACCATACCCGATCTTCTGCATTGATTCGTTGAATTCCAAAGTTATCACCAGATCACGACAGCCGCTGGCCATCTTGGGAGCGGTCAGATTTACAAGGTGGGTACCCTGCCACTCGACTTGATAGATTATCCTATACACACTGCCGTCAGCATTGAGCTCTTCAATCTTGACCTTCTGTACCCGGGGGACGGTGGGAACGAGGTGAAAGAAGTTAAATGATCCCTTTTGAAACCTTACCGAATTATATAAATCTGATAATGGATTATGCCAAGTAGGATTACTGTGGTAATTTAAAAGAGCGGATATTCCATTTCCAGCTGCAATAAACATTGAATGATCTTCTCGTTCAAGTTGTTGGGTTTGACTGTTTTTTACATAACCTCGATAAAAAAGAACATCTCCACCTGTTAGGTTCTCTGGTACAACACCAATGGTATATTGAGCGTGATAATAATTAATCAGAAAATGCATAATCTTTGAATTTTTTACATTAGCAATGGTGTTTATCTTTCCCCCGCTCGTTACCCCCTTCCCCCAGCCAACATCCGGCCTGCTCGGATCTGGCGCTGGGTCATGATTATCACTACTAAAGAGATTACCACCCCAGTTGCCCCATTCAGATTCAGGCCATTTATGGATATATGCATATAGCTCATCTTCAAGTCCACCTTTAATCAAACATTGTGAGACAAAATTAGCACAATCACCACCGATAAAGCCGTAGTAGTTGTAGTAGGTAGATTCGTGAGGATGATCAATGGATTTGTTGTACCAAACATTATAGCCAAATAGTGCATCAGGTTTTGCGTTACACCACTTATCGGAGTAATCAATTGCGGCTTGATTATCATAGGAGTATACATTATTTGCCAACAAAATCAACAAAATGGGTAATAAAAATAATAATCGTGGCTTTGCAAACACTTATTTTTCTCCCTTATGCAGCCTCTTTATATAGTCATAATCCTTAATCCTGTCCTCAGCATATTTTCTAACAAACCTATCTGGTGAATTTGTCACATTCTTAATAAGTGATAAGCAGTATTTTTCAAGCAAAGGATCATTCACAGCTACCTGAGTTAACTGTCCTACGTAAAGAATACTAAGCCTTCCAAACTTTAAGACGCTATTTTCAATATCATCTTTTTCTTCTTTAGATATTGTTCTTCCAATTAGTACTTTTAAGGCAAGTATAGCATATACTTGAAGCTCTTTATCGCCATTTTTATTTTGAATAATATTCTCATACTCTTCAAGTATTCTTTTCCTATAATCTTCTTTTTTAAACAAGTTATTTAAATTATCCAAGACAAGACTGCTGAATTCCTTTTCTTTTATTAGCCCTAATAGAATATCTACAGACTCTTTTTCATGACCTCTTTTAATAAGCGAATCTGCCACCTTCTCTCTAACTCTTGGGAATTTATCTTCCCTTGCCTTTAGAAGCGCTGAGACAGCGATAGTGGCATCCCCGTATGTGCCTAATCCCTCTGCTATAACTGACCTTACTTCTGGGTCCGGATCAATTGCGAGAAAAGGAGCTAAAAAAGGCGCGGCATTATCTTTATTCCAAGAAAAATAGTCATAAGCCAAAAGATCTCTTCCTTTCAGGCTTGTGTCAGAAAGCATTTCTTCAGCCGTTCTTGTTGCCTTAGGAGCTTCGGGGAGACCGGTTTCATCAACTTTTATGTCTCCCTCAGCATACACAGAACTTGCACATAATACATTCAGCATTATAAAAATCATTAGAATCGTCTTCTTCATCTTCTTTTTCCCCTTTCTTTCAAAAATAAAATAGTCCCCTGCGTTCGGCTTTAAGACGTTATAATCAAAGTGATATCATCTCTCTTTATATCAGCTTGATTATGCCTTCTTCTGCCTATGGCAAAGCACTATTCCTTGAATTGCTGTTATTATATATAAAATATGCCTCATAAACACCCTTAAGTCAAGCGGTTTTTATATAATCAAATGAATATTTTAAGGCTAGATTGAAAAGTCCAAGGTTAGTGTAGATTATTTTTGTTATTAAAAAGTTCATAGCCATTTATTATTATTTCTCCTTCTTTCCTGCAATTTCTTTTCGTTTTGTTTTTCTTCAATAATTGATTCAATTACAGCCACTACAAAAGAAACGTATATAATCAGAAACAAGTATTCTAGTATTATAGTAATTATTTCTCCAATATTATGAACCATTACTTTCTGCTTTCAGCCCCAATAATAATAAAAAAGGGGCTAACAATACAGTTATCGGTAACACGTTAGTAAAACCGACAAAAGACTGCGCCCCTTCCCTGGCCGAAGCCAAGGAATAGCACAGCCTTAATCTTACTAACGTGTTAGAGGCCCAAAGTCCTCTCTAAGAAAAAGGCATTCTTGTTGCTAAACACTTATTCAATTGTTAAAATCAAGTATGGCACAATTACGTGGCTTTATGAATTTTCATTGTTAAATGAAATATAGCATAATATCATATTTTGTCAAGTTTATTATAAGTTATACAGCCTTCAAAGCTCTGACTTTAATGATATTGTCTATCTTGGCAATACTTTCTACGGTCTTATCCGTAACCTCACCGGCGACATCAATGATATTATACGCCAGGTCGCCTTTGCTCTTGTTGATCATTTCAATGATATTCAGGTTGGCTTTGCTGAATACATTGGAGAGCTGGGCCACCATGCCTGGTACGTTCTTGTTGATGATAGTTAAACGGGTAGTTCCGGGATTCCTTTCCAGGCCGCAGGTCGGGAAATTAACCGAATTAGTAATATTGCCGTGTTCCAGGAAATCAATGACCTGGTCCACTACCATGCTGGCGCAGTTCTCTTCTGCTTCTTCAGTAGAGGCGCCGAGATGCGGGATACAGATCACTTTATCCATATTCAACAATTCATCATCAGGGAAATCAGTGACATAGCAGGCAACAATGCCATCAGCAATGGCTTTCTTGAGATGCTCGTTGTTCACGATGCCGCCACGGGAGAAATTGAAGATGCGGACCCCTTTTTTCATCTGCCCGAATTTTTCCGTATTCAGGAGGCCTTTGGTCTTGTCAGTAAGCGGGACATGGAGCGAAATATAATCAGAGGTGGCGAGCAAGCGGTCCATGCCTTTGGCATTTTTAACTTCATTGGAGAGCTTCCAGGCGCTTTCCACAGAGATGAACGGGTCAAATCCTTCTACCGTCATGCCCAGAGACAGGGCATCATTGGCGACCATAACGCCGATCGCTCCCAGGCCGATAAGACCAAGCTTCTTGCCTCTTAGTTCAGTACCGGCGAACTGGCCCTTATTCTTTTCGACCATTGGCGGGACATCTGCCCCTTTTCCTTTCAAGGTTTTGCAGTACTCAATGGCTGTCGGCAAATTCCGGGCAGACAGGAACATGGCTCCCAGCACCAGTTCTTTAACTGCATTGGCATTGGCTCCAGGGGTATTGAATACTACGATGCCTTTACCGGTACATACATCTACCGGGATATTGTTAACCCCAGCTCCAGCCCGGCCGATAGCCCGCAGCGTTTCCGGCATATCCATTTTCAGCATATCAGCGCTTCTTACCAGGATAGCCTCTGGCTGGCTGATCTCCGTGCCTATCTCATAGTTGTCCAAAGGAAACTTTTTTAGCCCGATCGGGGAGATTTTATTGAGTGTTTTAATCTTGAACATGGATTCCTCCGTTAGACTTTGTTATTAATTTCGAAATTCTTCATGAACTCGACCAGTTTTTTCACGCCTTCGACTGGCATAGCGTTGTAGATACTGGCTCTGCATCCGCCGACGCTGCGATGGCCTTTCAAGGTGGTCAAGCCGAGCTTTTTAGCTTCAGCCAAGAATTTCTCATCCAGCGCTTCAGTCGGCAGGGCAAACGGCACATTCATGATGGACCGGAACTTTGGATTGGTGACAGGCGCTTTGTATAATTTGGAGTTGTCAATAGCGTTATAGAGCATGGTTGCTTTTTCTTTATTGCGCGCTTCAATGGCTTTTACGCCGCCTTCTGCTTTGATCCATTCAAAAACCAGCTTAGAGATGTAGATAGCGTAGCATGGCGGTGTATTATACAGCGACGCATTCTCGGCATGGATCTTATAATCCAGCATGGTCGGGGTGATCGGTAAAGCAGATCCGACCAGGTCTTTTTTGATGATCACGACTGTGACACCAGCCGGGCCAATGTTCTTCTGGGCTCCGGCATAGATCAGGCCGAACTTAGAGACATCATACTGCTCACCCAGGATATTGGAGGACATATCAGCTACCAGCGGTACTGCGCCGGTATTGGGGATCTCGCGGATGGTCGTGCCTTCAATAGTGTTGTTCGTGGTGATATGAAAGAAATCCGCGTCTTTGGAAAACTTCGCCGGGTCCATGACCGGGATCTCCGTGAATTTCTTGTCTTCAGAAGAAGCGACGACATTGGCTGTGCCGTATTTCTTGGTTTCAGAAATAGCCTTTTTGGACCAGGTGCCGGTATTGACAAAGTCAGCTTTTTTGGAATTCTTGAACAGGTTCAGGGGGACCATAGCGAATTGCATTGAGGCCCCGCCCTGCAGGAATAATACATAATAGGTATCAGGAATGCCCATGATCTCGCGTAAGGTAGCTTCCGCTCCGGTAATTATTTCTTCGTATGGTTTGGAGCGATGGCTCATCTCCATGACGCTCATGCCGCTGCCCTTGTAATCCAGCATTTCTTCTGCTGCTTTTTTTAATACCGGTTCCGGCAGCATTGCCGGTCCTGCGCTGAAATTAAATACTCTAGCCATTGTTATTTCCCCCTTTTTTTTGAGATACGATTACACGGATTAAACACTATTTCTTTTGGCTGATGAGAGCTGAGACTATACGGAGATAGCCAGTATAGTCTATGTTACGGATTATTACCTCCTCTGGGACGCTGACCATGGCGGTGGTACAGTTAATGATCCCTTTGATCTTCGCCCGCACTAACTTGTTAGCTATGTCCTGTGCTGCCTCCGGTGGTGTGCAGATAATGCCGATCTCAATTCCCTTGGATCCGATAATTGATTCAAGCTCATGTATCAGGTGTAGACTGACCTGGCTGACGATCATTTCAATTTTATTCAGGCTGACATCAAAACCAGCGGCTATCTCAAACCCTTCTTCTTTGAATCCCTCGTAAGCCAGGATAGCGGTACCAATGCGCCCTAATCCTATAAGACAGGCTTTCCTGGGTTGAAAGAGCTTCAGATCCTGTCCGATGTACTTTTTTAGCTTGGCTATATCATAATCCCGGCCAGCTACATTAGGCATGCTTAGATAGCTGATATCCTTGCGGACCGTAGCGTTGGTGGCATTGATGTTCTTGCCGATCTGGGTGCTGGATACGGTTTTAATGCCACTTTTCTCCAGCTTCTCAAGTAAGCCGTATATATTGGAGAGTCTTTCTATCGCCGGTAAGGGTATCTTTTTCATAGTGATCCTGTAGTAAATTTACCTGTGAAAACTTTCACAGGTATAATAGTACCACCATTGCTTAAACTTGTCAAGAAAATAATTACTAGGCAGAGATAAAGTCAGAAATGACCTTTTGGCAGGGAGTCCTATCGTACCAACTGCAATTATGGCAGAAATTGCGCAAAGAAGGATTGGTGAGGCGGCGGAGGCGTTGGTGCAGCTCTGCTACATTATATATCCCGGGCTTGATCTTAAGCAGTTTAAAAGCCATTTTGTCAAAAGCTATAATCCTGGAGTTGGGGCCGTCGATCGGGGAAATACAGGTGTTCTTGGACAGGTTAGGGCATTTTTTGCAGGCCATGTCCGGGCCAGCGATTACTTTGATCTTTTCTGTAGGGTTGTTAAGGTATATCTTTTGGAGTTTTTTAAAGTTACGGGAAAAAGCGGGAGAATACCCTTCTCCCTGGAACGCTATCAAGCATATCAAATGATGTCCTCGTAATGTAAGCATGTTAGTCCTTTAAGGTATTACCGGGGTCCTGTCTCGGGTTGATACTGTGTATCAGTGAACTGGTTTTTTTGTTCAGTTAAGGTATATCGGCTCGTTTTCCCCGGCGCGAAAATCGCTTTTAAAAAAGTCTTAGGCGAAGTGCATGATCACGCCGGAAGCGATGGGCCAAAGTACAGAGAAAAACATCCGGTTCCAAACAGGATTGTTAAAATCATATATTTTGAGCGATAAAGCAGATATGGTCATGAGGAATAAAGGCCCCCAGATGAAGATACTGCCCAGATTGGTCAGGATATTGAATTTAAGGCTGAAATGGACCACAATAGCAGTAACGGCAGAGACAAAGATCAATATGCGGCTCACAATGAACCCAGTATTGGCGAACAAGTATCCAATACTGGAAAAACTGTTGAAACGGGTAACCAGCATCAACAGGAATACTATAAAAGCTGACAAACAAAAATATTTACCCGCGCTCCGGTTCAACTGCCCAAGGTTAGTAATGCCTTTGGCCATATAATGACTAAGATCGAAATCTTTTAATTGGTTTAAAGTGGCTGCTGGTCCAGGCTTGTTCTTATCCACAATTTTATTCATGATGGGGTTAAGGACAACGATATTCTCTTTGTTGATCGCGCTTAACATCTGTTTGACTTCCGGGTCCAGGTCTTTTTCCTGATCTTGCCTGGCCGCGGCTTGTTTATCAAGTAATGCCCGCAATTGTTCCTGGTCCAGGACTGCCGGTCCTGTTGGATCAGTATCCTTGTTTCCCAGGGCCGCGTTAAATTCTTTTCTAATGTTGATCAAGTCTTTAGTCAGTCCGGTCAATTTCCCAGTTTGAAATCCAAATACGGCCAGGACCATGATGAAAATTAAAAAACTAAAAAACAGCGTTCTCATTTCAACATCTCCAGAAAGCCCACCGCCCGGTCAATTTTTTGGACAAAAGCAAATCCCCTTCCCGGCAAGTCAAGTTTGCCAGCGATGATGCAAGCATTAAATACTCGGTCCGTAACATCTGACGGGGTGACGATCAGTATGATCTCTTTTTCCGGTTGGATGAGTGACCCGAATATGCCTATTTTCTGGCGCACGCCGGTGCCGCGGCCATAGTAAACTGTGGCACCCTGCGCTCCTTCTTGCAAGGATTGCTTGACTACTTTGTCTGCTTCTCCTCGTTGGACGATGCAAGTGATGAGATCAAGTGATTGCATGCTTACCCCCATGAAATAATAAATCAGATTCTAAGTAACTTTTTGTGACTATTTGTGTCTATAGATTAAGAACATAACGGAGGACACAATGAACAGCCTGTTACAAGAGAAAAGGAAATTCGAGAGATTCAACACCGCGGTTCAGGTCTTGTACCGGAATTCAGAGACTATCAATGCCGCTTTGTTGAAAAACGTGAGTATGAACGGTATGCTTTTGCATTGTCCCGAAGCATTACCGGTCAATGCTATGCTAACGATCACTCTCTCTGTTCCAGGTTTAACCGCGAACAGCCCGAAAATAGCGAGCAAAGTCCTCTGGTGCAAAGAGCTGGAAAATAATGGTTGGTTGGTAGGTACGAGCCTGATCACCAACTTTTCACAAAGTACGCGGTTCATTACCGATGTTTTTGCTCTGCAGAATAGATCTAATAATTGATATAGTTAGTCCAATTCATACCGCACGATAGATGATACTACAATCCCGGCGGTTTCGGTGCGTAATATTCTTGACCCGAGACTGACCGGGATCACCCCTGCATATTTTGCCGCGGTTATTTCCTTGTCACTGAAGCCGCCTTCCGGTCCGATAAACACAATGATATCCCGGGCGGCTGTGCCGCGCAGAATATTCTTGAGGCCGGTAGTTTTTTCATTTTCCCAGGGGATAATAGCCAGCTGCCCGGGAGTAACCTGCTTAAAAAGCTCATTCAGATCAGCTACCGGAGCTACTACAGGTACGGTTGTGCTATGTGATTGTTCCGCTGCCGACCGGGCGATCTTTTGCCAGCGTTCCTGTTTCTTAGCCGCACCTGCCAAGTCTACTTTAACAATAGTCCGTTCACTCCGGCAGGGAATAAAGGTATCTACTCCGATTTCACTGCATTTCTGTATAATAAGATCCATTTTATCGCCTTTGGCCAGTCCTTGTGCCAGGGTCAATTTTATTCTACCCGGAGTCCCGGCGATCACGCGGCTGATTATCCTTCCTTCTGGTTCAGGATAGATCTTCTCAAGCTGGATTTCATACTCAAATCCAGTGCCGTCAAAAACAATGCAGCCATCCCCGGGTTTCATCCTGAGAACGTTCTTGATATGATTGCCATGTTCTGCCGGGAGGATGACCGTATTGTCCCGGATGTTCTCCTGGGGAACATAAAAACGATGCAGGTTCTTTTTCATGTTTTCCTCAACTTCCGCCACCAAATGAATAGAGCTATGGCCAAGGTGGCTCCGACAGAGTCGCTGATCACGTCACTAATACTCGGGCTACGGGTAGGTTCAAAAAACTGTACCAATTCATTGGCCAGGCCCCAAATCACTGAATAAATGAAAGACACTATTCCTATGGAAACTATACTATATTTCCAGAATCTAAAGGCCAGGCAAAGAAGAGCAGCCAGGATGAAATATACTGCGGCATGGGCCAGGCTGGCCAAGAAGTCAAAAGGCAGGAATATTTCCACTTCCGCGGCAGGTTGTAAAGAAAGAAACAGCAGGAAAAGCGACCAGGTCATGGCCAGTATCAGATATCGTTTGGCGCGTTTAGTATAGGTCATAATTAAAGGTCTAATAAAGTACTGGCATTGAGGGAGACGATCTTTTGCCGATCAGAATCGTCAGTGATCAGAGTTCCTAATTTAGCCAGCTCTTGTTTTTGGTCCTGCCAAGGGGAATCTGTACCGAATAAAATAAGGTCTGGATCGTGCCGCTCGACCAGTTGGCGAAAAGCATGGCTGGACATATAGTTCATAGCGAAAGAAGTGTCAATATAAACATCTTTGCCGATAATCTCTTCAAGCACTTCATCCCACATCTGGAATCCGCCCATATGCGCCAGCACCAGCTTCAGGTTAGGGAAAGCCTTGATCAGCCTGGCAAAATGGGCCGGGGTACCGTGAACATTTTCAAAAGCAATATCCCTGCCGGCATGGAAAAACGCGATGAGCCTGGCTTTAGCCAATTCTTCATAGAGCGGGAACATAGCCGCATCATCAGGAAAAAAATCCTGGTACTCAGGATGGAATTTCACTCCCTTGATACCGCCGGCTTTCAGCCGGGCGATCTCCTTTTGGTAATGGGGATATTTCGGATGCAAGGCCCCGAAAGACATGATCCTCTGGTCTGTGATCTTAAGGGCATAGGAATTGATGCTTTCTACCTGGTCGGCCCGCGTAGCTACAGGGACCTGGATGCTAACCTGCACGCCGGAACGTTGCATGGAATCAAGCAGTCCCTGCCTGGTACCGTTGGTGAAAGCTTTACAGTCTGCTTCCGCTTCCAAAGCCGCAATGATCCTGGCCGCGCCATGATCGGGAAAAATATGAGTATGAATATCGACAATAGGATCTACTGTGGTATGAAGCTTGGATGTCATCATCTTTTTTCCAGAGTAATGAAGGTAATTTCAGGAGGAGCCCCTACTCTTATTGGCGGCCCCCAGGTACCGGTACCACGGTTGACATAGACAGTAGTGTCACCGGAACGGAATAAACCATAAGGCATAGCGTAGATCTTTTTAACAATATAGCGAAAAGGCCATAACTGGCCCTGGTGAGTATGTCCGCTTAACTGTAAATTTATACCCAGGCGTTGCAATTCTGCCATGGTGGTCCCGGGGGTATGATAGAGTAATATTATTGGTTTCTTTGGATCAATGCCTTTCATTATCTCGGCCAGCGAGGGTATTTTCTCTCCTCCTACCCGCGTACCTGTAGGATCATCACGACCTACTATTTGTAATCCGCCGGCTACTTCTATCCAGCGGTTACGCAGCAAGCTCACTCCGCCTCTTTCGATAAAAGCTTCAGCTTTTTCAATCCCGGCAAAATATTCATGGTTACCGGTGCAGGCAAAAACACCATATTTGCTTTTGAACCTTTGCAGGGGCTCTACCAGTTCTTCCATATGCAGGGCTTGTTCATCTACCAGGTCCCCGGTAATGACGATCAAATCAGGATTAAGATCATTCGTAAGAGTGACAATTTTCTCCAGCCTTTTCCCCTGGATGATCAATCCCATATGTACATCGGAGATCTGGGCAATGGTAATTCTTTCCAGTTTTTCCGGTAGGTTGGGTATTTTTACGTTTAACCTGGTGATGCCAATATTAGTCGCTTCTGATAAACCATAGATGGTGACGGATAAAGCAATGGTTAATACCAGGTAAGTGAAAAGACGCGGGTTTTGCAGGATGTTATTCCCAGTAAGTTTTAGTACCAGCTTGAGCAGGTCTAATCCGATGGTCGCCAGGAACAAGTACACGATCATGCCCATCCAGACAGAAGAAATATAGTTGATGATCTCGACTATCAGGCCGTTTTGTCCCCTGGCGACAAAATGCAGCAAAGGGAAAGAAAGGCCTAAGGCGATGAATAATATCTTGATCAAGATAGAAGTAAAACCAGCCAACCGGAGGGGGTATATCAGCCGGATATAAAGATATAAGTGACTACCGCCATAAACAATGATAAAAATTGTTAAGAAACTCATAAAAAGCCAAAAGTATTGCCGCATGTAAACCTCGCAAAAACAATGTCAAAAAAGAAGTAAGGTGTTACCTACCTCTTCATTACGAAAGGTTTAATTTTATAATATACGCGCTGGGCGATAATAGCGTACCCGGAAGCATTCGGGTGTATTTCATCGCTTTTTTTCGCGGGATCAGTAAATATGTCTTTAATGATATTGGGAATATAGATACATCTCCTGTTATTGCTTACCTGTTCAAAAATATCATCATATTCATCGACTAATAAACCAATACGCACTCCGGCGACCGCGACCATAGCCCCTCTTTCCTGGATTCGCCGGACTATCAGGTCCAGGTTGTCTTTGGTTTCGCTTTTAGGTATTTTCCGGAAAAAATCATTGGCGCCGAATTGTACGATAACGAGCTTAGGGTCCTTGTCCAGGACATCGGTTTGTAAACGCTCCAGCGCCTGGCGGGTAGTGTTGCCGCTGACGCCGGCGTTTATGATTGGCTGGTCTAAAAGTCTTGCGAGTACTGTAGGGTAATCTTCACCTGGTTTGGCACCATAGCCTTCAGTCAGGCTATCTCCGAAGCAGATAATGTTTCTACCTGTCGTGCCTGTATTGGCTACTTGCGGCTTACAAGCTACCGTGGGCATGATCATGGTCAGTAATAATAAATTAGTAGTTAGTTTGCACCAGGACAAAGGTCTTCTTGCCCTTCTTTACCGCGATATTGGTTATTTGTTCTTCTGCTGCCTTGCCACCGTTGCGGTTGTAATAATTAACCTTGAGATCATGCGTTCCTGCCGGTACGGTAAACCTGGCCATCCTGATAGTATCAGGCAGTACCTGCCAGCAGCGCTTATCTGCTTTCTCAGTCATAGCAGACGCTACTTTTACCGTGCTGGATAATAAGAAAGTACTAATGGCATTGTCAGATTTTTGTTCTATTTTTTTGATCGCGGCCCTGGATAAGGCGTACTTTACCGCGGCGCGGGCAAAAGTCTTGGCATAGATGCGGCCAATCCGGTCATTCAGGCTTTTGACCGCGATCTTGCCGATATCTTCCACTACTTCGGTCGGCTTGCTTTTGTCGCCCAGTTCGATAATACTGGAAGTAATATTGTAATTAGTAGGTACATATTGCGGGAAGGCAGCGACGATTTGCTGGTCAGCGGCGATGGACCGGATAGCTGTTCCGGCGGTAGAGACACTTTCCGCCGCTTCTCCTTCAGTTTTGACCGCTTTGACGAAGATCCAAGCCTTACTAAAGGCAATTTCCAGGATGTTGTCTATTTTATGCGGGACCAGCCCATTGTAGTGTATTACTATTATTTCACCGCTGTTCTTATCGGCTTTGGGCTGGTCATAACTGTCCGCCAGTTTAGGAAAATCCTGGCGCAGTTCATCCATCTCCGCATTGAACTGCAGCCTGGCGGCAGTCACCATGGCGCTGTTGAATAGTTCCTGCGGTATTTCCACCCCCATGGATTTTTGGAGGTCACGGTAGGTGTATAATGCTTTGCGGTACGAGATGAAGGCATCATTGGTCTCGCCTTCATTTTCGTACATTAAACCCATAAGATAACGTACAAAGCCGTCTTCCTTATAGCTATTTTTATAGCCATAATTGGTTTGCAGGAGTTTGAGGTAATCATCGACTGCCCTGGCTTCGACCAGGGCATCTTCACCTTTATTGAGGAAAACATAATTGAGCGCGGAGAACACATGAGCCATGGCAGGTTCAAAATCTTCTCCGTAATATGGCCGCATATTATCACTGATCAAAAAGGTAGAGGCTTCCTTGGTGATGCTTTTGGTGAAATAGTCTTTAGCCAGTTTCCTGGCTTCATAAAGCATAATGTTGGATTTGGAATAATCTGCTCCAATATGGAACAGATATCCCTGGTCCAAGTAATACAACAGCAGGTCGTTTTCGCCGTAAAATTTATCAGCGTTATCTTCGACCTGTTTGTAGGCTTCTGTGTAGTTTTTCCGGGCCACATAGTCATTAAGGGTATCATAATATGTCAGCCGATTGGCTCCGCACCCGGATAAGAATATACCAGAAAGCAGACTTAAGACAATAAGGAACCTTCTTGTTATATGCATATCTCTCTCTTTGCTCTAATCTGTGAAATCCTATGTTAGAATTTCGCTTTTGGCCTGGTGACCAGTTTCTTGATCTTTTTCTGGCCGATCCAGACTTTTTCGTTAGTGAGAATATTGATCATTTCCAGCTCAATCTGGTAATACTTGACTGCCTGTTTGCCAGCTTCATCCATGATAGTGTTGATCTGTCCCTGCAGCATGAAATCAGCGCCCTTTTCCTTGCCCATAGCCTTGATAGTGGCTGGATCGGAAAAATTGGCTTGATCGTTCTTTTCATCGCGCACTTCGCCGCGCTGTTCCCTGGAAGCGACAAATTTTACTTTTCCGGAATTGATGAGCTCACGTTCGAGGTCCTTAACAAAAGTCTCAGTGTTGATATGCTCGCTGGAACGGTTCCTGACCGTGCCCACGATCACTGTCGGCGATTTGCCCTTTTCAGAGCGGAAATCTCCTACCCAGGGCCGGCCTAGTGAATCAGTGATCATCTCCGCTGACACTAGCTGGGAATCAGTATCATTCCAGTTACCGCTCAAGTCGATCATTTCGCCGGAGTCGACTCTCTGTACTTTTACTCCGCCGCAACCTGTTAAGAGAACTACTGACATAGCGATGATCATGAGTGTTGCCAGATTCAATTTATTCTTCATACTACCTCCTTGTTTTAAATTCGAAGCACGAATTTCTAAATCCGAAATAATTTCAAATATCAAATCACTAATGTTCAAAACAAAACGTTTAGTATTTCGATATTCGAATTTGTTCTTTAAAGGTGCCGAGAGATCTTCCCTTTCAGTTCGGTAAAGTTCGGGGTAATATTTTCTTTCTTACGCCCGAAACAAACACCCATTCTTTCATGGAACCTGACCTGGTCCAGGTCAACAAAACGCTGTTTGATCGCTTCAGCCGTAGGAATATACTTTACATCTTTGCCTTCAACTCCGGCTACGGTTACCCCGGTGATGCCTTTTTTCAGGAGCAATACGGCAGCGGCTCCTGCTTCTTTGCCGAAATTGACGTCATACGCGGAAGAATGGCCGGCTCTGACCAAATGGCCTGGAGTGACCGAGCGGATCTCCGGGATCTCATTAATGCCTTTTACGTACATATGGTTCTTAATCATATGCTCTTTGGTTTTTGAATCAGCTTTCATCCGCTTGGAAACTTCCTGCACCACATATTTCGCCGCTCCAGCCAGCTTCTTATGGCCAAAAGCGTCAATGCCTGACGATTCATCATAAAGTTCGGTACCATCAGAGTTCCGCAGGCCTTCTGCTACTACTATCGTATAAGTGCCGGCCAGGACATCGCTTTCTTCTATCCGGCTCCAATAACGTTTGCTGATGTGCTGGTATAATAAATCGAAATCCACGGGGATCTCAGGGATCAGGATAGCATCCGAGTCCGCGCCAATGCCGCCACGGAAAGCAGTATGACCGGCATAACGGCCAAATACTTCAATGACCATGATCCGGTTATGGGTGCGGCCGGTAGTCTTTAGTTCCTGCACGAAATTAGTGATGCGGTTAATAGTAGAATCCGCGCCGACAGAATAAGTTTGCAGGTCCAGGTCCATGGTCTTAGGGGCATGGACGCAGGGAATGCCCTGCTGGATCAGGTCCACCATCACACTGCCGGAATCATCTCCGCCGCTGATGACCAGACCGTCTATTTTAAATTTATTCAAACCGTCTTTGATCCTTTTATATTTATCCGGGTCATCGATCTTTTTGATCTTGACACGGGAATGCCCGGCTTCACTGCCAGCCAGGTTTGATTCGACTGAATCAATGCGCTCCGGTTGCAGGCTGACCAATTTTTCAAAGTCAACCAGGTTGTACAATCCGGCATAGCCGTTGGGGATAACAAAGACTTCGATCCCTTCTTTGTGCGCCATTTGGGCAGTGCCTTTCACCACAGCATTCAAGCCGCCGCAATCGCCACCGCTGGTAATTATGCCTATCCGTTTAATCTCACCCATGATTCTTTTTCTTCCTCCTTGGTTTAGGGTTTTCTTGGAATAAAAAATTATAGCAAATAAACAGCTAAAAGTAAATAAATTCTTATTGCTTTGCCAGGTCGTAACTAACAAGCAAATCTTTATTGGAAAGGATCTCAGCCGCCGGGCCAAAAGCCTTTAATCGTCCCCGGTTCAGGATGGCTACCTTGTTGCATAGGATACCGACCAATTCCAGATCATGAGTGGCGATGAGTTTAGTTATATTCAGGTTTTTCAGCAAGTCGATCAGCTCCCAGCGGTGTTTAGGATCCAGGTTACTGGAAGGTTCATCCAGGGCCAGTATCTTGGGTTTCATGGAGAGCACTGTAGCCAAAGAGATACGTTTCTTTTCACCGAAACTTAAATGATGGGAAGAGCGAAATTTAACCGGGAGCATATCTACTTCTTGCAGGGCCAAGTCCACCTGCCAATTGACTTTGTCTTTACTCCAGCCCATATTGATCGGGCCGAAAGCTACGTCATCATAAACTGATGGCATGAATAGCTGATGTTCAGGATCCTGAAAAACCAGGGCAACTTTTTCCCTGACCTGACGAATGGTATCAGGAGTAACTTCCAAACCGTCTATCAGGATATGGTTTTGTCCAGGCAAGATGCCGTTCAAATGTAATAACAAGGTTGATTTACCGGCACCATTGGGTCCGATCAACCCGACACAATCCCCTTCTTCCACATCCAGGGAGACGTTTTCCAGGGCCAGGTTACCGTCAGGATAAGTATAGGAAAGTTCTTTGATCTCGATCAATGGGCTCATCGCAGGCTATACTCCAGTATCTTGATCAGCACAAAGATGCTTAGCGCTGAAAAACCAAAAATATAATCCCTGTTCTTCAAGCTGAAGTCATCCAAAGTCCTGATAGTCCCGTCAAATCCCCGGGACAACATGGCCTTGTAGATACGCTCGCTGCGTTCATAGGAAGAGATAAAAACTACGCCAATAATATTGGCCAATACCTTGGTATGGAACCACGCGGTACCGCCTACGGTCCGGGAATCCTTAGCCATCCTGATACTCATCAATTCATCAGTGATCACAAAAAGATAACGGTACATGAATGAAAAGATCATGACCAGGATAACGGGAATTTTTAATTTTTGCAGGGCTTTCAGAAAATAGGAAAAACTGGTAGAAGAGATAAGCAGGATCATGGCCAGGATCGACAAATAAGCTTTAGCCAGTATTAATAAACTAAACCAGGGTTGGCTGCGATGGTAAAAAAGCGAGAATAGGGCAAAAATCAGGATCAAAGGCAAACTCGCCAGGGATTTACGCACGATGCGGCCAGGCGGGACCTTAGTCAGCAGAACACACAGGATAAGAATAAAAGCATAGAAAATCAGGGAAAAAGCTTTGGTTAATGGCGTTAGATTTACCAGGATAACGAATAATAAAGCGGCAATTATTTTAAATCGCGGGTCGATCTTCTGCAGTATCCCGTTGACCTGGGAATACTCGTCGGCAAAATGGTGTTTCATTAAATATACCCTTTTAATATATAATACAAGAACTTGATATATTCTTCATTGGTAGACATCATGGCTTTTTCCGAGTGCCACCAGTTGTTTCTGGTGTACCAGCTTTCCTGCACCGGATAGATCATGACCTTAATGCCGGAGTTTTTATAAACGTTTTTAAAGGTATAGAAGGCACGTTTGGTGTGGAATGGTTCTGAAACAACGATCAAGGATTTAAAATTGCGTTTTTTGCACTCTGCCAGGCTTAAGGTCGCATCATCATGCGTGCTCATGGAATCAAGGAGAGGAATGATCCGGTCCCAGGGTACGCCGCGGGCATTAGCCAGTTTGCGGCCTTGTAGGGCCCAGTGAAATACCGGACCGCTCATGATCTGTTCGAATTCCCCGGTCATCATAACCTGGTCAGCATATTTTTCGCGATATAGTTTCGCACCCTGCAGGACTCTTTCGCCCCTGCCGCCGCCCAGTACCAGGATAGCGTCGGCTTTTTCGAGCTTGTCCTGGTAAATGAGCCAGCCCCCCATTTGTCCCAGCCAGAATTTGTAGAATAGCGGGAATTGGAGCATAATGAAGCACAGCACTAATAAAATATATTTTGTTGGTCTTTTCATGATTGTTTTATCTTCAGTGTATTTTGTTCACTTAGGGTATATTGGCTCGCTGTCACGCTGAGTCATTCCGAAAAACGAGTCGATTTCCCCGGCGCGGAAATCGCTCTCTATCTCGCTTGAGTTCTCCCGCAAGGCGGGAGGTGAAGAGTCCATGCCAACTCAAGCTTCCGAAGGTTTTCTCCATGACATTCAGCGGCCGCGCTCGCCTATACTTATAGATTCGCTCAAAAAACAACCGAGTTCCCTGATCTATACAGTTACCGTTATCATCAGAGTAACTGGGAGTGGCGAGGGTATTAGACAAGACCCTGGTAAACAATATAGTTCTATTTCGGTAAATTAAGGGTGATGTCCACGTCTTTCTTTTCATCTTCCGAGATACGGAACATCTCTTTCTCGCCATAGCCCAGCATATTAGCCACGATCATATCCGGTATCTGGTTGATGCGGATATTGTAGATATTCACACTGTCATTATACAATTCGCGCCGGTCAGCCAGCTCTGATTCCAGGCCGCTGATGCGGCTTTGTAATTGGGTGATATTGGTATTGGATTTCAGCTCCGGATAGGCCTCCCCTACTGCCCAAATGCTTCCGAGTGCCCTGGTCAGGTTCCCCTCTTTCGCTGCTTTATCAGCTACACCGGAAGCGTTCATGGCGGCGGTGCGCAATTCAATCACTCGTTCCAACGTGCCACGTTCATACTGGGTGAACTGTTCGCAGATCTTGATCAGTTTTGGTATCTCGTCATGCCGTTGTTTCAGGATAACATCAATATTAGCCCAGGCTTTTTCGATATTACGCGAGACCCTGATCAATCCATTGTAGACAGTAAACGCATAGCTAATTACCCCGATCACCAGGAACAGGAATATTAACAACACAAATATACCCATGTTTTCCTCCTTTTTTAAATGCGATCACGTGGCGGATTAAAAATAAATGGTAGCCATTTTAATTAAACCAACGATGCAGCCTGACGCGAGTAAAGCACCAACGATGATGGCTAGTAGAGACTGCCAATAGAGTTTCTCTAAAAGTTCTTTTTCACTTTTTTCCGAAATAATAAAAACAGTTTCTTCCTGTCCCTTATCGATCACGAAACTGGTTTCCTGGGCTTGTTCAGGCTGTTTTAATTGATCTTCCAGCATCCCTTCCTTGATCTTGGCAACTGCCTGCTCCCATTCATACACACTTATCGTGCCGTCGCCGTCACGGTCGAATTTCATCATTTCTTCAGGCTTGGCCTTAATTTCCCTCAAGCGCTCATTGAGCTTGATCTTAAAGTCAGAAACAAAGTTTTCATTCCTGGCTACGGAGCCTAATACATAGACCTGATCATTAGGACAAATGTTCCATTCCCGGAAGCGCATACGCTGCTTACCGAACCAGGTCTGGTACCTGATATTATTTTGTTCCAGGAAATTAACTAAATTAGAGGGTATGTCACCCCCGAATAAACCAGATTCGAAACTGAAATCCGGTTGATCTAAATTTATCTCAGCGCGCCTGGGATTGATCAGTACCTTTCCTGTGCCATCGTCTAGATGAAAAAGGTTGTCATTACTGGCGCCATTCGCTACTTTAACCCAACTGCTATTCTTTCCGTGGCGTTCATAGCGTTCCACCAGGAATTTATAAAAGACGCAATCCCTGCCGGATATGGGACCTTTCAGCGTGTATAGCCATGGAGTTGCCTTACCCTGCAATTCCACCAATCCCATAGCCATGGAGCGGATCTTGGAGGTAGGGATATTCTCGATCAATCTTTTGCGCCGCCATTTTCTAAATCCATCAAAGAACAACCAGATACCGGCGCCGGAAAATATGGCCAGAATAAGTATAGCCTTTATGGTATCGGCATTGCTTTTCATATATGATCTTTTCCTAACCGCGGTTGTAGTCTGTCAAAACAATAAACACATTGCAGGTTGCAACGGTTCATAGTTCTTGTGGAATATTCCAGGTAGATTATTTTTATGCAATTCATACGGAAACTTTCAGGGAAGTTCTTTTCTCACCAATGAAGTTATTTTGAGCATCAGGGAGTCAATCGCTGGGCTGGCTGATTTTCCCCAGGCCGGCGATTTCATCACAATATACTCACCTTTTTGGAAAGAAAAGCGCGGCGGGTAGGCATCTTGAGTCCCTGCCGGACGGTTATACTGGGCGTTAGCCAGTCGATTATATTTAATGATCTGTTCCTCGGTCAGGGATATTTTATAGAGGTATATTTCAAAATAGGGATTATAGTCTTCAGGATGCTGGCTGTCTTTGGTCACGGTATTATTGGTATCGGTGACGGTCAGCAGGAAGCCGGGTAATTTGGCATAATCCTGGATCTCCAGTGATTGCGCGGCCCGTTCATACATCGGAATGCCATCAGCTTTTTCCGTGACTGTCCAGCCCTCAGGCAGGATACGGCGTACTTTTATGGTTAAAGGCTGTTCCTCAGCGTAAAGCGGCAAGGCCAGGACCAAAAACATACTTAAAAACAAAGCGAGCAAAATAATTTTTTTCATTTTTATTCTCCTAGTTAAATGATTATCAGCCTTATCTTTTATTGACAGTAGCGATATCACCGCCAGCCGAGGTCCGGAAAGCTAGTTGATAATCGATCATGTCTTCCTGGTACACGGAAATAACTTCAAAGGTGCTGACCCTTCCCGCAAGTAAAGGCTGGGCCTGGATCCGGTCCGTGTCCGTACGAACCAGATTCCCATATTTATCATACCAGCGTACAATAACCTCAACGTTAGGCAAAGTTATAGACTCAAGGTTCTTAACCTCTCCGGTGACCGCGATCCGGTCAGGCAACGGTTTATAGCTTTGCGAATAGTTGATCTGCAAACTGGCCACTGGGAAAGAAAACACACTATCTTTCCTCGACCAACTTCCGGTGAATATGTTCCGTAAGAATGGCATCCTGGTGGCGACTACTAGAGCAATAACCATGATGACCAGCAGGATGATCAGCCGGATCTCTGATTCCATGGAAATTTTATGGGGGCTGGCGCCGCAATGGGGACAATACGTGGCTTTAGTGCTTATCTTGTGTCCGCATTCCCGGCAGTAGATTAAGGACATAGAGGCTCTTGGTATTTAGATTTTGCTCTTTACCAGAATGTCGAAGTCACCCATGGTGGAGATCAATGACACTAACATATATTCATCATCCGCGCCGAATAAGAATTTATTTTTGCTCCGGTTATCATAGCAAACCGGGGGCAGCGTAGTGAAGTTAAGGCCTACACTGGACAATTTTGAGCAGCTATTGCCATCAATTATATTCAGGAATTCCTTGACCGCGTCGATAACCGCGTCGTTTACCTGGATGATCTCTTTGCTGTACATGACCGAAGCGGTGCGCAGCGTAACTGCCTCCGAAAGGTTGAAAATAAAAGCAATGTCAATGTTCCCCTTCCCTTTTTGCTCAAAGGTATAATCTTGCAAGGTGAAAGTTTTGGCCGCCGGGATACAAGCCCTTACTTTAACCATTTCCCCGGCTATTTTCTGGAATATCTTGATCGTATAATCAATGAAGCTCTTGACGATGATCTGGTTCTTGACCTTTTCCAACCCTTTGGTGATCTCCCATTCTTCCTTGCTTTCTTCTTCTTTATAGGCCTTTAGTTCCAGGTCCAGTTCCTGCATGTTCAAGGCGCCGGTTTTGACCAGGGCTTCCCCGATATAAATACGTGATTTCTTCTGTTCCGCCAATACCGAGTCCAATTTATCTTTGGTTATCAATTTTTCTTCCAAGATGATGGTCGGCAGATCCTTATCCAGGTTTTTCTTTTGGATGTCTTTGATGCGCATAATATCTTTGCCGTTCAAGTGGCCGTCCTGGATAAGCAATTGTTCCAGGCTGATATTGATATTCTTCTGGTAAGTTATGGCATTAAGCAGCTGCTCTTTGGTGATGCGGTGTTTTTCCAGCAGGTATTGGCCGAAAAAGCGCATGCCCATGATAATACCTTTAAATGACAGGCCAATACTGACCTTAGTGGATTTTGAATCTTCTTTTTGGCGCAGTTCGCGCAGTTCGCGCAGGAAATGTTCCTGGTCAAATGGTTTTTGGATGAAATGCTTGGCGCCACGGCGCAGGCAATCTACAACCATATCTTCTGTGCCTAATGAAGAGACCATGATCACCCTGGCGTTGGCGTCAATATCCAGTATCTTATCCAAGATTTCCGGGCCGGTTTGTTCGGGTAAAACAATATCCAGCAGGACAATGTCGGGTTTAGTCCGGGCATACATCTCCAAAGCGGTAGCGCCGTCCTGACATTGGCCGACAATCTCAAATTCTGTTCCTTTGAGCATGTCAGTGATCACTGACAGCATAAAGGAAGAATCATCCACGATCATGATCCTGGTTCTTTTCTCTGCAGACATAGGTTCTCCTTTTTAGAGGCTGTTTTAAAAGTATGGTTATCAGTATATCAGAAGGTACTCACCAGGGCAGGAACCGGTAAATAACCGCTGCCAATCCCATGGCCATTAAAGCGCCGCCGAAGACAATGCTAAGAGTATATATCATCAGTCCGGTGATCAGCAGAATAAAGCCCAGCACGAACGAGTAATCCTTGATCATTTGCCTTTCTTCGTCCTGCCGCGCCTGCAGTGAAACCAGGCGGAATTTTTCCTCAATTTTCTTTTCGTCTTGTGGTAATAATTTTGGCATAAACAATTAAATTAATTATAGGAATAATTTAGATTAAAGTCAAGAATTATTCGGTTATTTTTGGGAGAGACGGATCAAGTTTCTTAGACTGGGAAGCGTTTTCCAGCCGGTCACTGAAGCGTTCCAACTGGCGCTCTGATTCTTCAAATTTGTTACGGGCGTTGGTCAGATGGCTGCCGAGAACGCGGAAATCATCTTGAAACTTGTGGAAATCGTTGCGCAACTGGTTAAGATAAATAATGATCTGTTGGGCATTTTTTTCTACCTGCAGCCCTTTCAGTCCCAGGACTATCGATTGGAGGTAAGCGAAAAAACTGTTCGGTGAAACAGGCACCACTTTTTTTTGCAAGGCATAATGATAGATTGTGCCTTCTTCTTTGATGATAGTCTCATAAAAAACGTTTTCCGCGGGGATATACATCAAGGCGAAATCAAAAGTCCCTTCTTCCGGCAGGATATATGAGGAAGATATTTTATCAATGTGGTTTTTTACATCGCGGTAAAAATCCTTCTTGAACCGGTTCTTTTCCGGCTCAACCACGCATTCCATGGCCTTTTTGAAATTTTCATACGGAAACTTGGAATCAACCGGTACCAGCTTGTCTCCCAGCAGGATGACGGCATCGACTTGCTGGCCGTTCTTGAATTTATGTTTCAGGGTATAATTTTGCACCGGGAGGATATCATGCAGAAGGTTCTCCAGCATTAATTCCCCTATGCCGCCGCGAAAAGATGGCGCGCGCAGCAGGTCACTCAGCTTGGAGATGTCCTTGCCGATCATGAATATCTGTTGGTTTGATTCATAGAGTTTGCCCAAACTCGAATCTACCCGGCTGATGACCTGGGCAGTGGAATCCAGGCGGTTACCTATGTTTTGGTTGGTTTCCTGCAAGATCTTCGAACTTTCGAAAAGCCGCTGGTTGACTTGCGTGGATATGGCATTGATCTGGTTATTGAGCTGTCCGCTGATCTGGGAGAGTTGCTGCTGCAGTAAAACGACGGATTGGTCTGTTTCAGGTTTCCTGGTTTTGTATAATAAAAATAAAATAGCCGCCAAAAGAACAAGTATTATTATTCCTAAGCCGACTATTATAAGGTTGGTCATTATTGCCCCCTTCAAAGGGGAGTTATTTTGAGTCTTTCTTGGTCTGGCAATTAATGCAGAGCGTAGCCGTCGGGACTGCTTCCAGACGTTCCATACTGATCTTGCCGCCGCAGTCTTCGCAAGTACCGAAATCCTTGTCTTCGATCTTTTTCAAGGCAGTATCGATATCGACCAATTGTTTTCTTTCATTATCGCTCAATTCAAACAGCACTTCACGCTCGTATGAATTGGAAGCAATATCCACTGAATCACCGACTTCGGTAGTGGTATAATCTTTGCCCTCTTCTTTGGTGTTTTTGATTGATTTAAGGATGGCTTCTTTCTTGGCCAGGAGCAATTCTTTAAAAGTGCTTAATTCTTTTGCGTTCACGATATATCCTCCTTGGTTTACTTTCTTAGCGTGCGCAGGTCTTTGCCGATAATAATAACAGCATCAACGCTGTCATTATGTTCTACTTTGGCTACAATATTATTACAACCGATAATACTGGCCAATTTAGCGATCTTTTCAGAATCTCCCGAACGGTTGATGACCATGGTTGGCGTCGGGGAATATTGCCCGGGCAGTTTTTCGATCACCGGGGTGACCCCGTTTTCTTTCAGCTTGCCGGCTAATAGCTCGGTCAGGTCCGCTTCCCCGCTGGAGTTCAGCAGGCGCACTCTCATACCAGTCACGTCGCCGGCCATTTTCTTGGCGCCAGCTATTGAATAAGTATCAATTTCCCGGTAATTTTTCAAACCGTACAGCAGGAAAATGACACTGAAAGTCAATAGTGCCAAAAAAATAAAGTTTTTGAAAAGAAAGGTTTCGCGATAACGCGTCGCCTGGAACTTTCGGATAATAGTTTTTTTGCGTTTCCTGGTCATGATTCCTGTACTACTTTAAGAGTTTTAAGCGTATGGCCTTCCTGACCGCTGACGCGAATACCCATTTTTACTAATTCCTGCAGGTAGTCGCAAACTTCACGGGTGATACGTTCTCCTGGTATCAGCACCGGTATTCCTGGCGGATACGGTGAAAGTATATGCGCGCTGATCCTGCCCACGGCTTTTTCGATCGGTACCCGTTTCATGCCCATTTCGAGCGCTTGCATCGGGTTGATCACCATCTCCGTGGCAAAAGACAAAGGTGGCAGCGCTTTGATCACTTTTTTCTTGGCGTATTTAGAGCAAATATCCTGCAACGCAAAAACGAGCTGCCTGATATCCTGCTTTGATGTTCCTACACCGCTGATCGCGATAATATTATAAAGATCTTCATAATCCACTTGCAAGTTATATTTTTCATTAAAAAGCGCGGAAACGTCATAACCGCTTAATCCGGATTGTCCCAGCATTACCGTGATCTTAGTCGGATCCAATTGGAATCCCGGCAGCAGGTCTTCTTGCCTGAGGCAGGCAATATGTTCGATCTTGTTGATCTGCCGCCGTCCTTCTTCGCACATATCAATGAGCTTGTCCAGTATGGCTTCACCCTTGGTGGCCATCTGCATCCGGGCCAAGTCTATGGAACCCAGTATAAAATAGCTGGGACTGGTTGTTTGCAGTACTGAAACGATCCTTTTGACCCGATGCGGGTCAACTCGTTTACCCTTGACCAATAATAATGATCCCTGGCTCATGCCGGAAAGGATCTTATGCGTACTTTGCACACACATATCCGCGCCGGCATCAATGGCGCTGATCGGCAGCCGCGGTGAAAATTTGAAGTGAGGTCCATGCGCCTCGTCAACCAGCAATATCTTGTCGTACTTATGTACGACTTCGGCTATCCCTGACAGGTTGGTGGAGATGCCGTGATAGGTCGGATTGGTAATGATTACCGCCTTGGCTTTTGGGTAACGCTTGATCGCGTCTTCCACTTGTTCAGGCGATACATTGTAAACAATATTATTATTACGGTCGATCACCGGTTGTATATAGCGCGGCGTGGCCCCGGCCAGGATAATGCCGCCGATAATTGACTTATGGGTATTGCGCGGCAGGATGATCTCGTCAAAAGTGTTACAGGCGGTCAGGATCATGGCCTGGTTACCTACGGTTGAACCATTGATTAGAAAGAACGCCCTATCCGCTTCATAAGCTTTAGCAGCCAACAGCTGGGCCTGCCTGATGCAATGATGGGGATCATGCAGCGAATCTACTTCGTTAAAGACCGTAACATCCATATAAAAAATGTTGCGTCCCACAAAATTGCGGAAACGCTGGTCAATGCTCTTACCATTTTTATGGCCCGGTGTATGAAAAGAAACCATCCTCTTTTTAGCATGCGCGAGGACGGTGTCAAATAATGGCGTTCGCGATTGTTCTGGGTCCAACTAAGTCTTACCTCTTATTTTAAAAAAAATTGGTTACTCTTTACATGAGAATTATTGTTGTGGTTGTTAATTTATAATACTTACCATAATTTGTCAAGAATTATTTAAACAAAATATGCGGCGGGGCCAACTTCTCGTCGCTATACAGCAGCCGGAGTCTCTTGTATCTCGGTTGGCAATCCCATTTTATCGAGTAATTCAATGAACGGATCAGGATCTAATTCTTCGACATTAACCATGGTCTTGACATCCCAGGTGCCTTTAGCGACCAGTATTGCCGCGGCTACCGGCGGTACTCCGGCGGTATAGCTGATAGCCTGGGATTCCACTTCTTTATAGCATTCGGCATGATCGCAGATGTTGTAGATGAAGATTTCCTTAGGCACATCATTCTTCGTGCCTTTGATCAGGTTGCCGATGCAAGTCTTCCCCGTATAGTTCGGAGCCAATGATCCCGGATCAGGGAGTACCGCTTTCACTACCTTGAGCGGCACCACTTCCAACCCTTCCGCTGTTTTAACTGTCTTCTCGGACAATAATCCCAGTTTGCTCAGGACCGTGAAAACATTGATATAATGATCACTGAATCCCATCCAGAACCTGATGGTATTGGCATCTACATTCTGGGATAAAGAATGCAATTCATCGTGACCGGTCAGGTAAACGGTTTGTTTGCCTACTACCGGGAATTCATACACCAGCTTTTTAGTATGTACCTTTTTTTCCACCCATTTACGGTCGATCCAGGTCCATACTTTCCTGAATTCCCGGAAATTGATCTCCGGATCAAAGTTCGTAGCGAAGTATTTGCCATGATTACCGGCATTCACATCCATGATATCAATGGTATCGATCTTATCAAAATGATGCTTTACAGCCAAAGCGACATACGCATTCACTACGCCCGGATCAAATCCTATGCCCAGGATAGCGGTGATGCCATTCTCACGACAGCGGTCCTTCTGCTTCCATTCATAATTAGCATACCAGGGCGGATCTTCACAGACCTTGCCTGGTTCTTCGTGGATCGCTGTATCCATGTACACTACGCCGGCCTGGATACAGGCTTCCAGTACGGACATATTGATAAAAGTTATTCCTACGTTGATGACGATCTGGGAATTGGTTTCCTTGATCAGGGTGACCAATGACGGTATATCCATAGCATTGACCTGGCGGGAATAGAGCTGTTTGGTTTTGTCTTTCAGGTTATTTTTCTTTTTTATGCTATCAATGATCTTATCAGCTTTGCGCAGCGTCCTGGAAGCAATGCAGATGTCACCCAGGATATCATTATACTGGGCACATTTATGCGCGACCACATGCGCGACTCCTCCTGCCCCGATGATCAACACATTTTTCTTTTTTTTCATCACTTTATCCTCTCCCGTGCGAAGTCCGTATGAGATCCGTATTATGATAAGCTGCCGGTAAAATCCTGATAATTAAAATGGCGCACTACTTCCAGTGCGCCATTGAGCCTTTTGACTACTATTGACGGCATCTGCAGGCCGTTGAACCAGTTTTTCTTAACCATGCTGTATCCGGCCGCGTCCGCTAATTTGATAATATGCCCTGGTTTTAACCTGTTCTTAAAACGATAAGTCCCGAAAACATCACCGGCTAAACAAGAACGGCCGGCAATAGTGTACTTGAACCGGCCGTTGCCGGCAGAGTCGATCTTGGCTGGTGTGCGATAGATCAGCAGGTCCAGCATATGAGCTTCAGTGGAAGCATCCACTATAGCTATATCAGCTTCATTGTGTACAATATCCATTACCGTAGTGACTAACTCGGCTGACCCGGTAATGACTGCTTCTCCCGGTTCCAAATAAACCTGGACATTATACTTTTCGCTGAAGTCTTTCAACTTACGGCAGAACTTGTCCAGAGGATATTCGTCCTTGGTAAAATAAAGTCCTCCGCCCAAGCTGACCCATTTTAGCTGTTGCAGCAGTTTCCCGTAGGTCTTTCCGATATAGTCAAGATTGGTTGAGAAATTTCGGAAATCCGCGTTTTCACAGTTAAAATGGAACATTACCCCGCTGATCATGGGAGCGGCATTTAAAAGCGCTTCCCGGTCGGTTACGCCCAGCCTGGAATAACGCCGGGCCGGGTCAGCCAGGTCAAAGTGCGAATAACTTATTTGGGGATTTACCCGTAAACCGAGCGGCAGCTTTTTTACGTCCCGGTAATAGGTTTTGAGCTGAGATAAAGAATTAAAAATGATCTTATCGGCAAATTGTTTAATCTCCGCTATGTCTGAACGGGAAAAGCCCACACAGTAAGCGTGCACTTCTTTGCCGAATTTATCACGACCCAACCTGGCCTCATATAATGAACTGCTGGTGGTCCCGTCGAGGTATTGCTTCATCAGGGGAAAAACGCTCCAGGTTGAAAAACACTTGAGCGCCAGTACTGACTTGGCGCCGGATCTTTCCCTGACGTAGCGGATGATCTTCAGGTTTTTTAGCAGCTTGCGCTCATCAATTAAATAATAGGGCGTGACAATATCATTCTTCATAAAAATAATTTTAACAATATTTAATTAATTGTGCAAGACTTTTTCTTGAGATTGTTTGAAATGCTAAACAATCTCTGATTACACCGCTTATTAAGAGCGATTACACTGATTAAAGATTTAGTAGGTAATCTGTGAATCTCTTTGCTCAATTTTTTAAATACAAGTCAAAACTAAACCAGTAAGTACGGCCAGGCAAAGGATAAAAATTGCCGAAACCATCGGTGCGCGTGGCATAACGCTTGTCAAATATATTATCTACTTTTAACGCCAGGATAGCAGAATTTATTTTTTTCTGTAAGGCAACGCTCCAGATGCTGGCTGACGGGACCTTCAAGCCTCTTTCCCCATCTTGTTCAAAGCAGGCGCCAAGGAATTGGCTTTGTAAATTGACTGCCACTGTTTCCATGGGCTGGTAGTCCAGCTGATAGGATAATTTGTGTTTGGGCCGAAAAGCCAGCAGCAGGTAATCAGGGTCACTTTCTTTTTTCCCTTGCGCCTGCATAGCCGTGTAAACAAGTTTGTGCCGTAATTGGCTGGAAAAGGATTGGCTGGTTTCCACTTCCAGTCCAAGATTCTTTCCCCGGGATACATTTTGGGGCGCATAGCGATATGTGGTCAGGGTGACGTTTTCCTGTTGCCAGATCATCAGGTCCTGGCTAGCGATATAAAATACGGTCGCTTTGGCCTGGCAGGAATTATTGAATTTGCCTTCCAACCCGAGGTCGTAAGACATGGCTTTTTCCGGCTTCAGGTTACGGTTACCGGCGGTGATATAAGTTGTGCCAAAATATGTTTCCTGACTGAATGGCCAAAACAGGTCATTGACGGTAGGTGGACGGAAGCCGCGGGAAATATTCAGGGAAGTTTTCCAGGTGCTATTTAAAAAATATACCAGGTTCAGACGCGGGTCAAGCTGTCCCCCGCTGATGGAATGGTGGTCATAACGAACACCGAAGGTATAAGCCCAGGTTTCGAGCTGGCGCATATACTGGCCATATAGCGATTGGAAGAAAACCGCTTCATCGATCGTGTCGGTATGGGTATTATCATCCCTTTGCCAGACTGAATCCTGGCGGTATTCTAATCCGGCGCTCCAGCCTGAAAGCAGGTCGAATTGCGTGCTGATACCGTGTGACCGGTTTCGCCGCAGGGTATCAATAGACCAGTCAGTATTACGATAGACCTGTTTTGTTTCATTCAGGAAAGTACGGACTTTAGCCGTGGTTTCTCCAGCCAGCGCTACCTTATATTCAGCATATGTTAGATTGGTACGGTCTTCCTGGCGGGCATTAGGTGAAGAGGCTTCCTTTTCGCGTGAATCATCCCAGGAGTCAATAGGTATATTGGAAGGACCGGGCAAGCCTAAAAAACTCCGGTAATATTGATCATGCAGCCTGAGTGACCCGTATTGCCGCAGGTCATAACCCAATTGCACGCTGTACGCGTTATTATCAAAATCATTATTCATTCTCCAGCCATTCGAGAAAGACCGGCTGGCAGACAATAAATAATCAAGCGCGCCTGGCTTCGCGCCATAACTGAACCGGTAAGTCTGGGTATTACTGCTGCCAGCCAGTACCGTAATATCCGTCAATGGTTTCTGATCCAGGGGTTTTTTAGTAATTATGTTGACCACTCCCCCAATGGCATTGGCTCCGTATATTGCTGATCCGGCGCCGCGGACGATCTCGATGCGTTCTATGTTTTCCAAAGGTATCTGTGATAGGTCAGTCTGTCCCAATGACGGGGAAGTCAAAGGAAAACCATCCAACAAGACCAGCACCTGATGGCCGGGGACACCGCGAATAGACAAGGTCTGAGCATTACCGAGACTGGCCTGTTTGGGCAAGTCTAATCCCGCAACCTGGTTCAATATCAGGCTGAGGTCCTGGGTATGGGCCGCGGCGATGTCTTCAGCTTTGATCACGGTGACATTTGTGCCGGTAAGATATGCCGGTTGGGGAGTCAGGCTGGCGGAAACAACTGTTATGTCTAAGTTGACTTCCGCTCCTTCTTCGGCGTTGACAGGATTAACCGCCATACATAATAATAGCGTTGCTACTGTTGCTGCTGTTGCCAAGTAATGCTTTAACATTATTCCTCCTCGTAATTAGACTGTTTCCAAAAGAGTTGCGACACAGTCTAGTGGTTTGGGATCAGGGTAACCTGCAATTTTTTGATCTGCTGGTGCTGTTGTACAGTAACCTGTGTATGATAAACTTTTCTAATGTTTTCCACGGTGATCACCTGCGCCGGGGGGCCTTGGCTAAAAACCGCCCCTTCCTTCAGTAAAAGTAGTTTGTCGCAATAAAGCGCGGCCAAGTTAAGGTCATGGGTGACGGTGATAATAGTTAACCCGTGCTGTTCCTGCAGGTTTTTTAGGACATTGAATATTTCGATCTGGTGGTTAATATCCAAATGCGCCGTCGGTTCGTCTAGTAACAATATGGATGGTTCCTGGGCCAGGGCCTGGGCGATAAAAACTCTTTGCCTCTCACCGCTGGATAACTCATTTATTTTCCTACCGGCCAAATCTTTAATGGAAGTTCTTTCCATACATTCGATGGCTTTGCTATGATCATGATGTGACAAAGGCTGCAAAAACGAAAGATGCGGCGATCGTCCCATGAGTACCATTTCCTGCACCGTAAAAGGAAAATTAAGGGAAGTTTCTTCAGGCACTAAAGCGATTTTTCTAGCCAGGGTGCGCACTGGATATTTCTTTAGGTCAAGATCATTAAGCATGACTGTTCCTGCTGGTACCGTCAAAAGCCTGGCCAGGATCTTCAATAAAGTGGATTTGCCGCTGCCATTGGGCCCGATGATCCCTAAAAAGTCGCCTGGCTGGACCGCAAAAGAAACATCTTTTAAGACCACGTTCTCGTGATAAGAAAAATGTATATTGGCTACTTCCAGATACGCCATGAATTATTCCTCAAAAAGTAAATTTGTTCTTTTACGCCGAAGCAGATATAAAAAGAATGGAGCGCCAGCCAAGGCTGTGATCACGCCGATAGGTATTTCCAAAGGGACAGCTATGGTCCGGGCCAGGACATCGCATGATAGCAGAAAGATCGCTCCCAACAGTCCGGCTACCGGCAGCAGGACTTTATGATCCGGCCCTACCAATAACCTGCTGATGTGAGGAATGATCAATCCGACAAAACCGATCATGCCGCAGATAGATACCAGGATCGCAATGATCAATGAAACCATTATGAAAAGTATTTTGCGCATTAACTCAACCGGAACACCGAGAGATTGCGCTTTTTCTTCACCTAGGGTAATAATATTGAGATGCCTGCTTACCAGGATTATGCCGCCGGACAAGAATAAGACCACACTTCCTCCCAGCCAAACCGCGCCTTGGTCTGACTGTCCCAGGCTGCCCATCAGCCAGAACATAATACTATAAAGTTCCTGCCGGTTCAGGGACATGATCAGGGTAACCAGGCCGGAAAGGAAAGTATTGACAATTACCCCGGCTAGAAGCAGATTTTGCACAGGCATTTTACCGTCGAGTTGTGCCAGCTGGTAAACAACGACCAAAGTCAATAAGGCAAAAACAAAAGCGCTGAAGGAAACGCTGTAGATACAAGTTCCTAATCCAAGAGTAATGGCCAGAACCCCTCCCAGTGCCGCTCCGGATGAGGTTCCCAGGATATAAGGATCAGCTAGTGGATTACGTAAGAGAGCCTGGAAAACAACTCCGCTGATGCTTAATCCTACCCCGGCAATGATAGCCAGGATGATGCGGGGTAAACGCAGTTTAAACATGATCAAGCGGCTAATCTCATCCTGGAAATGGAAAGGATCAATCTTGATCGCTCCCCAATACAAGGATAGGAAAGCCAGGAAAAGTAAAACTATCAATAGCAGTATGATCGTTACAAGTTGATTCTTTTTCATAAACTACCTTTTAACGGACTTTAATATGGTATATTTTTTCTGCCAATTGCTCCAGGCCATCGATCAACCGGGGGCCGGGGCGGAGCATCAGGTCTGGATTAATATCGTCAATTAAGTGGTTTTGACGCACTGCCTTGGAATTATTCCAGGCTTTATTGGCCATAAAATAATTCCTGCTTTGCGGGCTGGTTAAGATAATAAAATCAGGATCCTGTTTAAGGACATATTCAGCGCTTATCCGGCAATAGGGACGAGCCAGGTCCCCGGCCACGTTGATCGCCCGCAGCATATTGATCATTTCATCCAGGAAAGTATCCCGGGAAGCGGTCATCAATGGTTGTATGGATATTTCGATAAATATTTTCGGCGGTGACGTGATCTTGGCGGTTATGGCCTGCATCAATTTGCCGATACGCGCTTTAATTGACTGGTTAAGTATGAAAGCGTATGTCCCGGTACCGGTTAATTCCCCGATACGAGTAATGGCCGCAAAAAGCTGATTGAAATTATGCGGATCGATTACTTGCACGGTAAAACCTAGTTTTTTCAACCTTTCCACTGCCGGATTTTGTTCTAATCCGGTTGCCAGTATCAGGTCTGGTTTTAAAGCGGCGATCTTTTCAATGTTCGGATTGGAGAAATCCCCTACTTTTTCTTTTTGCGCGCATTGGGGTGGATAATTACAATAAGAAGAAACGCCAACTACTTTATCGCCAAGATTAAGCGCGTATAATATTTCGGTATTGGCTGGCGCCAGGGAGATAATTCGCTGCGGTAGCCTTTCCCCAGCCTGGGCCATACTGCAATACAATAATGTTACTAATAATATTAGTTTCTTCATAATCATTGTAATCCTTGCCTGCCGGCAGGCAGGTGTGTAATCACTCCTAAATAAAATAACCCAGCTATCCTAATACGGAAAAAGGAAGCTGAGTCTACCAGGTTTATGAGTTGACCTGCCCTTCCCGCGAAGGATTTCTATATTTAGCAAACAGGTATTCGGACTTTAACCGTTGCGGGGCAGTGTCTGATTTTCACAGACTTCCCCTGTTTGTTTTCATTTCAATAGTACTATCTTATCATTGTACGATATTAATGTCAATAATTTTAAAGGATTGTTTTAATGCTGCTCGATACTTCCCTGGCTTTTTGGGTCCCGACAAAAACAATTAAAGCTTTTTCAATAGCATCGCCGAGTTTTGGCAAATCCGGGATCGATAATGAATTGGAATTGGTCCCGATCTTCTCACATTGTATCTTGACTGTCACTGAGGCCATGATCGCTCCCAATAAGGGAGTAAGGAGTATTTCTATTCTTTTGACTAATTTGTTTTCTGTCATGTTTGCACCTATACCGATTCAATAAGTTCTTTTTGGAATATACCGCCTAAACCGATCAATAAATAACTTATGTTCTGCAAAAGATCCAGGAAATTACCCGGACCATACATGTCATTCCAGCTTAAATAAGAATAGATAATGTCAAAGGTAGTCATACACAAGAACCCCACCGCTATATAGCGCCAGGGACGGGAGATCAGGCCTTTACCGAACAAATTAGTAATATAGGCCAGGATCATGGCCGGGACAATGATAAATAGATCCGCGATCGGATAATAAAGATACACGAATTTTGCCAGCTTTCCTGTTTCCGGGTCCTGAATAATAGGTATTAAAAGTTTGTAGATTATCAAGACCGTGATCAATATAAAACAAGAAATGCCAAAAGTATAAGTGCTTTTTGAACCAAAAGAAAAACCGCTTTTTTTATAGCCTATAACCAGCATGACCAAGCCGATAAATATCGGCACATACCCTGCCATCCAAAAGTAGTCGGCTAAGGTGGGGAAAACTTCATTGACATCTATGTTCATGATCACTTCCAGGAAGCCATAGATCGTTTCAGCTGACAGGAACAATACCATGCCGGCCAATAACATGATCCAGGCAATCTTGGTCTGGTCAAATCCATGCAAGTTCTTCACGGCAAAGGAGATCCCGATTATTGAGACTAGAACGCAGATCACCGGGAGCAAATCACTGACAATGGTCAGTATTTTCCCTTCAGGTTTGATCCAAAAGAAAAAAACATTAAAAAGCATGATCATTCCCGTAAGGAACCAAACTTTAGCTGATAATTTCATTTTTCTCTCCTATTGCGAAATATTCATTTCCAGGATCTGCTTAGATACTCTTTTAGACCTATCACTGCCCAGAAATATGACCAGCGCCTGTTCTATCCTGGGGGCCAGTTCCGGCAGATGCATAGGAGTTAATTTTTCCACACTGGTGCCTATTTTATCGCATTGCACCTTTAGCGTGGCGGCAGTGAGTAATTCGCCGATCAAGGGCAGGAGGAACGATTCTATTTTTACAGCGATATAGTTGATAGTCATATTAGTATTTTTCCATTAAGTCTTTTTGGTAGAACGCGCTCAAAGCAATAAAAAGGTACCCGCTGTTCCACATCATATCAATATAACTGCCGGTGCTATAGGCCCCCAGCCAATTATAAAAAGAATATAAGATATCTGCTACGGCGATCAAGGCGAATCCGATCACCAGGAACTTCCATGGTTTTGATAGCAAGCCTTTGCCTAATACGGAAGTGATCAGGACCAGGAAGAAAACCAGCATCAGGATGACCATATCCAGTGCCGGATAGACCAGGGAGACCACCTTTTCCAGCACACTGAGATTGGGAGTATAGAGTATGGGCATGCCTATTCTGGCTATTAAGACTATCTCCAGCATGGCAATGGCTGAAATGACAAAAATGTATTTAGAAGTGTGACCGATGAGAAACCCGGTTCGCTGGTACCCGTAAATAAACAGGATCAAAGCGGTGATAATGGGGAAAATACCGCAGAGCCAAAAACCGTCTGCCAACGAAGGTACTCCCGGAGTCCGGCCTAAAGCCAGTTCTGTTACCGCGAAAGAACATTCGCCCAGGAACCAGCAAAATATGCCAAAGGCCAGCAGCAACCAGGCGGTTTTAGTCAGGTCCCATGTTTTTAGGTAGAAGGTTATTCTGATCAGCGCTCCAACGGCAAACAGCGAACTGATCACCGGGAATAAATCACCGACTAAGGTCAGCATATCAGGGCCGCCTATCCGGAATTTATAAAAAATAAAATTAATCACCATTAAGGTAATAATTATCAACCACATTGCCTGTGGTTCATTCATTATCTTTTTTTGGCTGTCCATGTTTTCTCCGTTCATTTTTCAGCCGGCAGGTGTTTTTCGATATAGTCAAAATGTTTTTGCTCGTCATTAGGCCTGATCATCAGGAATTTAATGCCAATACCGCCTTTGCGTTTGTACCAAACCACTTTGCCTAAAGCGGAGACCAATCCTTCTTTCTGCGGCAGGTCTATTTTAATATCCAGCAAAGTATCTAATTGTACTTTTTTTTGCTGTAATATTTTCATGCCTGAAGCGCTGACATCTTTGGCCAATGAAATGATGCTGCTGCCATTTTTGTTATGCAGTTTATAAACTACATCAACCAGAGTATTCAGCCGGGGATTAGATCTTTTTTCCTTGATCTTTTTTAACCTGTTCAGCTTTACCGTCTTGAGCCATTTAAACATTACTGTCTCCTTCAGGTTTTACCTCTTTTATAATCCTGCATTTTTTCCAGAAGCTCAAAAGGGACATCCATATTGCCCATTAATACCTCATTCTTGTCGATCTCTCCATGGCAATCACTGCCGCCGGTGATCAGTAAATTGAATTCACTGGCATATTGGCGGAACCGGTCCATATCAGATTTGCTGTGGCGGCTGTGATAAACCTCGATCCCTTTAAGTCCGAATCCTACCAATAAGTCGATCATATCCCGGTTGATCTCGGAAAAATAAGGATGCGCCAATGCCGGTATGCCGTCAACATCAGTGATCATTTTAATAGCTTGCTCCGGTGTAAGCCTGGCTTTAGGCACGTACGCTGGTTTGTTAAAGCCGATAAAACGCTGGAAAGCCTCCTGAATATTGTGGACATAGCCTTCTTCTAAAAGGGCTTGGGCAAAATGCAGGCGGCCGATGGCATTATCATTGGCCATTTCCAGCAGTTTAGCCCCGTCCAGGAAAACATTCAAGTCTTTGAGTTTTTCCAGTATCATAACCGCCCGTTCATGGCGCTTTTTACGGAAAAAGCTCAGTCTTTCCTGAAAAGCTGCGTCCTGGTAATCTAAGTAATAACCCAAGATATGCAGTTCCAGATCAGTACGTCCGGGCATCTCTACGCTTAACTCTACCCCTGGTACCACTTCCAACCCGAATTGCCGGGAATATTCCTGCGCAATAGGAACTCCGTCAGTGGTGTCATGGTCAGTTAAAGCTATGGCCGACAAATTGCGTTTGACGGCATATTCTACTATCCTCTGCGGGGTGAGAGTCCCATCGCTGAAGATGGAATGTACATGCAAGTCTATATATTTCATTAAAGCAACTGAGCCGCTAAAGCAGCCAGCGGGCTCCTTTCAGTTTTAGTAAAATTAATATGTCCGTAAATTTCCTGCCCTTTCAGCTTTTCGACGACATAAGTCAGCCCGTTGGATGATGCGTCCAGGTAAGGATTGTCTATCTGGTACGGATCGCCGGTAAAAACGAGTTTGGTACCCTGTCCCGCGCGGCTGATGATAGTTTTAACTTCCGACGGGGTCAGGTTTTGCGAGTCATCGATAATAATAAATTGGTTCGGCAGGCTGCGGCCGCGAATATATGTGAGAGCTTCAATTTCCATTTTGCCGGTTTCCGTGAGATACTGGATCTTCGATTCCGTATCTTCCTCACCAACTTTATCAGTACCCTTTTCCATCAGGAATTCCAGGTTGTCGTATATAGCGCCCATCCATTGGGTCAATTTTTCTTCTTTGGTGCCAGGCAGGAAACCGATGTCCCGGCCCATAGGCATGATGGGACGCAGGACGAAGAATCTGCGGTATAGTTTTTCTTCGACGGTTTTTTGCAGAGCGGCGGCTAAAGCCAGCAAGGTCTTGCCAGTGCCTGCTACGCCTACCAGGGTTACCAGTTTAATATTATCATCCATCAATAGGTCAATGGCAAAACGTTGTTCCGTATTAAGCGGTTTCAGGTCCCAAATACGGGTGTCTTTGCGCAGGGGTACTATCTCTTTAGTGGATTTAACATATTTGCCCAATGCTGACTGGCTTTTATCACCACTGGATTTCAGAATGGTGAATTGGTTGGCAAAAAGGTCATCATCGCTCAGTTTTATTTTTTTGTTCTGGTAAAAGGCGTCGATCTGTTCACTGCTGATCGCTATTTCTTTGCAACCGGTATATAGTTCATCTATTTTTACTTTAGAGCGCTCATAATCCTGGACTTTTAAGCCTATAGCCTCGGCTTTAATACGCAGGTTGATGTCCTTGGATATGAAGTAGACGTCTTCACCCTTGTTTTGGATAGCAAGAGCAGTCATCAGTATCTGGTTATCATCATTGTGATTACGGAATTCAAACGGCATTTCAATTTTGCTATCAAGCTCTATCTTGAGGATGCCGCCATTATCCAACTCAACGCCATCATTTAATTTGCCTTTTTTGCGAAGTTTATCCAAATAGCGGGAAATAATACGTGAATTACGACCGCGTTCATCGTGGAATGTTTTAAAGCGGTCCAATTCTTCGATCACGATCAAAGGGATCGATATTTTGTTATGTCCGAAAACGGAGAGCGCTTCCGGGTCGTGAATGAGGACGTTGGTGTCTAACACAAATGTTTTAAATGGTTTTGAAAGGATCATTAACCCCCCTGTTGAGATAGTTTTAAATTTTGAGTTTTGAGTTTTGAATTATTGTGAAATACTTTTACCTAAACTTAAAATTTATAACTCAAAACTTATAACTGTTTTTGCTTTTATAAAAGCGGGTGATGGGAATCGAACCCACGTATGAAGCTTGGGAAGCTTCCATTCTACCATTGAACTACACCCGCGTGTAAACACCCCAAACCCCGCTCAAAGGGGCTCCCGCCCCTATTGCGTTCGGCCGGCGATTTTACTCCGTAAAATCTGGAGCGTCGGCCTCACTGTTACCCCTTGGGGTGTTTCCGAAAAATATGCGCCCTGCTGTTTGCTGCGCAAATCAAAGCGCAGGGCTTGCTTTCATAGGAGACACCCTTCGGGTTTCTCCTTCTGACGTTCGGTTGGCAGATTGGCTACTTAAATCCACCTTTCTTCCCAACCCTCACTGTCATCCTCTTCCAGGCTATCCAAAGGTCAATGTTAAAGTTAACAAGGTTAATAATGACCCTTGGGGTGTTTCCTAAAAACCGTAAAATCTTTTACTTTTTCTTGGCTGGAGCTGCCGGGGTTGCCGGAGCTGGTGCCGGGCTAGAATGGCTTTCAGTTTCATTGCCGCCCCAATATAAGTTTAAAGCGATCTGATTGGTGTTCTCCATTTTTAATTTATCTACTTTATAACAATAATCCAATCCGAGGAAGCCCATCTTCAGACCAAATCCGGCGGTCAGGAAGTTATCCGCCATGCCTGTTCTTAAAGAAAGGTTATACGGCAGGCTGAACTCTGTCCCGAAATTGTAACGGATACGTTTCCTGGTAGTATATTTTTCCGCGTCAACAGATAGTTTCACGTTGTAGCTTCTGGCTCCTGGATCAAAAAGGTCATAACTAGTCCCGATCTTTGCCACCATGGGAACTCTTTCAGAATAATCGCCATCCCATCCGATATTAGTATAGATATCTTGCAGGACCATAGCTGCTTTTAGTTTTTCAGTTAGCAGGAACATTGTACCCAGGTCAAAGCCGAATCCTGTCCCGGAAGCATCCTGGATCTTGCTCTGCAATATTTTCAGGTTTACGCCCAAGCTGATATCCTCGGCTAATTTTGGGGCATAAGATAAGAGCAATACAGTATTGCTCTCTTTGAAGCTGCCGGTAGGATAATCGTAAATATCATAACCGTCAATATCCTTGACCCCGCTCATGATCGCGCTAACCCCGAGTTTCCAGTCAGGCAGTATCACACTGGCATAGTTATAATTCCTATCCAGGGACATTTTGCTATAGACCAGCCCGACCTGGTTTTGCTTGATGAAAGGGATACCTGCCGGATTCCAGTAGGCTCCGCTGTTGTCATCAGCGACAGCGATAAACGCGCTGCCCATGGCCAGGGCTCTCGGCCCAACGCCGGTTTTCAGATAGGGAGCAGCTTCCCCAGCCTCGCCAATTTCAGGTTCGGTATTCAGTTCCCAACTATAAGCAATTTGTGCGGTAAACGCTAAGATCAGGCACAGCAATAATAGAAGTTTATTTTTCATGATCATCCCTCCTGCCTGCGGACTACCGCGATTTTTATTATCTTACGGACTGTGCGACCGGCATAGTCTGATGCCGAGCCACTGACCTGTATCTCTGCAAAGTAAGTGCCATTAGCTACTTTCCGGCCGTTGTCATTGGTCCCGCCCCACTTGAATTCGACTAAACCTTTGGACCAAGTGTCATTTCTCTGCAAAATGGTGACCAGATCGCCGTTAAAATCATAGATCCGGCAAGTGATATTGCCATTTTCACTTAAAATAAACCGGATCGTGGTATCTTCCCGGTCAGGATCAAACGGATTGGGATAGTTGTGGGCATCGCTGAGTTCTTCCATTTTCGTATAGGTCAATACCCCGCTATATTCAGTATAGTTGCCGACTTTATCTGTTATCCTTAATACATACGGATAATCACTGGCATCAACCAGGCCGGTGGCCTCGAAGGTCATGAGATCAGAATCCTGGTCGTAGGTGGTACAGTAATATGTCGTACCATTCACTTTAAGATAACTGCCGCCAGCCGCCCAAGCAGAATTGATACCGCTGCCGTTATCAGTGACTTTTGCGCTGACGATCGGCCCGTTGATGGAAATATCGTTAGCTACCGGCTTGGCATAGTCAGCGATTACGCTATAGATGGAGAAATGCGTGGTCGTGCAGGTAGCGCCGGTGTTTCCTGCCGCGGCATGAACTACATTTTTATCCCTGACCCATTTTTGTGTTTCCGCGTTCCAGAAGCAGATTGTCAGCTTGGACTGCAGGATGGTAGAGTTCGGGTATAATCCACCGGTGTTAGTAAGGTTAGGATAATTGAAGCTTAAGGTCAGCGGCGCAATAGTAGTGATCCCATTAGCCAAAGACAAATTCATTGCCGGACCAACCGCAAAAATATCAGGTTGTGTGGTCACTGGTGTAGTTACGGAATTTATTACAATATTTGTATTTTCTTTTAAAGTGTTCGCATTCATAGTATAGCCAAAACCGAATTGCGCGGTGCCGGCTAAAGTATGTGTTCTTGTAATATCTATAGGGACAACGCCGACATTACAGCTGCGGGTGATGGTTTCACCGTTTGAATTCTGGGCAGTCACGCTGATGGCGGCGTAAACGTTATTCGTAATAGCAGCATTAGTAACGGTAGCCTCCCAACTAGTGCCGCTTCCGGTCACCGTTACTGCGCTTGGTAAAATAAAATTGGTGTCTCCAGAAGAACTATCAGTTAATGTTATACTGATAGTCGGTTGATTACTTGAATCCACATGGGCGGTAATCGTGTTGGTAGTAGCGTCCATGGCACCCTGTATGGAAAAGACCGGATCAACCTTAGCCGCAGACTCTACAATGTCTACGGTCGTCGCTTCTTTTGATATCCAAATATTTATAGCCGACGGACTGGGGTCAACATTGCCAGCCAGGTCAGTCGCTATGGCCCGGAGATAATAAGCTCCCGTGGCCAGGGTAGTCACATTCCACGGAATGATAAAATTGTCATCATTCTTGGCATCTGTGCCAATAGTTGTCCAAGTAACATTATCCGTAGAATATTGGAACTCAACTTTTTTGATGTTAGTTTCCGTATCATTGACATAGGCTCTCAAATCAATACGTGTCGGCCAAATAGTTGTGGTGATAGTCCTGATGAGAGCATGCGGCACAGTTATATCAGCCATTGGATTAGTGGTAATATTGATAGCCTCTGCGGCTGAAGTATTTCCCGCCCTGTCTACATACGTTACGGTCAGGGTAGTCACTCCCGCTGCGATCGGCATCGGACACTGGTACGGAGCGGTGAAATCCCAGTATACATTAGTTCCGTCGGTAAAAGCGGCATATTTAATATCTGTGTCTGTAGGGGTTTGCAATTTTACTTCTACTATACTCCCCTCATTTACCGCAATATTATTAGCCGGAGCAGTGATGATCGGTACTTTTGGCGCATTACCGTCAATGACTGCCAAATCGATCGCGGTATGATCATTGGAGTTTAAGGCATTATCCCGGATTGTGCCTATCACTATACCGGTCAATCCATCCCCTGTGGTAGCGTTGATAGCGGCAGTAGGCGTGAAAAAGCACATCGTATTTGTCGGAGCATCTACCCAGAATGGACCAGCCAAAAGTATCGGTGTTTTTCCGGTGGGTGTGTAGCTGGCATACGCTATATCATAAATTCTTTCGCTGAAAGTAACATAAAACCGCGGAGTCTGGCCATTGCCGATATAACCTACATTATCGGTAAATGACCCGTCACCATCTTCATCTACCTGGATGCTGCTCACAGTAGGTTTAACAGTATCAATAATTAATTGTGTTGATAAAGAGTCCTGGGTAAAACCATTTACATCTTTGCCTCCGGAAATAGTTACTATTGCTTCTCCGTCGCCGGTAGTATCAGTTATGGCAAAGGTTTGCTTGACCGTGTCACTGGATACTCCTGTTGCTGACCAGACTGTATCAGTGCCGGTTATAGCAGTTTTCCCTTTGGGGGTAATGGTAATGTTTGGAGTGACGCTGGTATCCATCTTTCTAAAGGCATTAAAGACATTGGTAAACCAGGCGGTGATATCCTGGTTGCCGGCTTTAATGTAGGTTTTGCTGTTTACTACATTAGTGGTACTATAAGCGACAGCTGCTACCTGTGGATTCTGGTTGATTTTCAACCAGATCAATCCAGGGCTGGGATCAGTGCCGCTGCTGTTTGAAGCCACAGCGCGGGCTTCATATACTCCGCCATTAGTCAATGAGCTGATATCCCAGGCTAAGGGATAAGGTGCAGCTGTGCCAGTGCTGCCTAAGACTGTCCAGGTGCTTTCACCCTGAAGTCTATATGAATATTCAATGTTGGTGGGGACTCCGGTAGTCGATACGGTAAGAGTCAGGTTAGCAGCAGTGGTGCTGGCACTGTAACTGCAAACACTTGTGCCATCCGCATAAGAGTCTATGCGCGCGGTTGGAATATCTGCCTGTGCCAGTCCGGGTAAAAATAATGATCCAAGAAGAAGCAAAGCTATAACTGGAAGAAAATACTTCTTCATAAAACCCCCTATACGTAAATTTTGTTTCTATCAAGTTGTTCTTTAGTATAAATTATTTTGCTGCAGAGGTCAACATTTTTTTACAGTATTCATATGCTTGTGTCTTAGTAGTGACCAGTTTTTGCGCTTGTGCTTCCTTCAGGTTATTGATCATCTGGCCAATAAGCGGTCCTTCGGACAGTTTAAATCTTGCCATGATCTCATGACCATTGAGCAAGTTTCGCGGCACGATCTGTTTGTGTTCGGTATAATATCTTTTTATGATCGCGCGCACTACCCGTAGATGCTGCGCGGCATTTACCGGATAGATATCCTGCTTTTTCCTGGTGATCACGGTTTCTTCCGTAGTGTAAGCATCGGCAATGGATAAGACCAAAGTATCCAGCCCTTCTTCTTTCAGGTCCCGGAAATAACGGTAGACCGCTTTATCACTGATCTGGTCCAGCGCCGATAAATTTCCCGGCCGCATATGATTCATAATAATATTTTTGATCGTATTCGTTTCCTTGTTAGAGAAATGCAGGCGCGCCAGTATTTTGTCCGCGTATTGCGCTCCGGCCAATTCATGGCCGAAGAAACGGCTGCGACGGCCCTCTTTTGTTTCCGTATCCGGTTTGCCGAAATCATGCAGCAGGTAGGCTATCTTCAGGGTTACCCAGCGGGGAACACCGGTAATGACTGTCGTCTGCAGATGCCGGGTTATTCTAGGGCCATAGCCAGGCAAGTATTTATTTGTTTTAAGGATAATATTTTCCAGGTGCGACAATCCCGAAAGCGTATGGCTCCAGACGCCTGCCGGGCCATAAAAATTCCTGGCCGCGGCTTTTAATTTGTTTATCTCCGGCAATAATACTTCCAGCAGGCCCTGTTTATCCATAGCTTTGATAAAGGTAACGCTAGCGGGGCAGGATAATATTTTAAGAAGCTCTTCCCGCACTCTTTCCATAGAAACTTTTTTGATCAAGCGGTTCTGGCGTGATATCAATGATAAGGATTTTGCTTCCATTTTAAATCCCAGGACCGCGGCCAGGCGGAAAGCCCGCAACATGCGCAGCGGATCATCCTTATATATATCTTTCCCCACCATCCGGATGGTTTTGTTCTTAAGGTCTTTTTGCCCTCCAAAAGGGTCTATCAGGTTTTTTCTATCAACTATCAACAATGAACTATCAACTAATCCCATCGCCATCGCGTCTATCGTAAAATCCCGTAATGACAGGTCTGCTTCAATAGAGCCGCCGCGCAATTCAGCGAAATCGTAATTAAAGATCATTGGTGGTTGATCGTTCGTGGTTCGTAGTTTCAGGACTACGCGGTAGATTTTGTTTTCTTCATCCAAAGAGAAATAGCTTCCTTTGGTGGCTTTGGCAAATTTCTTTGCCAGGCCCCGGGCGTCTTTGCAGGCCAGGTCAATATCTTTAGTGTCCCGCCGCAGCAGGATATCGCGCACAATACCGCCGACCAGGTAGATTTTATGGGTATGTTTGATCGTTTGTAATTTATTCTGGATTCCAGCAACAGACAAAATGTTTTTCTCCTTTTGGTTCAAGTATTGGTACCATTTCACGGCAGCGGTCTTCAGCTTTGGCGCAACGCGCGTAAAAAGCGCATCCTTTTACCGGGACAGGGAGTTCATCTTTTTCCAGCCCAGCCAGGACCGCGTTTTTCCTGGTTCTAATAGAAGGGATGCTTTGGATCAGCATTTTAGTATAGGGATGAAATGGCCTGGCAAATAATTCCTCACTGTCTGCCAGTTCCATGATTTTGCCCCGGTACATTACCGCGATCCTGTGAGCGATGTGTTTGACTACTCCCAGGTCGTGGGAAATAAAAAGGTAGCTTAAGTCATATTTTTGCTGCAAGTCCTTGAACAAGTTGATTATCTGCGCCTGGATAGAGATGTCCAGCGAAGAAACCGGTTCATCCGCGATGATCAACCGGGGATTAAGCGATAGTATCCTGGCCAGTCCGATGCGTTGTCGTTGGCCGCCGCTGAGCTGGTGCGGATAGCCATTGACGATATCATTAGGCAGACCGACCAGGCCTAGCAGTTCTTCCACTTTAGTCCTGGTATCCTTTTTATTATGCAGGCGATGGATCCTGATCGGCTCAGTGATGATATCATAAATACTCTGGCGCGGATCCAGGGAGGAGAACGGGTCCTGGAATAGAACTTGTACTTTTTTACGGAAAGCGGTTAAATGTTTTCCTCTGAGCGAGTAAATATCCTCATCGTCAAAAAGAACCTGCCCGCCAGTCGGCGGCAGTAGATTAGCGATCAGCCGGCCGCAGGTGGTTTTGCCGCAACCAGACTCCCCGACCAGCCCCAAGGTTTCTTTGACCGCGATAGAAAAATCAACACCGTCAATGGCTTTGACCGTTCCGACGGACTGTTTGAAGACGCCCTTTTCCACCGGGTAATATTTCGTGAGGTTTTTTACTTCCAGTAAATCAGCCATGATCATATTTTCTGATCCTTATCTACCAGCCAAAGGGTATTCTTCTTGAGACAGAATTGGATATTATAGTACCTGAATATCTCTGATCCCAGAATGCCGGTACAGCCAGTCAAAGACAAGTTTTTCATCAACACATCCGGCAGCAAACCAAAATGAATATCCAGCGGCTTGCCCCTGAGTTCTACCGGGAGATTGTAAATCTCAGTGATAAATACATTAAAACCCGGGTAAAATACTTCCATGGTCCCGACATTTTTCATGCCACCCAGCAAACTAGCATCCAGGTAAGATAATTTAGAGCCCGTATCCAGTACCATTTTTACGTCTACTCCGCCCATTCTCATAGTGACAATAGGCAAGTTAAAATCCATATTGATAGGCAGCTCACGCATATTTTCTTTAAAGTTGATAAAGAAATCACTGAAAATGATTGCTTCGATACTGTGGGAAATATAAAAAACAAATTTACTCAGGATATCCATGCCCAGGAGCGCGTTAATATCTGTTTTTAGAGCCGCGCCTATTTGCCTTATATCCATTCCTAAAAGCTGTTTTTCCAATTGATAGCGTTGACCAAGAATCATAATATCCGGCGTGTCCCCGACGCTGATCGGCGCGCCGGTACTGATCAATACTCTTTTACCGTTCATGATGGCGATAATATGATTTTCAGCTAAACCGATAGAGTGCTTTTCCATGTTATCCTTGAGTTACGTTTATTTGTTTAAAACATCGAACAAAATGCTGTTCTTCAATTTCAACCATCAGCGGGCCGGCGTCTTTGCAAGCAGTAAGCGCTTCAGGGCAACGCGGATCGAACGGACAACCATCCGGCAGGTTGCCTGGATCAGGAATTTGTCCGGTGATCTGCACCAGGCGCTCTTTCCGGGTGGCAATATCTGGCACTGAATTCAACAATCCGATAGTATATGGATGCAGCGGATTATTAAATATTTTTTCCCGGGAAGCTAGTTCTACGATCTGCCCCGCGTACATGATGGCGACCGTATCAGCAATCTGGCTGACAATAGCCAGGTTATGGGTGATCATTAAGATCGACATTGTCAGTTCACTTTTAAACTTGACCAGCAAATCCAGGATTTGCGATTGGATGGTAACATCCAAGGCAGTTGTTGGTTCATCAGCTATTAGTAATTGCGGGTGACAGGCCAGGGCCATAGCCAGCATAGCCCGCTGCTGCATACCACCGGATAACTGGTGCGGATAAGATCCATACCGTTCTTTGGGTTGCGGTATATTGACTAACCGCAATGCATCAATTGACCTCTGCCGGCATTCTTCCTGGCCGAGATCAGGATTATGCAGTTTGATCGCTTCTTTGATCTGGTCCCCTACTTTAAATACCGGGTTCAAGCTGGAAAACGCTTCCTGGAATACCATCCCGATCTTATTACCGCGATAATCACGGCATTCATCTTCTGAAAACTTGACTATGTCCCGCCCGGCGAAAAGGATCTGGCCTGAGATGATCTTGCCCTGTTTCGGCGGTATCAGGCGCATGATCGACAAGGCGATGGAAGATTTACCGCAGCCTGATTCCCCTACCAGGCCGATGATCTCTCCCGGTTTAACCGCCAGGTCCACTCCCCTGACTGCTGGAATGGCCTGCCCGCCTTTGTAATACTCTACGTTTAAATCTTTAATTTCCAATAAATTTTGCATTATTTTGCCTTTTCAATCAACTATCGACAAGCTACAGTTTCGGGTCAATTACTTCCCTAAGCCCCTCTCCAATCAGGTTATATGAAAGTATCGTGACCAGTATAGCCAGGCCGGGGAATAAAGTCAGCCACCAGGCAGATTCGATGTAGTCTTTGCCTGAAGTAAGGATATTGCCCCAACTGGGCATCGGCGGCTGTACGCCCAGCCCGAGAAAACTCAATCCTGATTCCACTAATATCGCGTCAGCAATACCCAGCGTGGCGGTTACCAGTACCGGTCCCAAGGCATTCGGCAGGATATGCTTAAAAATTATTCTCAAGTCAGAAGCCCCGATAGCTTTAGCCGCATAGACATATTCTCTCTCTTTCACCGATAAGATCTCTCCCCTGACCAGCCGGGCAATGCCTGGCCAGCTGGTAATGCCGATAATGATCATCACATTATAGATATTCGGTCCTAATACCGCGATGATCATCAAGATGAGAAAAAACGAGGGAAAGCAGAACATGATATCGACAAAGCGCATGATCAGGGAATCGATCCAATGGCCATAAAATCCCGCTAGAGCGCCGAAAAATACGCCAATAAACAAAGAGATGCCCACGGCTATAAAACCCACGGAGAGCGATATCCTGGCCCCATAAATAATGCGTGAGAGCACATCCCGGCCAAGTTCATCCGTACCTAACCAATGCCTGATCGATGGCTTTTGCAGCCGTTCCAGGATGTTCTGGCTGGTTGGTTCATACGGTACGATCTTAGGCGCCAATAAGGCTACTGCTACCAGTATGGTTATGATGACCAGGCCTGATACAGCTAAGCGGTTATTTTTTAGTTTCTGCCACACATTAACCTCGAAGAAGCAGGTTGTAGGTCTTGGAAGTAAGTATGGAAGTAAGATGTAGGTTTTAAGGCTTCAAGCCCAACTTCCTGAGACTTTAGACTATACCTACTTCTAAACCCAACACCCTACTTCTATTTTTAATTTAATTCTTTGATGACCATGTCTAAATGCTTTTTATTCGGTCCCAGCGATGATTTGGACGGATAACCTACTGGTATGACTGCCATGAATTCTCCCTTTGGTTCTTCCAGCAGGGTCAAGACTTCGTCTTTCACCACGAAAAGTATGCCGAGCCAGACCGCGCCTAATCCCAGCGAGGTGACGGCCAGCAATAAATTTTCTACCGCCGCGGCTGAACTTTGGATCTCCATGGTACGGAAAAAATCATACGATCTTTCTTTTTCTATCTGGAATAGTCTTGTCCCGTGTTCGATCAATTCGCCGGTATTGGCGATAGCGATCACGACCGGGGCGCAGGCAATGGAGCGCGAAGCTAACCGTAATAATACTGAAGTCGCCCGGGGGAACATAGCCGCCTTTTGGGAGACTAATTCAACTAATTGTTCTTTCTTTTTGCCTTTGATGACAATAAACTTCCAGGATTGCTGGTTGTGGGCCGAGGGGGCTTTATTGGCGGCGTTAAGGATGGTCTTGATATCCTCTTCTTGCACCGGCTGGTCGGTAAAAGTCCGGACACTGCGACGGTAGTTGATATTTTTAATTACTTCGTTGGGCATGATGTCTCCTTTTTGGCAAGTCCTAAGACCATAGTATTCAGTAAATGCCGTTTCCCTTTTTTTATTTCCTCCGCACTATAACCGAGGCTGATGACCGCCATTAATTCCAGGTTAGCCGGTATTCGCAAATAGCCGGCTACCGCTTTTTTGCGCCGCAGTATTTCCCCCAGCCAGCAAGTGCCTATGCCCAGACTATAAGCTTCCAACAGCATGTTCTGGATACAGGCTCCTATAGCCATTAAGTCTTTATCCCGGTCATAGGTGGCCTGGTGGTCGAGAAATACCAAGATAAGAGCGGGCGCTTTTTTAATAATACACGAGTATTTAGTAAATCCTGCTAATTTTTCTTTTTGTCCCTGATCATGAATAACCAGGAACCGCCACGGCTGGTTATTCAATCCGGAAGGCGCCCACTGCCCAGCTGCCAGGACCTTGGTGATCAATTCGTGGCTGACGGGTTTGTCGCTATATTTCCTGATCGAGCGTCTTTCTTTTAGGATGTTAAAAATGTCCATCATTGTGAAAGGGATGGCTCTCTTATTTATTGGCATATTTTCCTACGAGTTCGCCGTGCGCCAGGATATGACCTTCCATCGCTTTAAGGAGTTGCGCCTTGGAGGCTCCGGGATTGAGATACAGTTCCGTATCCAGCGCGTATATTTTAAAAAAGTACCGGTGTGTGCCATGGGGCGGCGACGGACCGTCGTAGCCAATATTGCCAAAATCATTCTTCCCCTGCAGCGTTTTGTTATTGGCCATTTCCTGCTTGGCTATTTTTTCAAGCAAGCCTTTTTCTGTTGCCGGGATATTAAAAATTACCCAATGCACCCAGCTATCTGGCGCGTCCGGATCATCACAGATGATCGCCAGGGTTTTGGCCTTTTTCGGGATATTGCCCCAGGTCAATGCCGGTGAAACATTACCACTGTGGTAGGCATATTTGTCAGGCATCATCTCTCCATCATTAAAAGACGGACTGGTAAGTGGTATCTCTATTTTCTTCTCTTTTCCTTGCGCCAAAGCGAACGACATCGCCAGAATCAGAGATGAGATTATAAGCGTGCGTAAAAGTTTAATATTCATTATCCTCTTCCCTATTGATAACGTATCCGTGGATCGGCATAAGCGTAAAGAACATCAGCCAGTAGATTGCCCAGCAAGGTCAGGATAGCGCTTAAAACCCCCACCCCCATGATGACAGGGTAATCACGGCTCATTACCGCTTCCCAGCCCAGACGCCCCATGCCTGGCCAGGAAAAAATAGTTTCGAAAATAACGCCGCCGCCGATCAGGCCAGGCAGGGATAATCCCAGTAAAGTGATAATAGGCAATAAGGCATTGCGCAAGGCATGCTGATAGATCACTTTGTATTCCGGCAATCCCTTGGCCCTGGCGGTACGGATATAATCCTGGTGCAATACTTCCAGCATTTGCGACCGGCTGTAGCGGGTAATAGCGGCAAATCCGCCGAAAGCGGAAACAAATACCGGTAAGATCAAATGCCAGGCCAGGTCCAATATTTTGCCTCCGGTAGATAAATATTCAAAGTTGGCTGAATACATACCCCCTAGCGGCAGGATGCGCCAATAGACGCCGCACAACATCATTAGCAAAAGAGCCAGCCAGAAGGTCGGCATGGCATAAGCAATAAATGAAACCACAGTCACTGTTTTATCGAAAGCGGTATCTTTTTTAGCCGCAGAGAGCACTCCCAAGGGGATCGCTATGATAAAAATGACTAATAAGGCTAAGGTATTCAGCAGCAACGTTGCCGGCAGGCGTTCCATGATCTTTTTCATCACCGGCCGGTTATCACTAAAAGAAGTGCCAAAATCCAGTTTAATGAACCTGGTGAGCCAGTGCAGGTATTGTACCGGTAATGGTTTGTCCAAGCCATAAAGCGTTTCCAGCCTGGCACGGGTATCTGTGCCTAATTTGGGATTGCCATAGGTGATGGCATCAGTAGGACGACCCGGTGACAAATGGATAATGACAAAAGTAATGATAGTAATACCCAGTAAGAGCGGTATCATGAATAACAATCGTCGGGCCAGATAATTTAGCATGATCCTTTTTTCTTTGCCTTAAAATAGTCTGACAATATCTGCCGGTGGTCAAAAGCCATCTGTTCAGGTACTTCATTTTCCCGGAATATTTTAACATCAGCGGCATCACTATCAGCCTTGGGCGTACCAGTCGCAGTAGCGGTAAATACCGTGGAAATGGTATGAAAGCGCGGATCACGTTTGGCGTAAGAGTAAGTATGGAACTGTTTGAGATTGTCCACTTGCAGAGAGGTTTCTTCAAGAGCTTCTCTCCTGGCAGCGTCTTCCAAAGATTCCCCATAATCCACAAATCCACCGGGGATAGCCCAACCGTACGGCGGATTAGTTCTTTTTATCAGCACTACTGCCCCGTTCATATCGATAATCGTATCGACTGTAGCGAATGGGCTCTGTAATTGGTTCTCGAAATAGTCCAAATAGCCAATAGCGTTCCGCTCAAAAATATCGAAAGCTTTCTGGTCATAGAGGCAGTAAATTATTTCCTTTAAAGTAGACTTGCTTTCCCGCAAGTACCGAAGGGTTTCCTGGGCCATGATCTTGGCCGCGCCGACCAGCGGGAAATGACCGACGCCACATCCCAAAGCCGGAAAAGCAATTGAGCTGAGCTTGAGTTCATTGGCAACCAGTAAAGCGTTTTTGCATGATTCCCTGATCTTTACTTCATCAGTCTTAAAGTCTAGGCCCATGGTTGCCGCGTGAATGATATATTTAGCTTTTAGGGAACCGGCACTGGTCGCGACAGCCCCGCCGATCTCGATCGGTCCTTTGCTGACAGCTTCGTCTTCAATTCGCTGGCCGCCCTTTTGGTGAATTACCCCGGCTAAACCGCCGCCCATGACCAGTTTGTTATTGGCAGCATTCACGATAGCGTCAACTGCCAAGTCTGTAATGTCTCCCAGGATAACTTTAACCGTAGCCCCGTATATTTTAAGTTCCTGCATCCTCTACCCCTCTAAACCTTTATACCTTTACACCTGTTCTTTTTTCCCCAGTTCTTCATTTACGATCTGGCTGATCACTTTCCCGTCAGCCTGCCCTTTCAGTTTGCCGGTCACTGCTTTCATGACTTTGCCGAAGTCTTTCTTGTTCATAGCCCCGACTTCCGCGATGCTGTCCATGATGATCTTCTTGACTTCTTCCAGGCTAGCCTGCTTGGGCAGGTAATTTTCAAGTATGGCCAGTTCTTTCTTTTCTTTTTCCGCAGCTTCGGTACGGCCGCCGCTTTCAAAACCGGCTATTGCTTCCTTGCGCTGTTTAGCTTGCTTTTGTAATACCATCAGGGCATCTTCGTCACTTACTTCTTTTAACTGCTTCTCTATCTGGTAATAATTCAAGGCTGATTTGAACATCCTGATGGTATCAGTCTTGAGCGTATCCTTGGCTCTCATCGCGTCTTTCAAGTCTTCATTGATCTTTTCTAATAACATGTTTGATCTCCTTTTTAATAGTGTACCAGTCAGTACGAGGAGCAGTGGCCAGTAAGTACGAAGTGCAGTTTACTTTATTGCTACGAGCTTGTCTTGGGATTTTTCTCCTCGAATTATATGCACCTGTTTCTTTTTTACCTGAAAGTGTTCTGCCAGCACTTCAATTAATAACTTGTTGGCTTTGCCATCCTGAGGCGGAGCCGTGAGATATACTTTTAAACGGCCGGGTTCAGTCTTGACCAGGTTTTTTTTCGCGCGGGGAATAACACGTATATTGATGGTTACAGTAGTCATATTTTCATTGTTGCTGCTTCAGATTTTGCAGCCTTTGCCGCGATTTATCTTCTTCCAGATGTTTTATATTCTCAACCGCCTGGGAAACCTGGGCCGCGATACCAGACAGCATATTTACCTGATCCGTGCTAAAAGCGTTAACCTTGCTTTTATTGATCAGAATAATGAACCCGAGGATAATATCCCTATTGATCAACGGCGAAGCAATAAGAGAAGTTCCATACAAAGGCGAGTTTGAGTTTAACTTGAATCGATCATCAGTGGCCAACTCTTTAACCAGCAAATGTTCCTTATGCTCCAGCAGGTATTTAAAAAGAGGATCCCTGCTATCCAGGAACAACCGGTCCACTTCTTCCTGCGGCAAATTAATCTGGGATTGGACCTCATACTCCCTGATGAATTCATTCCAGACCACCACCAAGCCTGCTTCAGCAGAATCTGTCGCTTCCATCAATTTATGCAGTACCATCATGCAAGTTTTCTTCAAATCGTATAAAGAAGCGACTATTTTACCAGTTTCATAGACTGTCACTAATTCATGGTCGGTTTGCCGTAGCCGTTGCACCAGTGTTTCCAGCAGCCTGAAAATGAAGACTTGGGCAGCTTGCAAATTATTATTAAGCAATTCCTGGAAACTATTACGGGAAAGCACGTAGACTATCACTTCGCCTTTGGCTACAGCCGAAGCTGAACGGGGACCCTGATCGATCAAAGACATCTCACCGAAAAAGTCGCCGGACTGCAGGATAGCCAGGACTTTCAACTTGCTGATCGTTACTTCACCCTGCTTAATGACATAAAAAGTATCGCCAGCCTGGCCCTCGCTGAAGATCACTGCTCCGTCATTATAGTGTTTTTCCTCTATCTTGACGGCAATAGCGGTAAGGATGTCTGCGGGTAAGTCACTGAATAGAGGCAAATATCTTAAATCAGGCAACATGAATTATACTCCTGACATTCCTACATAGCTTTTGAGTTGTTCGGCATTATGGGCTTTGCTGACTGCTTCTTCCAAAGAAATCATGCCTTCTTTTATCAAATGATGAAGAGCCCGGTCCATACTGACCATTCCCAGTTTGGTTCCGGTTTCAATAGCATTATAGATCAAATGGGTTTTACCTTCACGGATGAGATTGGAAATAGCCGGGACATTGAACATTAATTCCCTGGCGGCGACCCTGCCTTTGCCGTCTTTACGCGGTAATAATTGTTGTGAAATAACCGCGCGCAGGGCTACGGACAATTGCATTCTAACCTGCTGTTGCTGATGTGGCGGGAAAACATCAATGATGCGATCAACGGTTTGGGCCGCATCGTTGGTATGTAAAGTGGCAAATACCAAGTGCCCTGTTTCTGCGATTGTAATGGCCGCGGAAATAGTTTCCAGGTCGCGCATTTCACCGATGAGCACTACATCCGGATCCTGGCGCAGTATATGCCGCAGAGATTCGGCAATAGAATGAGTATGCGTTCCCACTTCTCTTTGGGTAACGACACAATTACCGCTTTCGTAGACATATTCTATCGGATCTTCGATAGTGATAATGTGGCCTTTTCTCTCGCGGTTGATCATTCCTAATAAAGAAGCTAAAGTTGTTGATTTACCGCTGCCGGTAGCGCCGGTTACCAGGACCAGGCCGGAATTAAGCTTGGTTAGATCGGTGATGTTCTGTGGCAGCCTGAGATCTACCGGATCGGGAATGGTAGCGGGAATGATCCTTAAAACCGCTCCCAGACCGTCCTTTTGGCGCAATAAATTCACCCGGAACCGGCTGATCTGTTGCAGCTGGAAAGAAGTGTCAAGCTCCCATTTTTGCTCGAAGAGAACCTGCTGTTCATTGCCTAGCAAAGCGTAAATCATTGTCTTAATATCAATACTGCTGAGCGCCGGTAAATTAAGAGGCAGCATTTCCCCGTTGATGCGATTCATTGGCGGCTTGCCCGGGGTTAAGTGGATGTCACTGGCGTTTTTTGCCACGCTGGTTTTTAAGATTTCAAAAATATCAGCCATGTTATCTCCTTCGGAGTAAATCCTAATTTCTAAACTCTAAATACTAAACCATGAAAATTCGAATTTAGATCTTAGAATTTCGAGTTTGTTTTATCAACCGGGGGGCCATTGCAGTTTCCTGCCCCCTAACATGTGCAGATGGATGTGACTGACTGCCTGACCGGCATCTGCTCCGTTATTAATGACCAGCCGGAAACCGCTTTTCTCGATCTTGTATTCCTTAGCCAGTTTTTTGGCGATCAGGTGGAGATAACCCATGATCTCACAGTCCTGGCCGGATAAATCACTAATGGAAGAAATATGCTTTTTCGGGATAATTAAAATATGAACCGGCGCTTGCGGCCCGATATCGTGAAACGCTAAAACTTTATCGTCTTCATAGGCGATTTTTGCCGGGATCTTCTTAGCGACTATTTTACAAAATAAACAATTAGTCATATTTTTCTCCTTCAACCCGCAACTCGAAGCTCGCTAACTCGTAACTGTGTTTACACGTTAAACTTAATTTCAATAATATCGCCATCCCGGGTCAGGTATTCCTTTCCCACTGTTTTAAGAAATCCTTTGGTCTTGGCTTCCTGCAAGTTATGACATTGCATCAGGTCGTCATAACTGACGATATCGGCCCGGATGAAACCGCGAGCCAGGTCAGTATGTATCTCGCCGGCGCACTCTACGATCGTACTGCCTTCAGGGAAAGGCCAGGCATGGACTTCCTTTTTGCCAACAGTGTAGAAAAAGAGAACTCTGGCTTTATGCAAGACCTGCTGGATATATAAATTAGTATCCTCCAGCTTGGACGCTACATAGGTGGGTTTCCAACTAAGCGGAGCCAAGCCGCGCATAATAACGGTTTCTTCCGCGTCAAAAGGGACATTGCATAAAGGCTGTTCCAGTTCCAGGGCTTCCTGACATTTCAGGAGCAAAGCTTTTTCTTTCGGATCCTGGGTTTTAGCCAGGCGGCCTTCTATCTTTTCTATGTCTTGGATAAGCAGGTCCAGCAGCTTTTCATATTTGATCAGGATAGCGTCAACATTAAGCATCTCATCTTTGACAAACTCGGCAAAGAACGGTGTTTCTTTTTGCGGCTCGAATTTATCCACCATTTTCTTGAACCGTTCATCTTCGTACTTTATTTTTCCTTCCTTTAAATCAAACCCAACAAAGCCGATCTTCACTTATACCTCCTAATAGAATATGTCTATGGTTACAGGTTGTGGACGCCAGTATGGTCATTTGGCTATAGTCTTAGGTCCAAACCAAGTACCTTAGACATACTTCCATACCTACTTCTAAAACCTACACCTTACTTCAATTGCTGTTGGTAAAGTTTCCTGATGTGATTGAAAATATTAATATATTCCTGCGTGGCATAGTCTGGATAAGTCCATTCCCAGGGAGTAAAGGAACCATTAGTATACCGCAGGGTCACTTCTCCGAAAATTCCCTGGCCCAGGTACAAGCGATGCTGGTGATCTTTAGTAGTGGCCAGCACTAGTTTGCCATATTCCAGGTATCCTGGATCAAGGTTGATGGCACGGTGTTGCCGGTTTTGGCTTAATATAAATTCCAGTTTATTGGTCTGTCGTTTGATCAGGATCAGTTTGTCCGGCAAGATCAGCCGCTTAAACGAAATAAACCGGCGTTGCAGGTTCCGGCCCATCTCTTTTTCATAATAGGATGTTTTATCAAAGGGAACTATATCGCTGGTAAAGTCAGCCGGACCGTATATTTTTACCAGGTGCAGCGCAGCCTTTCCAAAAAGCGCAGGATCCCCGGCGATCATCCCGATAATCAATTTTACTTTTTCTACTTTCCTGATCGCTCCCATAGAACCTCAAGTACAAATACTAATTTCGAATATCTAAATTCTCCCCTGCTGATCCCGATAAATCGGGATCAAAGACGCGAGGACAGGTAAACAATATCAAATGTCCTAATATCAAAACTAAAGCATGTATTTGTTTGAGAAATTATAATTTTGGATTTGTTTAGTATTTCGATATTAGATATTAGAATTTATCTTTTTATTGCTGCAGCGTATATTTCTGCAGTGTTTTGGGCACGTACCACTTAGTGAAATTATGACCAATACCGATAGGTTCGACTTTGATATCCTGGAAACGTTTATCGACCGCGATCAACGAATCACGAACATAGAGAAAAGCATATGGCTGGTCTTCCGCTATCAAGGCGTGCACTTTATGGTAGATCTTCATGCGTTCTTCCCGGTCGAATGTTTTTCTTCCCAGGGCCAGCAGGATATCTACCTGGGGATTCTTATAGGAAATAAAATTATATTCGCCTTCCTTGGTCTTTTCAGAAGACCAGATATCGAAACAATCAGGATCAGGGGTCATGCTCCAGCCTAACAAGATGGCTTCAAAATTCTTTTTATCTATGTATTGGTGGATCAAAGTACTCCACTCCAGTATCCGCACATTTACTTTGATCCCGACCTTCTTCAATTGTTCCTGAATAATGGTAGCGGCTAGTTCGCGTTCTTTGTTACCCTGATTAGTGAGAATGGTAAATTCAAATACTTTGCCTCCCTTTTCCAGGTACCCGTCTCCGTTGCTGTCTTTCCAGCCGATACTGGCCAGCATAGCCCTGGCTTTTTCCGGATCATAATCATAAGGTTTTACCGCCGGGTTGTAAGCCCAGGAGCGGTTCGGGAATGGCCCCGTGCAAATAGTGCCCATAGACTGCAATGTGCCGTCGATTATTTCCTGGCGGTTGATCGCATAGCTGAGCGCCTGCCTGGTCCAGCGGCTATTTTTAAAAAGAGGATTATTAAGATTGTAAGCCAAATACGTATAATTAAACGAAGGATACCGGAACCGGTTGATCCCTTGCTCAAATTCCGGATCATTGGCCTCTTTGACATACATATCCGCGGTCAAGCTCATCATATCAATAGTATGGGTTTTCAGCGAAAGCAGCTGTACTGATTGGTCAGGAATGATCTGGTAAATATATTTGTCAATATAGGGACGGCCTTCAAAATAGTCGGGGTTGGATTCCAATACAACTTTTTGTCCGGTGCGCCATTCCTTGAATTTGTATGGACCGGTCCCGATGGGAAAACGGTTAAAATCGCTCTGGTTGAATTCTTCCGCAGTCATTTCACCAAAAACGTGTTTTGGCAGTATGCCCATTCCCCAGGATTCCAGGGCCGGGGCAAAAGGCTCTTTATACGTGACAGTGACCGTAAAAGGATCCGGGGCCTCTACTTTAGAGACCAATTGGAAATTGCTGGAGAAAGCGGTCTTGATGCCAGGATCGATCAGTTTCTGGTAAGTAAAGATCACGTCTTCGCTAGTGAAGGGAAACCCATCGTGCCACTTGACGTTTTTTCGCAAAAAGAAAGTGATGGTCAAACCATCTTTGGAGACATCCCATTTTTCCGCCAGATCCCCTGCCAGTTTAATATCTTTATCATATTTTACCAGACCGTTGAATACCAAGTCGATAATATCGAATGAAGAACTATCCGAGGCCAGGATCGGATTTAAAATACTCGGCTCCCCGATGGAACCGTAAATAATGGCATCCCCGTAAACCGGTATACTTTCCACAGTCGCTAATCGCGAGCCTGGCCCATTGCTATGGTTTTTCACGAAATAAATAACGGTAACTCCGACCAGAGCAATTAAAATAAACACGAGCAGCATCTTCTTAGTCACTAGTGCCTCCAGAGTAAGTATCCAGTGGTGGAATAAGTTGTATCTTAGTCAGGTTATTATCGTTTAAATAAGCTTTAGCGACTCTGGCTATGTCATTGGCCGTGACTGCTTTCAGGTCGGCTAAATATTGGCTGTCGTATTCATACCCTTTCTGTAACAATTCGTAAAATCCCAGATAAAAGGCGATGCTCTGGTTAGTCTGATGACTAAGCAGGTATTGGCCGGATAAGTAAGTTTTAATATTATCCAGTTCCTCTGCCGGGACTGGAACAGTTTTTAGGCGGTCAATCTCTTTCATGACGGATTCCTGCGCCTGTTCCATATTAAATATGTTTAAACCAAGATATATGCACAAAGTACTGGTAAAAGCCCGAGAGGGATAAAAAGAATCCAACTCATAAGCCAATCCTTGCTTTTCCCGCAAATTGACAAAAAGCCGGGAATTCATTCCCCCGCCAAGCAAGGTGGCTATAATCTTGAATACAGGATAATCTTGTGAAGCTACAGATGGCACCAGGTATCCCAACATCAGGTAGGCTTGCTTGAATTTAGTCTCATTGGATAATTCCTGGATCTCAAAGCGCTGAGGCGTGGCCGGAGCCGCGCTCAATGGCTGTAGCATTAAAGAGGCTTCTGCTAATGCCGGGAAATACTGCTCCAATTGTTTGATGATATTTTCCCGGTCAATATTGCCGACTACTACCAGGATCATATTTTCCGGCCGGTAGTAGCGCTGGTAGAATTCCATGATCTGGTTCCGGGTGATATTCTGTACCGTCTTCTTGTAACCGATCACCGGCTTATGATAAGGGTGTTCACCATACATTTGTTCATGCAACAGGTCAAAAGCCACCGTAAAGATGGAATCCTCACGGGTCCTGATAGCCGCTAAAATATTCGCTTGTTCTTTTTCCACTTCTTCCTGGGGGAAGGCCGGGTTCAGGACACAATCAAAGAAGACATCACTGAGTGGCGCGAAATAGTTTTTAAAGACCGTAGTGCTAACCAGGGCATAATCTTCGTCACAAGAACCATTGATCGAAGCCCCGAGCGATTCAGACTCTAAGGCGATCTGCTTGGCTGAACGAGTGGTCGTACCTTTATAGAGAAGCTGCTGGATAAAATTGGCTATCCCCGCCTGGTTTTTATCTTCCCTGAAAGCTCCTGCTCTGACAAACAGGTCCAGGGCTACTACCTCACTGTTTTGTTCATACTGGTGTATAAGCGTAAGGCCGTTGGGAAAAACAGTCTTGGTCGGAGCATTAGCCGCGGCTAGCAACCCCGGTGCAAAAGTCAAAATAGCGAAACAGGAAAACACAATTAGCTTTTTCAATTTTTCTGCCCCATTTCCGGCAGTAGTAAGATGGAGGTGAAATTATGGCCTAAATATTTTTTTGCCACTCTCAAGATATCTTGCTTAGATACACGTTTGATCTCATCCAGGTATTTAAGAGCGTAATCATACTTGGCGATGCTGGCATAATAACCAAGAGTGTTGGCTTTATCCGCTCTGGTCTGGTTGTCCAGGATGAATCCCGCAGTCAGCATTTGCTTGGCTTTGGCTAATTCTTCATCAGGTACTTCTACGAGGCTAAACCTGCTGATCTCCGCCATGATGGCACTGGTTACTTCCGGGATCCGGTTAGGAGGATAGAGCGCATTTATTTGGAAGATGCCGTTACCACGCTGGCTCAAGAAACTGCTGCTGATATTATAGACAAGCTGTTTTTCTTCCCGTAAAGATCCATTTAAACGGCTAGAACGACCTGCTCCCAACATTGTGGCTAAAAGGTCCAGCGCATACTGGTCCCGGTGGTCAATGGCTGGTCCCAGAAAACCGATCATATGGTAAACCAGGTTCACTTGGAACGGCAATTCGATCTTTCGCGGGAACGGGTCATCATAAGATTCAACGATAACCGGGGCAACTTTTTTTATGACTGGTTTGCCTTTGGGAGCCGTAGGGAACAATTCATTTATCCTGGCCAGTGCTTGTCCCTGGGGAAAGTCACCGGAAATAATTAAGGTCATGTTTTCAGGTTTATAATTCTTGCTATAGTACTGTTGCAGCGTTTCCCGGCTTAAAGATTTGAGGTTATCGGCAGTGCCAAGGATTGTCATGCGGTACGGTGCTTGCCTGAAAATAGTTTCATTGAATTTATTCCAAAGGTAAGCTTGCGGTTCATCATTCTGCCGCTGGATCTCTTCAATCACAACCAATCTTTCCTTCTCTAATTCTTTGGCGTCAAAGCTGGCATTCTGCACCATGTCAGCTAAAATACTGACTGCTTCGCTCCAATAAGCGCCGGGCAAATTTATATAATAGTAAGTGAAATCTTTTCCTGTCGCCCCGTTGATCATCCCACCTTTTGATTCAACCGCTTCTTGAATGGAATTGACCGGCCTGGTAGCTGTACCTTTAAATAACATATGTTCGATAAAGTGGGAAATACCGTTGTTTTCATGGGTCTCATTACAAACTCCTACTTTTAGCCAAACCTGGACTGAGACAATGGGCTTGGTAGTGTCCGGCAATAATAGTACGGTTAAACCATTAGCCAGTTGTTTTTGCGTTAATCCGGTGAAAAGACCGTCGGCTGGCAAAGGGGCAGGCATTGAAAGCAATAGAATGGTAAAAAGGAAAATTATTTTTAATTTCATATCTAATTATTATATGTATTATTACCTCAAAAATCAAGCAAAAAGGAAAATAAAAAAGCACGGGAAAATACTTCCCCCGTGCGCTGATATTGTTTTAGCTGGGCAAAAAAGTTAGTAACAGGCCTGGTAGTCAATCCTAAAGAGGATTTCCAGGGTTGCGTTTGTTTTAATGACGATCGGGAAAATCCCCCCGATCCCATCCCATATATTAGCGTAATATTCACCGTTTTCAAGTAAGCAGATCGTATACTCTCCCACCGGCAAAACTGTTTCAAAGCTGCCAGTGGTAGCATCGCTTTCAACCATGGCGATTATTTTTTTGTTCAAAGTCGTAAAAAAACAGGGGCTGGAATAGACAACGTCGCCTGCCAACATATTTAGTTTTTCAAAAATATACACCTGTCTGCGTACAGGAGTAGCAGTGCCGGTTATTTGTCCGGGCATGAAATTACCCTCATAAAACATTACCTGGCCCCGCAAAATGCCTGATCCTTGATTTGGAAGTATGGTAATATTTACGATATCGCTGATTGAATCATGTTGCCCGGGTATTTGGCCATATACCCGTAGTTTAGCGGTGCCCTCTTTATTACCAGCGGTGAATGTTGTGTTTAATCCTTGACTGGTATTTATTGAGCCGATATTTGGATCCAGGGGGGAAAGGTTATCATCACAAAGGCTCCAGTGCAAATATTGCGGATAGGGATTTCCATCTGAAGTGGTTACCTTGGCTGTAAAATTAACACTTTCGCCGAAATGCAAAACATAATAGCTTGGTTCTATATATGTTGATTCGATACTTTGCTGATTGGCCGTAATAAAACAGGCTTCATCCGTGATGGACATGTCTCCTTTACCATTGGTAGCGGTCAAACGATAATAGTAAGGCGTTTGTGCAAAAAGCCCATCCAGATTAAATTCGCCGTTATTAGTTAAGGCATTTATTTCCTGCCTAAACCCATAAGCCGTACTGGTGCCGTAGTCTATTGTTACATAGCAATCTTCATTTAAAGTCCATTTAGTAGTGGCAGAAACTGAAGTTATCTCATTAACCGTTACTTCCTGGAACACTGGATATTCCTTTGTCAATAAAGTCTTTTTTTGACAGGCTGTTAATAGTATTACCAGTCCCAGAATGGTGTAAAAAATTAGTCTTTTCATTTTATTACCTTAAATATAATGTTTTAGAATATAACGCCCAAGGATATCCGGTGGTTATCACCCAAGTCGCCTTTGGGAGCAAAAGCATAGTCCAGGTTGTAACGGTTGATCTTCACACCGAAACCGGCGGTAAAAGAATCAACGTCATAGCCGAACTTGTACCCGGCGCGAATAGCCATGATCTGGTTAAAGACATACTCTGCTCCCAAATTGAACCTGGTCGATAGTTCTTTGGGCTTGTTCAGGTCAGCAGAGACGGTTAAAGCATTATTTTGCAATTCCTTGGTAAAGGCTGCCCCAGCCCTGATAGTAAACGATAACGGATCTTCTTCTTCGATATATTTCATCCCGCCGCCGAGATTTTGCAGGGTTAATCCTAAGGATAATCCTTCTATTTGCGGCAAGTTATAAAGACAGCCCAGGTCCAAAGTCATAGTGCTGGCTGATTCTGCCTCGGCCAGGGTGCTGCTGAGATATTTCAAGTTAGCTCCGGCGGAAAAGCTTTCAATGATTTCCTGGCCATAGGCCAGGTTCAAGACAAAATCTTGCTGGGCTTTTACTGTTCTTGATGTGCCATCCAGGTAATTTAACTCCATTTCACCCGCAGAGAAGCTTTCGATGGCTATGCCTGCGGTGCCGTAATCTGCGAAGGGATGGGCATATTGTATGGACATCAAGCCCATTTCCGCGATCTCTTTGAAATACATGGCGCTGACTTCAGGATCTGCCATGTCTGCCAGTCCCGCCGGGTTCCAGAAGATAGTCTCCGGGCCGCTGGCTACGCCGGTGAACGCATCTCCCATAGCCAGGCTGCGGGCTCCTAGGGATTCTTTCAGGATCACTCCGCCGGTAGTACCGGCTCCGGCATATAAAAAAGTGGATACTAATAGCAGGTGAAATAGAATACTGAGTGTTTTTATTATTTTCATTTTATTTTCTTCATGAGTAGTTATATTTTTATTACTCCGTTTTCTATTTTTGTCGGTTAGGTTTTTCTTTAATGTCTGCTTTTTGTTCATGTTTTTACCCTACTGCTTGAATTTCAGCGAATATCTTTAATAGGCTTATTTGTTTAGTATTCTATAAGTTAAAATAGCGCACGCCTTTGATTATAGGTGTACGCCATGTTTGTCGATTAATACTGTATTTCATGATCCTTCTCCTTAATATCTTTAATCGTAATAATAAATAAAAAAACCGGGTGATGATAGCCCCGGTTACAGCAATTAGTATAATAAAACAATATTGCTGAGCCGCGGCTTTTTTATTTATTTTTAGATCATAAGGAGTTTTTTGCCTGCTTCTGCCAGGCAACATGAAAATATCATAAATCAAGGATTTGTCAAGCTGATTTATTTTCTTTTCCGGCTTTTCTTCTTAATTGAGGTTTTATTTGTTTTTTGGGGTTTATTGAATCTTTTGGTTTTTGCTTTTTTTACTTTTTTGGCGGTTTTGGTTTTTTTTGCTTTCTTAGCCGCTTTTTTCTTCGATTTGGGCGCCGCTTTCCTGGTCTGGCCGGATAATATTGAAGCGATGATCCCTAACGCAGTCATCGTATTGTCTTTTTGATCGGCTACCAGTACTACTACATCTTTAGCCGTAGCTTTACAAGCCGCCAATATCTTCTTCTTATCTTCGGCATTGATACCGTATTGCGGTAGTTCATCAGTTGAAATAAAACCCCTGACGCCGGCTTTATCCATGATCTCTTTCTGTACGAGATTACTCAACCGGTCGTTATCTATAAGCACACCGTTAGCTCCGTTGATCTTGACTCCCGCGACAATGCCGCCATTATTGATCACTCCGGCGATGATATGAGACGCGGTCTTGCTAAAAAGAGAAGTCAGGTCCTGGATCATGATATCCTCCTATATACACAATCTCGAAACACTAATATCGAAATTCTAAACCAGGTCAGGAATATTATTGGTCAATTAAGCCGATGTCGGCGACTATTACTTTGCCAGTATATTTTTTAGCAGCGGATTTGGAAAATCCTATTTTAGGAAAACCCAGGGTCACGGTTAAAGCGGCTGAAATGCAGGTACCCAGGGATTGGCCAGTGTCAGCGTTGAGCCCGCTGGGAATATCAATGCTGATTATTTTTACACCACTTTTATTTAAATCGTCAATAATTATTTTATATAATCCCGTGATCGGGCCATGGCTGCCCGTGCCCAGTAATCCATCTATGACCAGGTTGAAATACTGGACTTGTTCTTTTAAGCCAGGCCAGTTATCCAGGATCATGTGGATAGGAAGATGCAGGTTTTCGACAATGGCGAAATTAAGGCGGGTCTCAGTACTGGAGTTGGCCAGCGCACCGCTGAAAAAGATCTCCACTTTTTGCCCGTAATGATGCAACCAGCGGGCGGCAACCAGGCCATCCCCGCCGTTATTGCCAGGTCCGCAAAAAACCGCTACTTTTTTATTTTTCCTGGAGAGCAGTTTGCAGGCTTCGTCAGCCACTGCTTTGCCGGCATGGTCCATCAGTACCTGGGCGGGAACGCCATACGTATTGATTGTCTGGTTGTCGATAGCGCGCATTTGCTGAGTAGTTACTTTTTTCATGGGTTTGTTGTTTACTTGAAGAATATTTTATAAGCTTCTTGTATACCGCTACGGATCATCATTACCGCGATAGCGGTCAGAAAAATATCCCCTACTTTGGAAAAGGCCCGCATGCCATTCAAACCGATGGTCCTGGATATACGGTCACTATTGACCAGGGCGATCCAGGATATCAGCATATTAAGTACCAGCGAAATGAAAGTAGCGAACATCCCAAAGGCGTCAGTCAACACCAGTGTTGTCGTTAGCACTGCCGGCCCGGTGATCAAGGGCGTTCCGATAGGAAATATACCGGCATCCTGGTACTGTTTTTCACGGGCCGAGGAAACACCCGGCAAAAGCAGATTAACTGATAATATCAGTAAGAGGATGCCTCCGCCGATCTTGAAATCAGCGACAGTTATTCCCATGATCAAAAAGATCAATTTGCCGACGAGCATAAAGATAATAGCGATCGAAGTAGCCGTGATCACTGATTCAACTATATTCTTTTTTTTCTCGACTTCACTCATCTCCGCGGTCAGGCTGAGAAAAATAGGCAGGATGCCTAAAATGTTTATAGCTACGAAGATCGGTATAAAACTGAGCAGATATGGTTTAATATATAGATAGAGACCACCCATCATAGTTTTATTTCCCTTAATAATTGAGCCGCTACTTCCGGCAGGAGCGGTTGGATCTGGGATCCGGTACCGACTTCAAAACCGGATAATTCCAGAACCTGCGGCGTGATCTCGATATGCCAATGATAGTCATCTTTAATGGTGGCCCAATAACCTTCGCGCTCGCGCATGTAAGGAGCAGAATGAAGCATGAAATTCAAAGGGGGATCATCTAATACTTTTTCGATGCGCAACAGGCTATTTTTCATTATTTTAGCGAGGTTCATGAGGCTTTCGGGTGATTCTTTAAGGAAATCGCAATTATGCCTTTTAGGCATGACCCAAACCTCGAATGGAACTCTACTGGCAAAAGGCGTAACCGCTACATAATGGTCATTTTCTTCCACTACCCGTTTGGTATCACGCAGTTCTTGCGTGATCACGTCACAATAGAGACAGCGGTCTTTATAACTGTAGTATTCCCGGGAATGAAATAACTCGTCCTTAATAGTTTTAGGGGTGATCGGCAAGGCAACTAATTGGGAATGAGAGTGACAGAGACGGTATTTGCTGCTTTTGCGCTGGTTCTTAAAGATCAGGGCGTATTTAAAACGACGGTCCCCTTCCAGGTCGCGCATCCTGGACTGATAGGTACTGAAGACTTTATTAATTTGTTCTACGGGAAGATTGGATAAATTCTTGACATGCTCAGGGGTTTCAATAATAACTTCATGCGCGCCGACGTTGCTCATGAGATCATACATACCTTCAGGCCGGCGATCAGGATCTGTTTCAATCTGCAAAGCAGCCTGTTTGGAAACGATCACGCGCACTTCCCACCCGGGAGTATCGGCTGAAGTGCCGGGAGTTCTCAAAGCATATATTTCCTTGCCGCTCACTTTTTCATTACCCGGGCAGAACGGACAGACCTTCCATTCAGTTTTTTCCTGGGAGGCAAGAGAAGTAAAGAACTCTTGTTCCTTTTCAGTGCCGGTGATGATCCATTGCTCGGTAAAAGGATCCTTCCTGATCTCGGTCATTGCTCCTCCATAATTAAGACAATTTCAAATGGGTTTAGCTTTAAGCATCTAGCATTCAGCATCTAGCTTACTATCACTCCGGCGTACCCTACTACTTCTTTAGTGTCTCCGGTGATAGTGCCACTGGTATCATAACTCACCAAACTGGCTTTAGTTGCTCCTAACGACCTGGCTGCGTATAGCATGACTGCCGCCGGAGCTACACCGCACATGCTGATGTCATACTTAGTCACCGTGGATAACAATTTATCCGGTTGCAAAGCCAGGATCTGCTGGATCGCCAGATTATCCTTTTTCCTGGCCTCGTCGATGCTTTCATAATGAGTCATATCAGATGACGCCAGGACCAGGATATCCTGTTTGCTTTCTTTTATCGCGCCGGCTATCCCTTCTCCCAGGATGCGGCATATTTCGGGAGATTGGGTGCCCAGGATAAGAGGGACGATCTTCACGTCTTTGCGGAAATAGCGAAGAAAAGGAAGTTGTATTTCCAGCGAATGTTCCTGGTCATGGGCAGTATCATCGAGCGAAATTGTGCCGCCGCAAAGTTCAGTTATCCTTTTACTGAAAGAGCTATCCAGGGTCACTGCCCCACCCGGTGTTTGCCAGGTGTCATGATCTGACAAGGATATCATGTAGCCCTGGCCGATATGATTAGGACCGATCATAATGACTGTCGACGGGATCCTGGTAGAAGCATATACCCGAGCGGCTACTTCCCCTGAATATAACCAGCCGGCATGCGGTACCATGATACCAATGGCTTTACGGGCCATAACTTTTTTATTGGTCAGGTATGAATCAATAGTGTCGTTAATAGTATCTTCCGTGCCTGGATACCAGGTACCGGCATATACTGCTTTCCTGGACATATATGGCTCCCTATGCCCGAGATTATAGCTCAAAAATTCGCTAAAGTCAAGATTCTTGTATCCAGCCATTGTTCAGGCTAAGTAGTTTGAGTTTTTCCAGGACAACCGTATACTCTTCTTTAGTGATCTTCCGGTTTAATTCAGGTATGCCGCAGGCTAAGTGCCGTGGTGTGTATTGGCTCATAATGCTTAGGTAGGTTTGGTTGCTGATCTTGCCGGCAATGAATTCCAGCAAGGGTATGCTGCCGGCGATATTGCCTGGCAGGACCAGGTGCCTGATGATCAATCCCCGGCAGGCGATCCCTTCGTCATCAAGTATCAGGTCCCCTACTTGCCGGTACATCTCTAGTAAAGCAGCCTGGTTTATCTCGGCGTAATGAGGCGCCTGGGAATACTTTTTAGCCATAGCGTTATCACTATATTTGGCATCAGGGAGATAAATGTCAATAATACCATCTAGCAATCGTAGCGTTTCCAGGCTTTCGTATCCGCCGCAGTTGTAGACCAGCGGCAGGTGAAAACCCTGTGCAATAGCTTTTTCCAAAGCTGCCATGATCTGTGGGACATAGATCGTGCCGGTTACCAGATTGACATTATGGCACTTCTTGCTTTGTAAAAAGAGCATGATCCGGGTAAGTTCGTCGACGGAAATTGTGGTCCCGTTGCCAAAATGGCTAATGGGATAATTCTGGCAGAAAACGCAACGCAGGTTACAATGAGTAAAAAAGATCGTACCAGAACCGGCGCTGCCGCTAATAGCAGGTTCTTCGCCAAAATGGGCGTTGAAAGAAGAGATCTCAGGAGACAACCCGGCATGACAGAAACCTTGTTCGTCATGTTGGCGGTCAACATGGCATAGCCGCGGACAGAGGCCACAGTTGGCCAGTTGCCGGTAAGCCTGTTTTACGCGTTCGGCCAGGATACCGTCTTGGTACAATTTTAAATACGACGGGGTAAAAGACACTAGAAGCTCTTGGAAATGAGAGTTATCGTCAGGATAGTGAACAAGATCAGGGAGACAACCAGCAGGAAAAAAGTAGCAATGAACGGAATAATATATACGGAGATGGCTTTTCCGGTTTGCAGGTGATAAATTATCTTCAAGCTTTTAACTTGTAAGAACAAGATCCAGATGATAATTACCAGGTAGATGAAAATATAAAGTAAATGACTGCCCAATCCCAAACCCCTGCTCAAGATCGCTCCGGCCGGCAGGAAGATCAATGGCAAAAGACTGGCCCCGAACAGGATAAAAAGATTATTGATACTGCCTTCTGTTTTATGCCAGGAAGCGATAAAATGAAACAAAGAAGTCATGGTGATCCAGAATACGACAAAAGCAAAAAGCTTGGCCAGGTACCCGAGGGTAAGCATGCTGGTGACCTGCTCGGAACCAAGATTATCTATCAGCAACACCGCTATACTTTGACAGAATAAACCTACGGCCGCTGTTAAGGAAGATAACCACAACGGTTTCCTGGAGGCTAATAGTTCATTGAATCCCTGCTCCGGATCAGTAATGATCTTAATGATTATTCCTAATTGTTCCATTGCTTACTCCATTAGATAGGCCAGACGGGTATCGCTTCTGTCCAATACTTTCGTGAATTGCGCCAGGCTATTCTCTTCTGTCTTATGACCAAATATCTCAAATACCTTTTCCATCGGGGAATAGTCTTTAATAATATACGGCTCGCCTTTCAGGCCGGCTAAATCAGCGGCTACTTGTATCGCGTCCGGCAAGTTGCCCAGCTGGTCAATCAGGCCTTTATTCAGGGCCTGTTCGCCGGTAAAGATAGAACCATCAGCCAGCTGTTTTACCTGGTCATAGGTCATTTTCCGGCCGTCTACGATGACTTTAATGAATTGCTCGTAACTATTGTCGATCAGGCCTTGCAATAATTTTTTCTCCGCTTCATCCGGGGAACGCCAATAAGCGCCGATGTCCTTGGATTTTCCGCTCTTGACCACTTCCATTTTTACGCCGATCTTTTTAAAGAGTTCCTGCATATTGCCAAAATTGAAGATCACTCCGATGCTGCCGGTGATAGTAGAAGGATTGGCTACGATCCGGTCAGCCGCGCAGGAAATATAATAGGCACCGCTGGCGCCGACGTCACCCATGGAGACAACTATTTTTTTGCCGTTCTGGCGCAGTTTTTTTACTTCTTCATAGATCTCCTGGCTGGCTCCGGTGCTGCCACCAGGGGAATTGATCCTAAGGACCACGGCTTTAATGTATTTATTTTTGTCGATCTTCCTGAGGCGGTCAACGATGGCATCAGATCCCGAAAGGAATCCAGGGAACATGGAATACTGGCGTTCTACAAAAATCTCGCCATAAATATAGACGATCGCTATGCCTTCCTTGCCCAGTGAAGGCAATTCTAATTTGCTTGATTCTTTGAACGAGGAAACAGGAGATTGTTTAAAAACCAGCACCAATCCCAGCAGGACCGAAAGGCCGCATAAACCCAGCAATATGTAAGTGAACAGTGTTTTTCTATCCATCGGCAAAACTCCTTATTTTTTGGCCAGCATGTTTTCTATTCTTCGATATTTTTTTGTTTATGTAGAAGCAAAAGCTGTAATTCGCCTTTTCTTTTTTGCAGTTCTACCAGTTCCAGTTGTTTTAAGACGATATCAATTTCCAATTGGTCGAGCCTTTTTTTGATCCCATCTGCCGTTAAACCATTTTTTGCGCACATTGCAGCCCCCTCTTAAAATAAAAATCCGAAGTACTAATATCTAAACCCTAAACAGATATACCAAACAAATACGATTTGTATTTAGAACATTTGCAATTGTTTAGAATTTAGAAATTAGATATTATACATTAGAGTTTTAGCATTATCTGGAGTCTATTATGATTGTTACTGGGCCGTCATTCACTAAACTCACCTGCATGTTGGCTCCGAAGATCCCGCTGGCTACGGGTACCTGCCCTCTTTTAAGACGATCCAGGAAGCTAAAATATAATTTCTGGGCTTTTTCCGCAGGGGCGGCCTGAATGAAATCAGGACGGTTACCGCCAGCAGTATTGGCATATAAAGTGAATTGAGAAACTACCAATAATGAACCTTGACTAGCAGCAATGTCCATGTTCATTTTATTGTCCGGCCCGGAAAAAATGCGCAATGAGACAATTTTGTCGGCTATATAGACGACATCATTAAAGACGTCGTCTTTATGAATACCTACCAGGACTAACAGCCCTTGTTCTATTTTCGCGTGTACAGCGCTGTTAATAGTCACACTGGCTTGTTTCACTCTTTGTATCACAACCCGCATGAAAAAGCAATCCTATTCTACTTTTAGGTATTTAAAAGTAACCGCTTTACAGTATTGGGCATGGGAATCCCAGGTGCAGGAAAACGCGGTCATATTCTGATTAGCGCGTGCCTGGTCACTGCCCCTGGCCGTGATGATAAATGGTACGGCTTTTGTTTCTCCCGGTGCCAAGCTGGATATTGTTTGTTCATGATTGCCGCCGCAGGCCATGTAAGGTACCGGCAGAAAAGCGATTTTTATGTTTTTTTGGGTGGCTGAAGAAACATTTTTTACTATTATTTTGATCGTTTGGCCTTTGCCGGAGGGAAGCTTATCCGGAAGATCCAGGCTGATCTTTATATCCAATAATCCCCAATCATTTCTCAAATCAGTGAATGCGGCTGCTCCGGCGATCGCCCATTCATTGATACTATAAGGCCCTAATCTGCCCCACAGGCCGCGCGCCAGGTCATGCCAGAACATACCTTTGTTCCGCCCGTCTCCGGACATTTTATGGTGCGCCAGCATCATTCGGTCATAGAATTCCTGGGGACCCGGAGGATTGACCGTAAACTGATGGAGATTCCAGTCGACAACATCGCCGCCAAAAAGATTGACCTGGTTCTTGCCGACGTAACGATTCCAGTCTTTAAGCAAATCATTAAATTGTCCCCGGTCGCATTCATAAAGCATGACCGCATCGATGGCTGCTCCGGCGTCATTCATCATGACCGGGTCTTGCCCGTGCTGCCAACCCTTTTCCCAGCTCAACGTAAAGCACCATAAAGGCTTGCTGGTATTGACCCGGCCGATGATCTCCCTGACTACTTGGGCTATGTAATGGGCTCGCCACCAGTTCCACTGGTCGACGAGCTTCATTTTTTGACGTTTCTGTACTTCATTCCCCAGCCAGCACATCCGGTTCATTTTGTCAAACTTGGACCAGTTTTCTGGCAATTCGGGATTCATTTCAGCGATAAATTGGTCTACCATTTCATACCCGCCGATAGCATTGCGGATATAATCAAGACCGATATAATCCACTCCAGGAGTGTTAGCCAGGCGTTTTAGCAGCTTAATAATATCTTCGCGGCGTTTCTGGTCTCCGATGGAGACAGAACGTGTAGGAACGCATGTTCCGGCTTTGCGGTCATAATTATAGGCAAACTGGTAATTAGCCTTATTGATCGTGTCGCCGAAGGTCAGGAAGCAAGCTACCCAGGCGCCGAATTTTAGTCCCTTAGAATGTGCCGCCTTGGCGAATTTAGGGACAAAATTTATATTAGACTGTATCCAGGGGGAATTACTATCTATCCTGGCGCCCCAGCTGGCGGTTTGGCCTGCCAGGTACCAGACAGTATCAGCGGCCATAAAATCAGCCCAGGCAAAAATATTTTCCCAGTTCCCGATAGTGCCATCCGGATGCTTGACCTTGGCTGTTTCCAGGATCGCCGAACTCTCCAGGGTAAGAACTCCCATCCCCGGTTTGATAGCTGGAGGCGTAATCCGTTCAATTTCAAAAGTGGTAGTTAAGATACGAGGTTTGCTTTTTTCCCGGGGGATGGTCAGTTTTGCCGTATAAAGGCCGTCAGGCGCATTCCAGGGCACAGGCCAGGCAGCTTCATAAATATGCAAGCGTGAATTATATTTAAGTAAAGCGCCTTTTTTACCTCCGACCGTATCAATAGGCTTATTATTCTTTTCTACAAATACCAGGAGCTTCATTCTTTCCAGGGATTTATCCCGGGAGTCAAGATTGAACTTTGCCAGCTCATAATGTCGGTATTTCTTTTGCTGGGATTTCAGAGAGGCAGCCTTGTTCCTATAATAATAAAAGTAGGAATGGATAGTAGCTATCACCACAACGATCATGACTACGACAGTCAGGATAGTTAAAAAATGAACCGGGAGCTTAAAAGTCTTCTTTCTCTTGGCTGGCTGGTTACGCTTGATCTTTCCTATGGGTTTTGGCTGTCTATAAACCATGTATGTTTTACTTTCTTAATGGTTATTATATTGATTTAAAGTAATTTATGAAGTTAATTCTATTTTGCTAATAATATCAATGCTTTTAGAGATAGCTTCATCCAATTTATTAGGATCCTTGCCGCTGGCCTGGGCCAAGTCTGCGCGACCCCCTCCGCTACCGCCTACAACAGCAGACACTTCCTTGATGATTTTGGAAGCATTTAAGCCTTTAGCAGTCAGATCCATGGTGACCATGCAAATAAGGGCTATTTTGCCATTTTTGAGGCCTCCCAGGATAAAAACCCCGCTTTTCAGGTTGTTCTTTAACTGGTCCCCTATCTTCCGTAAATCTTCCGCGTCTGCTTCAGGGAAGTTCCTGGCCAGGACCGAAATGCCATTGACTTTCCTGGCTTCGTTCACCAAATCATTGATATTGAGGGAAACAGCTTTTGTCTTTTGCTGTTGCAGATCCTTTTGCAGGGATTTTACCTGGTCGATCAGTTTCTCTACCCGATGGGCCAATTCCCCGGCATTTGTTTTCAGAATGAGTTCAAGATCAGCTATTAACTGATCCTGCTGGTGCATGACCCGGATCGCTTCCTGTCCGGTGACTGCTTCTATGCGCCGCACACCCTGGGCAATGCTGGCCTCTGAAACGATCTTAAAGAGGCCGATCTCACCGCTGGTGTGGCAATGGGTACCGCCGCATAATTCCATGCTGGCGCCGGATACTTCTACCAAACGGACTTTATCACCGTATTTTTCGCCAAAAAGAGCCATGGCTCCTTTTTTCCTGGCTTCTTCCGGGGAAGTTTCAGCGATCATTACCGCCAGGTTGGCCCTGATATTGGCATTGACTATATCTTCCAGGGCGGATAATTCTTTCGCGTCCAGGGACTGGTTATGGGTGAAATCAAAACGCAGGCGTTCAGGTTCGACCAGCGAACCGGCCTGGGTAATATGGCTGCCCAGTATTTTTCTTAAGGCAGCCTGCAACAAATGGGTAGCTGTATGATTACGGGTGATATTATGTCTTCGTTCCGCGTCGACGGTGATCTCGACTGGTTCCTGTTTGGCAAAAGAGCCTTTAGTGACTTTGCCCTCATGCACGATCAGTCCCGGAATAGGCCGCGCCGTATGGGTAATAATGATCTCCCCGTCTGATTTGACAATTTTACCGGTGTCACCAACCTGCCCGCCGGTTTCACCGTAGCAAGGTGTTTTCTCCACGATCACTTGTACGGCTGAACCTGCTGACGCCTGGTTTACCTGCTTTTTGTCTACCAGCAACGCCAGGATCCTGCTCTTGGTGCTGTTTTCAGCATAGCCGGTGAAAATAGTATCCCCGGTATCTTTATGGAGCAGGGAATAAAAAGAAAGGTCTTCAGCGCCTGATCCTTTCCAGGCTGACCTGGCTTTCTCCCGTTGTTGTTCCATTTCTGTTGCAAATTCTTTTTCATCTGTCTGAAAGCCTTGTTCAGCAGCGATCTCTTTAGTCATATCAGGCGGGAACCCATAGGTATCATAAAGCTGGAAAACTATCTTGCCGCTGATCATTTTATTTTTAGTCTTTTTCAGGCCGGTGATGATCTCTTCGAGTATGACCAGGCCCTGCTCCAGGGTTTGCTGGAATTTCTTTTCCTCATTAATAATAACATTATAGGTATGTTCTTTAGCTGCGGTTAATTCCGGATAATGCCCTTTCATGGAATCAATGACCACCCCGGCCAGGAGATGCAGGAATGTTTCATTGATGTTCAATAATTTGCCGTAGCGGTGAGCCCGGCGGATAAGCCGGCGCAGCACATAGCCGCGGCCTTCGTTGGAAGGAAGTATCCCTTCGCTGCATAAAAATGTGATCCCGCGTATATGATCAGCGATCACTTTTAAATAGCGGTCGTTTTTTTCGTCCCGGCCGTACTCGATACCTGCCAGGTCAGCAGTCTTTTGGATGATCGGCCGGAATAAGTCAGTGTCAAAGTTTGAAGGTACTTTCTGGACTACGGCGGCCAATCTCTCCAGTCCCATGCCGGTATCAATATTTTTTTGCGGCAACGGGGTTAATTTCCCGTCTTGGTCGCGGTCAAACTGGGTAAATACCAGATTCCATACTTCCAGGTAACGGTCGCAATCACAGCCGGCTTTGCATTCAGGTTTGCCGCAGCCGGCTTTTTCTCCCTGGTCGTAGAGGATCTCTGAGCATGGGCCGCAAGGGCCGGTATCACCCATTTCCCAAAAATTTGATTCTTTGCCCAGGCGGATAATACGGTCAGGCGCGACGATAGTTTGCCAGATCTGGGCTGCCTCGTCATCGTCCTGGTAAATAGTCACCCATAATTTATCAGGCGGGAGATTAACGGTTTTGGTCAGGAATTCCCAGGCCCATTGAATGGCTTCTTTCTTAAAGTAATCGCCGAAAGAAAAATTGCCGAGCATTTCAAAAAATGTATGATGGCGGGCAGTATGGCCTACCCTCTCTATATCATTGGTGCGGAAGCATTTCTGGCAGCTGACCGCGCGGGTATAGGTAAGCTTGGTTTTGCCCTGGAACATATTTTTAAACTGGACCATGCCGGCGCTGGTAAACAGCAGTGTCGGGTCGCCTGACGGCACCAGCCCGTCGCTTTTAGCCAGGTGATGTTTGCGCTCTACAAAGAAGTCTAAATACTTTTGCCTGATCTCATTGGCTTTCATTTATAATACTCCTGTATCGGTTTTACTGTAATACCCTGGTTACGCAGGGCTACAATACCATCAACAGCGGCTTCGGCCCCAAAGAAGGTGGTGATAAACGGTACATTGTGTATCAAGGCGTTCTGCCTGATCACATATCCGTCACTGCGGGAACGGGTTCCCTTGGGAGTGTTGATGATCAAGGCAACTTGTTTATTCTTAATGATGTCGACCATGTCCGGGCGCCCTTCGCCTATTTTGGCCACCTCTTCGACTGCCAATCCCTGGTTTTTCAAAAGAGCGCAGGTTTTACGCGTGGAAATGATCTTAAAACCCAGGTCCAATAATTTTTTGGCAACCGGAGCGATCCGTTCTTTATCACGATCGTTCACACTGATAAAAACAGTCCCGGATAACGGGAGTGAGCTGCCGGCAGCCATTTGCGACTTGGCAAAAGCCAATCCGAAATTAGCGTCAATACCCATTACTTCTCCGGTAGATTTCATTTCCGGGCCCAGGATGCTGTCGATGCCGGGGAACTTGATAAAAGGAAGGACCGCTTCTTTGACCGCGGTATAAGACATAGCTTTTCCTCCCAGGGGTACTCCCAGGTCTTTTAGCTTTTTACCCACCATGCACGCGGCAGCTATCTTGGCTAAAGGTATGCCCGTCGCTTTGCTGACAAAGGGAACCGTACGTGAAGCGCGGGGATTAACCTCCAGGACATAAATGATATTGTCTTTAATGGCATACTGAATATTGAGCAAGCCGATCACCTGCAACGCTTTGGCTAACTTGGTAGTGTAAATCCTGATCGTTTCAATTTGTTCTGCGGTTAGCGTGTATGGCGGTAAAGCGCAAGCGCTATCGCCGGAATGGATGCCAGCTTCTTCGATATGCTCCATAATACCGCCGATGTAAACATCTTTGCCATCCGCTATCGCGTCACAATCAACTTCGATAGCGTCGGATAGGAATTTATCGATCAGGATCGGATGTTTAGGGGAAATGTCTTTGGCTTTGCGGATATAATTTTCCAGGCTTGGTTCTTCGTACACTATCTCCATGGCCCGGCCGCCGAGAACATAGCTGGGCCGTACCATAACAGGGTAGCCGATCTTGGCTGCAATAGTCTTGGCTTCGCTGAAACTCATAGCGGTGCCATTTTCAGCCTGCGGGATCTTAAGCTTGTTGAGCAGGCGGCCGAAACGTTTGCGGTCTTCGGCCAGGTCGATATTATCGGGCGAAGTGCCGATGATCTTGACCCCGTTCTTTTTCAGGGCCAAGGCCAGGTTCAAGGGAGTCTGCCCGCCAAATTGGACAATAACGCCGTCTGGTTTTTCACGGTGATCAATGTTCAGCACATCTTCCATGGTCACTGGCTCGAAATAAAGCCGGTCACTGGTATCATAGTCGGTAGAAACAGTTTCCGGATTGCAATTGACCATGATGGTTTCGTAACCCATATCGTCCAGGGCAAATGCGGCATGGACGCAGCAATAGTCGAATTCTATACCTTGCCCGATGCGGTTAGGCCCTCCGCCCAGGATCATGATCTTCTTTTTCTTTGACTTCTGCTCGTGCTGTTCATCTTCTGTCTCATAGGTGGAATAATAGTAAGGAGTATAGGCCTGGAATTCAGCGGCGCAGGTGTCAACCAGTTTATAACTGGGATGAATGCCATTCTTCTCGCGCAGCCTGGTAATAAAAGTTGTGGCAAGCGAAAGTATTTCAGCCAGTTGGTAATCTGAGTAGCCAAGTTTTTTAGCCTGCAATAGAAGTTCTAGTTGCCGCTGTTTTTTTTGTTTAATAAAATTGGAATTACGCAGGGTATTTTCAAAATCACAGAGTTCTTTAATATTATAGATAAACCACGGATCGATCGCGCTGGCCAGGGCTATATCAGCGACAGGAAATCCGTTTTGCAGGGCGTATTTGATATAAAAGATCCTTTCGCTGGTCGGCAATTTTATGAAATACTTTATTTTATCAAGCATATCTTCACGGCGATCGGTTGATTTTAAAGCTGACTTGATCTCTTTTTCCAAGGTATGGTTGTCATTACCTAGACCATGCCGGCCGATCTCCAGGCCGCGGATGGCTTTTTGCAGGGATTCTTTAAACGTCCGGCCGATAGCCATGACTTCCCCGACGCTTTTCATAGAGATACCTAACCGGGAATCAGCGCCGGCGAATTTTTCAAAAGCGAACCGGGGGATTTTGGTAACCACATAATCTATCGATGGCTCAAAACAAGCCGGGGTCTTCTTGGTAATGTCATTGGGTATTTCGTCAAGGGTATACCCTACTGCCAGCTTGGCCGCTATTTTAGCTATTGGGAAGCCGGTAGCTTTTGACGCCAGCGCGGAAGAACGGGAAACCCGGGGATTCATTTCAATGACGACCATCCTGCCGGTTAATGGGTGGACCCCGAATTGTATGTTGCTGCCGCCGGTATCCACACCAATGGCTCGTATTACTTTAGTCGCGGCATCACGCATTTTCTGGTATTCTTTGTCGCTTAGTGTCTGGGCCGGCGCTACCGTAATACTGTCACCGGTATGAATTCCCATGGGATCAAAGTTTTCTATCGAGCAAACTATAACTACGTTATCTTTTTTATCCCTCATTACTTCCAGCTCAAATTCTTTCCAGCCCAGGACTGATTCTTCTATCAGCACTTCACTGACCGGGCTGTGCTCAAGGGCAAACGTGACCAGGTCCATGAATTCTTCTTTATTATAAGCGATGCTGCCACCGGTGCCGCCCAACGTGAAAGAAGGCCTGATCACTAAAGGGAATCCGATCTGCTGGGAGATCTCCAGGGATTCCGTGAGGTTATGGGCGTATCCGCTGCGCGGCAGGTCCATGCCGATGTCCTGCATGGTCTTTTTAAAAAGGCTGCGGTCTTCAGCGCGTTTAATAGCTTCAAAATCAGCGCCGATGAGCTCTACTTTATATTTTTCAATGATCCCTTTTTCTACCAGCTCTACAGTGAGATTCAGAGCCGTCTGTCCGCCAATAGTCGGTAATAAGGCATCGGGTCTTTCTTTGGCAATGATCTTCTCCAGCACCTCTACGGTAAGCGGTTCAATATAGGTCCGGTCGCTGATCTGCGGATCAGTCATGATCGTCGCGGGATTGGAATTCACTAATATAATTTCATACCCTTCTTCCTTCAGCGCTTTGCACGCCTGGGTTCCTGAATAATCGAATTCGCAAGCCTGGCCGATCACGATCGGGCCGGAACCGATAAGCATTATCTTTTTTAGGTCTGTGCGTTTAGGCATGATTAATGATTCTCCATCATTTTTATGAATTCGTCAAATAAATACCGTGAATCGTGAGGCCCAGGGGAAGCCTCAGGGTGGTATTGCACGCAGAAAGCAGGATACTTCTTATGCCGGAAACCTTCGTTGGTGTTATCATTTAAATTTATATGCGTAGGTTCTATCTCATCCTTGTTCAGGGAATCAATATCAACGCAGAAGCCATGATTCTGGGCGGTTATTTCGATCTTGCCTGTGGCCAGGTTCTTTACCGGGTGATTGGCCCCGTGGTGCCCGAATTTAAGCTTATAAGTCTTCCCTCCCAAAGCCAGGCCAAGCAACTGATGGCCCAGGCAAATGCCGAATAACGGTTTTTTACCAAGCAACTGCCGCACAGTTTCAATTACGTAATGCAATGGTTCAGGATCACCCGGCCCATTGGAGAGAAAAACCCCGTCCGGGTTCATGGCCAGTATGGCGGCCGCGGTGGTTTGCGCGGGAACGACAGTTACCTCAAAACCGATATTCTCCAAAAGCCGCAAGATATTATATTTAATGCCGCAATCAATGGCTACAACTTTATATTTTTTTACTGAAGGGATGGAGATCCAATCCTGGGGCCGGGTGCGCCACTGGAATATTTCCTGGTTAGTCACTTCCTTCACCAGGTCCCGGCCTACTAATCCCGGGGATTCCTTCACCTTCTTAAGCAGGATCTTAGGATCATCCTGGATCGTGGAAATAATAGCTTTCATGGCCCCTTTGGTGCGCAACAGCTTGGTTAATTTCCTGGTGTCCACGCCTTCGATACCGGGGACATTGCTTTGTTTTAAGTAATCGCTTAAAGATTCCCTGGCTCTCCAGTTAGAATAGATCTTGGAATATTCTTTAACGACAAATCCTTCCAAAAATACTTTCCGGGATTCCTTGTCTTCCAGGTTGACGCCATAATTACCTATCTCGGGATAGGTCATGGTCACGATCTGGCCTTTATAAGAGGGATCGGTGATGATCTCCTGGTAACCGGTCATGGAGGTATTAAATACTACTTCACCGTAGCACTCGCCTTCAGCGCCAAAACTCTGCCCTTGAAATACGGTCCCGTCTTCCAGGACCAGTATCGCTTTGGTCATGATAGCTCCTTTTTTAAATACGATTACACAGATTCAAGCAAATAGTTATTGGGTGTAAGTTTTGGAAGTAAGTTTGGTCTAAGGTCGATGGGTGTTAGGCTCTAAATCAAAGACTTCAGACCTACTTCCATACCTACCTCTACAACTTTCACCCTATGACTTCTATTTAAACTTAGTGATATTTTTATCCAGCACGATAGTTTCATACTTGTCTTTACCGAGTGATAGGATCGCGATCTTAACGCCTACCAGTTTTTCCAGCTCATGCATATACCGCTTGGCATTGAGCGGCAGGTCGGAATATTTCTTCAGGTGGCTGGTACTGGTTTTCCAGCCTGGCATTTGCTTGTATACTGGCTGTACTTCTTCCAGCATCCGGCGGTTATGGGGAAATTCCCTTAATATTTTGCCTTTATACTTATAACCGGTGCAAATCTTGATAATATCCAGGTCATCCAGGACATCAAGCTTGGTCAAAGCTAATCCGGTAAAGCCGTTGATCCTGGAGGCATGCCTTACGACTAAGGCGTCAAACCAACCGCACCTGCGGGGGCGGCCGGTAGTTGCGCCAAATTCTCCGCCCTTCTTTCTCAGGTAATCTCCGGTAACATCCTTTAATTCCGTCGGGAAAGGGCCTTCGCCAACACGGGTAGTATAAGCTTTGCAAATACCCAGTACTTGTTCGATCCTGTGCGGCGGTATTCCCAGGCCAGTGCAGGCTCCGCCGGAAATAGGATTGGAACTGGTGACATAAGGATAGGTACCGAAGTCCAGGTCCAGCATAGTGCCTTGCGCGCTTTCAATGAGAATGTTCTTCCCTTCATCCAGGGCTTTATTCACCATGACTGTGGTATCAGTGACGTACGGGCGGATCTTAGCCGCTATTTTCATATACTCCCGGTACAACACTTCAAGTGATAACTTCTTCTGTTTGTAGACATTGACCAGGACGTCATTATTCCTTTTGAGATTATCCTTAAGGAGTTTATAAAACGTTTCCTTATCCAGGAAATCAGACATACGGATGCCACGCCTGGCTACCTTATCCGAGTAAGTCGGGCCGATACCTCTTTTGGTCGTGCCGATCTTTTGCTTACCCAGGGTTTCTTCACCCAGGCTGTCCATGAGGCGATGGTACGGCAAAGTAATATGGCTCAGATCACTGATATAGAGACGGTTACGGGTAGTCATGTTTTTTGATTTTACGAAATTAAGCTCGGTCAGCAAAGCTTCAGGGTCTACGACTACCCCGTTACCGATAATGCATTTCTTATGCGGTTGCAGGATGCCTGACGGCACTAAGTGCAGAACATAGACATTCCCGTCGAAAACGACGGTGTGGCCGGCATTATTGCCTCCCTGAAAACGGCAAATATAATCCGCGTATTGGCTTAAGAGATGGACGATCTTGCCTTTGCCCTCATCTCCCCATTGGGCACCAACGATCACCAAACATGGCATACAATTCTCCTTGTTAAAATCAGCAATTTCGAGTTGCAGTCAATACGAGGAACAATTGCCAGTCAAATCAAATACAGTTTGTGTTTTTTACTGTTTCTCGTTCTTACTGGAAACTGCTTCTCGCCATTACTGTTCTTCAAACTTACTATATTTTTAGTCTCTTAAAAATCTTATCAATATTCTTCAAGTGGTATTTATAGTCGAAAAGAGCCGTGATTTCAGCCGGAGAAAAATACTGCTGCAGGTCAGCGTCTTCTTTTAAGTAATCCAGGAAGGTGCCTTTTTCCTGCCAGACCCGCATGGCATTGCGCTGGACCACGACATAGGCTTGTTGCCGGTCAATTCCTTTATCGATCAGGCTTAGCAGCACTTGCTGGGAAAAGATCAATCCTTTGCTTTTCTCCAGGTTTTCCAGCATATTCTCAGGATATACGAGCAGGTTCTCCATGATCTTGATGGTCTTTTTCAGCATATAGTCCATCAGGATGGAGCTATCAGGCAAGATCACCCGTTCCACCGAAGAATGGCTGATATCGCGTTCATGCCAGAGAGCTACATTCTCCAGCGCCGGGATCGTATTAGCCCTGATAATGCGCGCCAAACCGCAGAGTTGCTCGCAAGTGATAGGATTGCGCTTATGCGGCATGGCACTGGAACCTTTCTGGCCTTTGGCAAAGAACTCTTCAACTTCACGGATATCGGAACGCTGTAAATTGCGTATTTCGGTCGCGATCTTTTCGATCGTAGCGGCGCAAATTGCCAGGGTGGATACATACTGGGCATGACGGTCGCGCTGTAAAACCTGCGTAGAAACCGGCGCCGGCGTAAATTTTAATTTCCGGCAGACATACGCTTCCACTCTCGGGTCAACATTGGCATAGGTGCCTACCGCCCCGCTGATCTTGCCGACGCTGATCACCGGTATGAGCTGCCTGACCCTTTCGATATTGCGTAAGGTCTCTGCATACCATAAGGATATTTTAAAACCAAAAGTGATCGGTTCAGCGTAAATGCCGTGGGTCCGGCCGACCATTAAAGTATTCTTGTATTTTTTAGCTTTCTTCTTTAATACCGCTGCCAGGGTTACGAGGTCATCGAGGATGATCTCCAGGCTTTCTCTCATTTGCAGGCTCAAGGCTGTATCCAGGACATCAGAAGAAGTCAGTCCTTTGTGTATATATTTTGCTTCCGGCCCCACTACTTCTTCCAGTTGGGTCAGGAAAGCAATAACGTCATGCCGGGTGACATCTTCGATTTTCTTAATACGCTTGACATCGATCCTAGCTTTCTTCCTGATCACGACCGGAGCGTTAGCCGGTATTTTGCCGATCTTAGCCATGGCTTCGCAGGCCAAGATCTCTATTTCCAGCATTTTCTGGAATTTGCTTTCATCAGTCCAGATCCGTTCCATTTCCGGAGTAGAATATCTGGGAATCATTATTATTTTCCCCCTTTAAAACGTACCAATTTTACTTTAGCTTCCTTAAATAATCTCAGGGCCAACTGGTCCGGGTATGCGCCTGCAAAAACCACTTTTTTAATACCCGCCTGGATGATCATTTTGGCGCAAGACACACAGGGTTGGTTGGTGGCATACAGCGTGGCGTTATGCATATCTATCCCGTAGGTAGAGGCAAACAACAGGGCATTGGCCTCGGCATGCATTCCCCGGCACAATTCCTGTCGTTGTCCGGAAGGGATCTTCTGTTTATCCCTGAGGCAGCCGGTAATCTCACAATGCGGCAGTTTAGTCAGGGTCCCGTTGTAACCTGTGGCGATGATCCGTTTGTCCTTGACCAGGACCGCGCCGACGCTACGCCGTAGACAGGTTGAGCGTGTTGCGATTATTTTAGCTATTTGCATAAAATATTGGTCCCAGGTCGGCCTCATTTTAACTCCTGTTGATAGTTGATAGTACGCTCCGATGAAACCGGAGCTGGTAGTTGATAGAAAATGCTTTTTAAATCAACGATCAACTATGAACTATGAACTTCTTCTTAGTGCTTGAAATGCCGTACTCCCGTAAATATCATGGCGATATTATTTTCATTACAAGCCTGGATCACTTCTTCGTCCCGCACTGATCCACCCGGTTGTATGACCGCGGTCACTCCGGCTTTAGCCGCGGCATCAACCCCGTCTCGGAACGGGAAGAAAGCATCACTGGCCATTACGGTACCATGAGTGCTTAGGCCATGCTTTTGGGCTTTCAAGACCGCTATCTCGCTGGAATCAACACGGCTGGTCTGCCCGCCGCCGATCCCGATAGTCTGGTCTTTTGACGCGTAAACAATAGCATTGGATTTCACATTTTTACAGACGATCCAGGCAAATAAAAGCGCTGACATTTCAGCTTCAGTAGGATTGCGCTTGGTCACTACTTTAAGATTCGCTATATTTCTCAAAATATCCTTTTCCTGGACCAGGAAGCCGCCACTGATCTTCTTGACATCAATATCCTGTATCGGTAATTTCGGCAGCGGCAGTTCAATAATGCGCAGGTTCTTTTTTTCCTGCAGTACTTTTAAAGCTCCTTCAGTATAAGCCGGGGCAATAGTCAGCTCCAGGAATGTTTTACTCATTTCCTTGGCGGTCTCTTCATCAATAATGAAACTGGTAGCCACAATGCCGCCGTAAGCACTGACCGGGTCACAAGCCAAAGCGCGCTGGTATGACTCCAGCAGTGTTTCTCCCCGTCCGACACCGCACGGGTTGTTGTGTTTTACTATGACTGCTACCTTCTCTGTCCCGAAATCCTTGACTATATTCCAGGCTGCTTCCAGATCAAGCAGGTTATTGAATGATAATTCTTTGCCATGCTTTTGTTTTAAATTAACCAGGTCTTCGGGGCGTTGCCATCCGGCTTGGCGGTATAGAGCAGCCTGCTGGTGGGGATTTTCACCATAACGCAGGGCCTGTACCCGGTTTAGACGCAAAAGCAAGGTATCAGGCAATAGACTCCTCTGCGCTTCTTGTTGCGCAAAATAGTTGCTGATAACAGCGTCATAACCGGAAGTATGAGTGAATACCTTGCCGGCTAGCCTTTCCTTGGTAGCCAGCGGCAATTCCCCCTTGTTTTCTTTTAGCTCATTAATAATATTTTCATAATCCCCGGGATCGCATACTACCGCTACATCCTGGTAATTTTTAGCCGAGGAACGCAGCATAGCCGGTCCGCCGATATCAATGTTTTCAATGATCTCTTCTTTGGATACATTCGTTTTTTGCAGTGTTTTTTCAAACGGGTACAGGTTGACTACTACCATATCTATATATTCAAGGCCATGTTTCTTGACTTGGGCCTGATGATCCGCGTTTTTACGCAAAGCCAATAAACCACCATGGATCTTAGGATGCAGGGTTTTAACCCGTCCATCCAGCATCTCGGCAAAACCGGTAAAATCACTAACATCCTTTATTTTCAGTCCATGGTCTTTCAAATATTTTGATGTTCCGCCGGTAGACAATATTTCCACGCCCAGTTGTTCTAATAAACTGGCTAGATCCTCTAAGCCGGTTTTGTCACTAACACTTATAAGGGCTCTTCTAATTTTAGTCATAAAACATCCTTTAATATTATATCTTTAGACAATAAAATACTTCTACTTAGAAAGTAAATATTTCTAAATCGCGTTAATTTTTTTATGAAATTAACTAATCAGTGGCCACTGATTTCTAAATCATTCGTGGATGACTAGCAAGAAACTATTTTTTCTTTTTTTTCTTGGCGACTTTTTTCTTTTTCTTTGCCATTATCATCCCCCCCTTCTTCAAGCTTTTTGTTTGTTTGTTTCCTCATTTTTTAAAATTTCCAGCAGGGCTTTTACCACATCCGGATCAAATTGCGTTCCGGAATTATTTTTGATCTCCGCAATCGCCTGCTCGATCGGGAACCTTTCATGGTATGGGCGATCGCTGGTCATGGCGTCATAACTATCAGCTACGGAAAGTATCCTGGCCCCAATGGGGATCTCTTCCCTGGCCAATCCCTCAGGATATCCGGCCCCGTCATAGCGCTCATGATGATAACGGATGATCGGGAGCATATTACCAAGGATCTTCATCGGGCTTAGTATATTTATACCCATGATCGGATGAGTCTTGATCACCTTCCAGTCTTCATCGTTGAGGGTTTCCTTTTTATTCAGGATCTCTGATTTGATACCGATCTTACCGATATCATGGATCAGCGCTGCTTTGTGAAGCACTTCTATATCATCTTCTTTTAAACCCATATATTTGGCGATCTTTACCGCGTATTCAGTAACCCGCTCCGTATGTCCCAGGGTATAGGCATCTTTTGTTTCCAAAGCTTTGGCCAGGGTAGCGATAATGCCAAGATAAACTTCTTTGGTCTTACCTTCTTCCAGCAAGATCTTTTTGATCATCAGGTCAAATGATTTGGCCAACTGTCCTATTTCATCCTGCGCGCTGACGTTTACTACGATGCTTTTATTGCCAGCCGCGAAACTATTCATTTCTTCGATCAACTGTCGTATCGGCTTGATCGATTGCTTGATAAAAAGCATAATAACCAGTGCCAGGATAATGATCAAAGATAACAATATAATGATATTGCGCACATAAATCGAATTGATGATAGCGCGAGTATCTTTTTGCGTTTGCTGCAATATCTGCTGCGTACGGTCATTTATGGCCGTAAGGATGACAGAATAGTCATCTACGTATGTAGTTGCGCCTAAACCCAATTTTATATTGTCGGCAGTTTTCAAAGAAACAACTCGGAGATACATATATTTTTTTCTTATTTTGCCATTTTGCTCACGCCAGTTGTAAAACCCACCCAGTTCTTTGCCTCCGGCCTGGACATGCTCCCGGATCAGCCGCCCGAATTCCGGCAGTTCACCAGCCATTAATAGCAGGTCTTTATCTTCTACTTCCGGATTAGGATGAAAACGATTAATGCCACTGGGTATCTCATGTATAGCAGTATAACCGTTTTCACCTACTTTTTGCAAGGCGATTCTTCGAAAATTCTTTTGTTTCCTTAAATCGGCTAAGGTCTGTTTTGGATGCGCCGCTATATAAAGCTCGATTTCATGGACGACATGAGCTGATATTTCCTTGACATTTTGTTGGGCCAGGTTTTCAATAATTCTTTTTGATTCCTGGTAATTATTTTGCTGCACCGCTTCCGTGTTCAAGCTGAATAATTTAGAAACTTTATTTAAATCAGCTATAGCGATCAAAGAAACCAATACCAGCGGGATGATCGCCAGGCAAAGTAAGGCTACTATTAATTTTTCAGTTAACGAAGATTTCATTTTAATAAGCAGACCCTTTTACCGACAACCTGAAGCTTGCCGGCGGCAAAATATTTTATCGCTAACGGGTACAATCTATGTTCAACTGATAAGATACGTTTGGCTAAAGTATCCACTGTATCGCCATCTTTTACCGGTACCATTTGCTGCAGGATGATCGGCCCGGTATCACAACCTTCGTCGACAAAATGGACAGTGCAGCCGGAATACTTTGCGCCTGATCGCAAGACCGCTTCATGTACATGATGGCCGTACATACCGGCGCCGCCGAAAGCCGGTAAAAGAGCCGGATGGATATTCATCGCCTGCAGCGGGAAATTCTTTATAAAATATGAAGTTAAAATACACATGAATCCAGCCAGGCAGACCAAGCCTACTCCCCTATTTTTCAATTCATCGGTTATGGCCCGGGTATACGCTTCCCGGTCTTTATAGTTTTTAGGATCCACATAGAGTGTCGGGATCCGATATTTCCCGGCCCGGGTCAAGGCATAAGCATCAGCTTTATTACTAATGACTATACTAATCTCGGCTTTAATCCTGTGGCGGCGTACCGCATCAATGATCGCCTGCAGGTTGCTGCCGCCGCCGGAAACCAATACCCCGATTTTTAAAGGAATTGTTTTCAAATTATCTTAACCTCTTCCTTGTTACCTTTAACTACCTGCCCGATGATAATAGAATCTTTTAATTGCGCTGTAATTTTTGGTACATCTTTTGCGGCAGCGATCAGAACTAAGCCGATGCCCATATTGAAAGTACGGTACATCTCTTTATAAGGTACTTTTCCTTTTTCTTGCATGGTCATGAATATCGGGGGTATTTTCCAGTTTCCTTCCTGGATGACAACCTGGCAATGAGCCGGTAAGATACGGGGAATATTATCCAGGAATCCCCCGCCGGTAATATGGGCGATCCCTTTGATAGCAGACGGCAGACGGCGAATGGCAGACAATACTTCCGCGACATATATTTTGGTGGGGGCAAAAAGTTCATGCTGGTATTTTTTAAGTTCGTGGTCACTGAATATTTTCCGGATCAGGGAATACCCGTTAGAATGAGGACCACTGGAGGGCAATCCCAGCACAACATCTCCTGGCTTTATTTTTGAGCCGTCAATGATCTTGCTTTTATCAACTACCCCGACGACAAAACCAGCCAGGTCATATTCCCCGGCCGAATAAAATCCCGGCATTTCAGCTGTTTCCCCGCCGATCAAGGTGCAATTAGATTGTTTACAGCCCGCAGCGATACCGCTAATGACCAGCGCCGCTGTTTTAGGAGCCAGCTTACCGCAGGCAAAATAATCCAGGAAAAAAAGAGGTTCCGCGCCACAGGTGATAATATCATTAACGCTCATGGCTACCAGGTCTATGCCTACGGTATTATGTTTGTTCAATAAAAAAGCCAGTTTCAATTTAGTGCCAACTCCGTCAGTAGAAGAAACCAGTACGGGATGTTTATATTTTTTAAACGACCCGTCAAATAAAGCGCTGAATCCGCCGATATCCGCTATGACCTCAAGCCTCTTTGTGGCTTTGGCCAAAGGCTTGATCATTTCCACTAATATTTCACCGGCGTCGATGTTTACTCCTGCTTTACGATAATCCAAGATTCAAATTCTCCTTTTCCGTAGTTACTTTACACCTCTACACCTTTACACCTAGCATTTAGCATTTAGCTTTCAGCTTTTAGCTGCACTCCTAGATCCTGGTTTAAAGAACGGCAATCCTTCCTTGCATAAAGGACATTTTGCCGGTTCATAAGTCTTAACCTGTAATGGCAGCAGGTATTGGCTGGGAACGCCAAAGGAAATCTCTTTTTCACTGCGATTAATTATGGCTCCGACTCCCACTACTTTGGCTCCAGACTGTTCGACTGTGGCCATGACTTCTTTGGTGGATCCCCCGGTCGTGAAAACATCTTCGATGACGATCATTCTTTCCCCGGGATTTAAAGTAAATCCGCGGCGCAGGGTCATTTGCCCATCCTGTCTTTCCGTAAAAATAAAACGAACCCCTAATGCTTTAGCCACTTCATAGCCAATGATCAGTCCGCCCAAAGCCGGACTGATGACAGTATCTACTGAGAGAGCTTTAAACTTCTCTGCTAAAGCCTGGCCCAGCTTTTTCGCCAGCTTTGGATGCTGCAATACCAAAGCGCATTGCAGGTATCTTTCGCTGTGCAGCCCGCTGGACAATAAAAAATGACCTTTTAACAGCGCATTATTTTCCTGGAACATTTCTAATACAGCTTTTGGATTGATCATTGTTCCCCTATGTCTTTCAGTATGGATAAAGTCGCCGTACGCGCGTCAGCAGCTTCCAGGATGGGCCGGCCGACAACAATAAAATCCGCTCCTGATTTCACCGCTTCCGCAGCGCTCATGGTTCTTTTCTGATCATCACTGCTTTTTTTAACCCGTACACCGGGCGTTACGATAGTAAATGCGTCTCCCACCAGAGGACGGACATGGCTGATCTCCTGCGGAGAGCAGATAAGACCATCGAGCTGGTTGTCCTTAGCTATTTTAGCAAAATTAATGACCTGGTCCTTCACCGTATGCCGGTAACCTATTTGTTTTAGGTTATCATCATTTAAGCTGGTCAGGACAGTGACTCCCCATAATTGCGGCCGAGGATGTATGCCGGCAGCAGTTAAAAGCATTTCTTTGCCTCCCGCTATATGCAGGGTCATTGCCCATACTCCCATTTTCTGTCCTGATTCCACGGCCTTAGCCACGGTGTTAGGTATGTCATGAAGTTTAAGGTCCAGAAAAACTTTGGAACCTTTATCCTGGATGAGCTTGACTATCTCTGGACCGGCAATAGTGAATAATTGTAAACCTACCTTGAAGATATCAGTGATATCTGCCAATTGGTCAACTAAAACTGCTGCTTTTTCTTTATTATCCACATCGAGAGCGACAATTAATTTACTTAACATCCAAAGCCCCTATAAGTTCTTTGATCTGCCCTAGATGATGTTCTTTTAAATAATGCCCTAATCCCTTGATAATGTTTAAAGGTATTTTAGGATCGACAAAATTACCAACTCCCACCGCGATCGCGCTGGCGCCAG
>JAQTQE010000031.1 GCA_028712365.1 bacterium
GACATAACCGTCGCTAAGAATATGCCCTTTACGATTACCGGTTATCTTCCGGTGATCAATTCGATCGAACCGGCACGGGCCAGTAACCATAACCAGGTCAGGGTGCAGATCACCGGAACTAATTTCTATAGCGGTGGTCAAATAATACTGAACAGGACCGGTGAAAATGATATCGTGGCCACTGAGACTACCTATGATTCGATAACGCAAGTTTCCGGCTTGTTGGATATCAGGAACAGGAATACCGGGCTGTGGAATGTGGTGGTGATCAATACGGATACTAAAAGCGGAACCCTGGCGAATGGCTTTGAGATAAGCGTGGCTGACACGGTATATGCATATCCCAATCCTTGCAAGCTGGTCCAGAACCAGAAAGTATATTTTGCCAATATATCCCGCCAGGCGGCATTAAGTATTTATGATTTGAACGGGGACTTGATCTACGCCGATGCCAATATCAACGCTAATCCGTACTGCTGGGACTTGGTGAACAGTTTGGGACGGAAAATAGCCAGCGGTATTTATTTGTATGTAGTCCAGGAAGGCGAAACCTTGAGAAGAGGCAAAATAGCCATTATTAAATAATATATACTACAAGAGGGGGTCGCAGTGAAAAAAGTTTTTGGTTTGTCTTTATTGTTACTGCTGAGTTTTTCTCTGGTCGCGGTACTGAGCGCGAAAGAACCGCGGATCAGTATTGGCCAGAAGAAAACCGGTGAGTACCAATTGCTGGTGGAAGGTGAACCTTATATTGTGCATGGAGCATGCTATAGCCCAATCCCGATCGGGAAAAACTATGAACATAATTTTTGGGATGATCCTGGTAAGCCTTGGATCAATGTGGACGGCCCACTAATGAAAGAACTGGGAGTCAATACGATCAGGATCTACCAAGAGGGGGAAAGTCCTGCGCAAACGCGTCAGCTTATTCGTGACTTGCATGAGGAATTTGGCGTGCGTACCATCATGACCCATTATCTTGGTTTTTGGGCTTATCCTTCGGCTAATTACGCTGACGAAGATTTTCAAAAGAGGACCATCGCTGATGTTGAGAGAATGGTTAAAGAATATAAGGACGAACCAGGTATCCTGATGTGGTGCCTGGGTAATGAAAATAATTTTTCTTTCGGTCCGCAAAAAGTAAATCCCTGGACGACTAAAGAAATAGAAGCGATGAAAGATCCTTATAAGAAAAGGATCGCCAAAGCGAAGATCTACTATCAGTTCATCGAGAAAGTGGCCAAAGCCATCAAGAAGATCGATACTGATCATCCGATCATGATGGGTAACGGTGACTTGGCTGATGTGGAGATCGCTAAACGCTATTGCGCCAATGTTGATGTGCTGGGCGCTACGGTATATCGCGGCAAGTCATTTGGCAATCTTTTTAGAGAAGTAGAGATCAAATGGGGCAAACCGATCATTTTTAGCGAATTTGGCTGTGATTCTTTTGACGCGGCCAAACAAAAAGAAGACCAGGAAACCCAAGCGGCTTTTATTAAAAGCCAATGGTTGGAAATAGTCAAGAATTTACCTGGTAATCCTGCCGGTCTCGGCAATTGCCTGGGGGGCTGCGTATTTGAATGGAATGATGAATGGTGGAAAGCGGCTGAAGCAGACTCATCCAGTTGGGCGGTCCATGATACTAACGGCCAATGGTGCCATGGGGCCTATTATTGCGATATTAAAGCTCCGGAAGGCATGAATATGAATGAAGAATGGTGGGGTATAGTTTCCCTGGATCCAGAACAAGATGTCCTGGGCAATAATAAGCGCATACCTAAGAAAGCTTACTATACACTTAAGGAATTATGGTCGCAGGAAGAAACATCCAGTAATTAATAATACCAAAGGAGTAAAATAGGAAAATGAAAAAAATAATTGTTTTGTTATTGCTGATCGCCGCGGTGCTACTGACCATGGTGCCGGCCTGGGCGCAGGAATCTGGCGGCAGCATCAGGAAACTGAAAGTCGTCCCTTCCTGGGAAGCGTTAGGCAAGGTTTACCTGATGTGGGAACAGATCGAAGATACTTTTTACTATAAAGTATATCGCGACGGGAAAGTCGTGGGCCGGGCACGGGATCCTTTCTATGTAGATAAGAAAGCTACCGCCGGTGTAAAAGCGGTTTATAAAGTAGTGGCGACCAAAGGCGGCAAAGACGGCGCTGCCAGCGCTGATGTAGCGGTCAATTTGCCGGATACGATCGCCCTGCCGAAAGAAAAAATAGAATTTCGCGGTGACGATATTTATGTCAATGATGAAAAATATGTAGTGTGCGGCATCGGTTATGCTCCTTATCGCCCGCATACTTCTCCTAATAAGCCCTATCCCCGCGACTATGATGTGATCGAAAAAGATTTCCAGTTGATGAAGAAGATCGGTTTTAATACGATCCGCAACTGGTCTGGCCGGGACCTGGATGAATATATGATGGAACTGGCGCATAAATACGGGCTCTTGATCATTCAAGGCATGAGTATCTGGGTGCCGCCCATGGCTGATTTTTCGGATAAGAGTTTTTGGGATAATTCTTTGACTACGACCGAAGATGAAATGAAAATCAACCGGGAACATGGGAATATTATCGGGTATTTGTTGATGAATGAGCCGCCTCCGGGAAAGATCGCCCAGGCTAGCTTGGCCAAAACCAATGAATTTTATGATCTCATTACTGCCAAGATCAAGGAATTACAACCAGGCGCGTATGTTTCTTTGGCTAATTGGCCCCGTTCGGATATGTTAAGCACGAAGAACTGGGATTTTATCTGCATCAACCATTATGGTTATGATAAGTCCCATGTGGTGAATATGGGTTATCGCGGGTATCTCGGCTGGATGAAAAGGTCTATAGCCAACGGGAAGCCGTTGATCGGGACTGAATATGGTTATAGCATGTCTAAGCGCGGTGAAGGCAACTTCGGCTATGGCGGTAATACTGAAGATGAACAGGCTATTGGTATTGTTAAGGATACCTACTCTATGATCGCGGAAAAAGGTAATGGCGCTTGTATTTTCTCCTTTATTGATGAATGGTGGAAAAATAATGAGGGAGAAGGTGATGAAGAACGCCATGAGGAAACCGAACCAGAGGAATGGTTTGGTATTGTAGCCATGCCGGATGACGTAAATCTGGCTGGTTCCCCGCGAAAAGCAGTAGGCGCGATGGAAAAATTCTATGAGGCGCTGGTGATCGCTCCTCGTGATGCCAATAAAGTTCAGGGTATAGTTCCGGTAGAGGTATATACTAAAACAGCATTATTGCCAAATCTGGCTAAAGTCGAATATTCGACTGATGGCAGTACCTGGCAGGAACTGGCCAATACGGCGAATTGGTGGCGGGCTGAACTGGATACTAAAGCATTAAATGACGGTAAATATGATTTGAAGGTTCGTTATACTACCAGAGAAGGCAAGCAAGTGATTATTAAGCAGTCGCTGGCCATTTATGTCGCTAATAATGAACAGATCATGGGACAGGACCTAAAGATCAGCACTGACCAGCCGGTATACAATAACGGCGATACAGTGACTATTTCGATAAAATATTTTGAAAACGGCCATCCGGCTGCGAACAAAACAGTGGAGTACTGCGTCACCCAGATTGGCACTATTACTGCTTCGTGCCGCAATCTGGCGACCGGAGCATTGGTGACCAATAATAGCGGTATAGCTAAAGCCACTTATATAGTGAAGGATGAGGACCGGCCGCATTTCCTAACTATCTCCGCAGCGGTCCCGAGTGAGCAGGAAGTAGGACAAAGATTTGCTGAAAGAATAATAGTGGAAGTGAATCAAGTGCAAAAATAAGGCTAGGGGTGAAAGGTTAAGAAGTAAGTTTGGTCTGAGGTCTATGGGCATCAGGCTTTAAACTATAAACTTTAGACCTACTTCTATACTTACTTCTAGGCCTAACAACTATGACTATTTTTAAGAAAGTACTTGACTTAATTAGGAATCTCTGCTATTATTAAATATGAAGGATGTAAAACCATTTTTGGGAGTAACACCTTCGGAATGTAGAAAGAAGGAGGAACGGCTGTTGATGAAAGGAAAAGTTAAATGGTTCAATGACGCCAAAGGTTACGGCTTCATTGAAAAAGAAGACGGCAGTGGTGATGTATTTGTACATTACTCTGCGATCAACGGCGAAGGATTCAAGAGCTTAGCCGAAGGGCAAGCAGTTGAGTTCGACGTTGAAGATGGCGCAAAAGGCCCACAGGCCAAAAATGTAGTTAAAATATAATAATCCCTAACCGGATTTGAATTTTTAACGAATTACCTGCCCCGAGTATATCGGGGCAGGCCTTTTTTTTAGTTGCTTTTTAGCGGGAATGTGCTACTATTATATATATCAGGACACTAAATAACGCAGACGGGTGAGTAATGGCCGGTAAAGTATTAAAAACTGCGTTTTTTCTTTTTTTAATGTCATGTGGTTCTTTCCAGGTGGCATTAACAGAAGATCTAAACGTGCAATGGGTTAAGGAATTTGGCAGTTCCGGGCCAGACTTTATTCAGGGGATCGTTTGTGATCCCGCGGGCAATATTTGTATTACTGGATATACTGAGTCCTCTTTAAACGGTAATCGTCATATTGGCGGGGTGGATATGTTTGTCGCCAAGTATGATGCCAATGGCCAGGAATTATGGACCAGGCAGTTGGGTACCGTGGAATCTGACCAGGGAGCCGCCCTGGTTTGCGATACATTAGGGAATATTTTTGTTACCGGGCATACCTACGGCTGTTTCGACGGGAAACCCAATGCCGGAGGGGCTGATATATTCCTGATCAAGATCGAGCCCTCTGGTAAGATATTATGGATCAAGCAATTTGGGTCTTCAGAATCAGATTATGGCTTCAGTGTGACCAGCGATAAGGATGGCAATGCTTATGTAGTCGGGGATACCTATGGCAAACTGACTGGTACCAGAAATTATGGGGAAGCCGATGTTTTTATCATGAAGTTTGATCCTGCCGGCGATCGGCTATGGGGCGCCCAGTTCGGTACCGCTTTTGCCGAACATACTAAAATGGTCATGGTTGGCGGTTCCGGCAATATATTTATCACCGGTGATACCAGCGGTGTCCTTGAGCCAAAAACAGCCTTTAGCGGGTATGATATTTTCCTGGCCAAATATAATCCGTATGGTGATCGTCTTTGGCTTAAACAGATAGGCACAGCGGCTAATGATTTTAGCGGCGGAGTGGCCGGTGATAGTACCGGGAATATATATGTATCCGGTGAGACCAAAGGCCAGGTGCAAGGTAAGACCAGTAAAGGATCAGGAGATATTTTCCTGGCCAGGTTTGATGACAATGGCCAGAAAATATGGAGTCGCCAACTAGGTTCACGGGCGTCAGATTCCAGCCTGGGACTGGCTATTGATGGTACCGGGGCGGTCTGTATTGCCGGAGATACTACGGGTAATTTGGGACAAAGCAAGAATAAAGGCTTGGCTGATATTTTCCTGGTGAAGTATTATGCTTGCGGAAATAAACCCTGGCTCACGGAGTTGGGCACGGATAAGAATGATTTTTGCAGCGGGATCGCCGCGGATAGGGCTGGCCATGTATATGTGGCCGGATATACCGAAGGCAATTTTGCCGGCAATAGGAATGCCGGCTACGCTGATATGTTCATTATTGCTTTTAAGATCAATGGCCTGGTCATATGTGAACAGGAAGGTATCACGGTATTGGGCGGAGCCAAAGGCTTCATTGAACCGGCGAAAGAAGAAAGATTATATATTATGATATGTCCGGATAAGGATGGCCAGGTAGAAATGGAGATACGTTCCCTGACCGGCCAGGTGATCTGGAAAAATGCGGTTATGGCCAAAGAAAAAGCCCAGGAAATGATCAGCTGGGATGGCCATGGACAAGATGGGAAAATAGTGTCTTCAGGCCTGTACCAGCTGCGCATAAACGGCAGCGGGATAGATATACGGGAAAAGATAGCGGTAGTGCAGTAAGTAATGAGAGAATATCAGGTACCCAGGATATCCGGATTTCCTGATAACCTGATCAATAATATCCCTGTTAGAAAACACTCTGACAGGGTTTGCTTTTTCGACTAAAGTATGATATACTATAAAAATAAATTCTAAGCACGAAATTCCAAATACTAAACAATATCTAATATCTAAACTTTTGGTAATTGTAATTTTGTATTTGTTTAGAAATTCGATATTAGAAATTAGGATTTACTCTTATGTTGGGTTGGATATTCCAAAAAATAATTGGCACTAAAAATGAACGGGATCTGAAGAAAATGTTGCCGCTGGTAGAACAGATCAATAGCTATGAGCCAAAGATGATTTCCTTGTCTGACGCTGACTTGCGCGCCAAGCTGGATGAATTCCGGCAACGCCATACAGCCGGCGAAACCCTGGATGAGCTCCTGCCAGAGGCTTTTGCCGTAGTCCGGGAAGCAGGCAAGAGAACTCTCCAGATGCGCCACTTTGATGTCCAATTAATGGGTGGTATTGTCCTGCATCAGGGCAAGATCGCGGAAATGAGGACTGGCGAAGGTAAAACCCTGGTCGCGACCCTGCCGGTATATCTCAACAGCATTACCGGCAAAGGAGTACACCTGGTCACGGTCAATGATTACCTGGCTAAACGGGACAGTGAATGGATGTCCCCGATCTACAAATTCCTGGGTTTGAGCGTGGGAGTGGTCCAGCATGACTTGGATAATCAGGCGCGCCAAGCCGCGTACCGCTGTGATATCACCTATGTCACCAATAATGAAATAGGTTTTGATTACCTGCGGGATAATATGGCTGTGGCCAAGGAAGACTGTGTTCTGCGCGAACTGAATTTTGCCGTGGTGGACGAAGTGGACAGCATCCTGGTGGATGAAGCGCGCACCCCATTGATCATTTCCGGGCCAGCCGAGGAATCTACGGAGAAATATTACGTCATTAACCGCATTATTCCTCATTTAAAACGGCGCTGGGTCACGGAAAAAGAAGAAATAGACGCCAAATATAAGGAAGTTAATTTGCAGAAAGGTTATGATGCCATAGTTGATGAAAAAAATAATCTTTGGACGCTGACGGAAGAAGGCGTGGCCAAATGCGAAAAGTTACTGGGTATTCCTAACCTTTATGAAGATATGCAAAGTGAATGGGTCCATCACATCCTGCAAGCCGGCCGGGCCCACGACCTATTTAAAAAAGATGTTGATTATGTGGTCAAAGACGGTGAGGTCATTATCGTTGATGAATTTACCGGACGGTTAATGCCGGGAAGGCGCTGGAGCGAAGGACTGCACCAGGCAGTGGAAGCCAAGGAAAACGTGCGTATTGCCGAAGAGAACCAGACATTGGCGACTATTACGTTCCAGAATTTCTTCAAATTGTATAATAAGCTCTCTGGCATGACTGGTACGGCCGCCACTGAAAGGGAAGAATTTTTCCATATTTATAAACTGGATGTCATGGAAGTGCCGACTAATCAGAAAATGATCCGTGCGGACCATGCTGATGTGATCTATAAGACGGAAAAAGACAAGTATAACGCGATCGTCAAGGATATTACGGAATGCAATAAAAAAGGCCAGCCGGTGCTGGTCGGTACGCGTTCTATTGAAAAAAGTGAAAAGATCAGCGCCATGCTGCGCAAGCAGGGGCTGCAGCATAATTTGCTGAATGCCAAATATCATGAACAAGAAGCTTTTATTATTGCCCAGGCCGGCCGCAAAAGCGGGGTGACTATCGCTACCAATATGGCGGGTCGCGGCACAGATATCATCCTGGGTGGCAATCCTGCTTATATCGCTAAAGAAAAAATGAAAAGCTGGGGCATGGATCCGGACCTGATCGCTTTGGCCAGTGAATATACTCCTACGACCGATCCTAATGTTTTGTCGGCGCGGGACCAGTATCGTAAACTGGTCGGTGAGATCAAGAAGGAAACAGATATCGAGCATGAAGCCGTAGTCGCTGCCGGCGGCTTGTATGTGCTGGGCACAGAACGCCATGAATCACGGCGCATCGATAACCAATTGCGCGGTCGCAGCGGCCGGCAAGGCGATCCTGGCTCAAGCCGGTTCTACCTATCACTGGAAGATGAACTAATGAGGCTGTTCGGTTCTGACCGGATCAGTTTTGTGATGGATAAACTCGGCATGCAGGAAGGCGAGGATATCCAGCACCCGCTTATTTCCCGGGCTATTGAATCAGCCCAGCGTAAAGTGGAAGCGATGAACTTTGATATCCGCAAACAATTGCTGGATTATGACAACATCATGAACAAACAACGGGAAGTGATCTATGAACAACGGCAGATGGTTCTTTCCGGTGAAGATCTGAAAGAGCATGTGCTGGAAATGGTCAATGAAGTAGTAGAAGAAAAAGTCGGCCTGTATTGCCCGGAAGGTGTTTACCCGGAAAAGTGGGAGATCAATGCTTTTTCCGCCTGGGTTAAACAAACTTATGGCCAGGAGTTTAGTATCAGCCAGGAAGAACTTCTGCGGCTGAATCACCTGTCATTTAAAGATATGGTCCTGGAAAGAATAAAAAAGGCTTATGATGATAAAGAAGCGTCTATTGGCGCAGAAATGATGCGTTTCCTGGAAAGGCGGGTTGTACTGCAGGTAGTGGATAATTGCTGGAAAGAACACTTATATGATATCGATCAGCTACGTAAAGGGATCGGTTTGCGCGCTTACGGGCAGAAAGACCCTCTGGTAGAATACCAGCATGAAGCTTTCCGGCTTTTCAGTAATATGATCATGAGGATCAAAGAAGAGGTCGGCGGGTATCTTTTTAAAGTAAAAATGGTGGCCCAGCCGCAGGAACGGCCGCGACCCAGGCCGCTAGAAGGACAGCCTATTCCTGCCAAACCGATTATTTCCGCGCCCAGACCGCAACCGCAAAAACTGGATAAGATCGGACGTAATGATCCCTGTCCGTGCGGCAGCGGCAAAAAATATAAAAAGTGCTGTGGGCAAAATGAGTAGACTATGATTAGACTATTGACCAGGAACAGTATCATGACCTTAAGTTCAGCGCTGATAATGATACTGATTTTCCCCAAATACGACCTGTCGTATCTGGCGTGGATTTGCCTGATCCCGCTGTTGATCAGCATAGAAGGCGAAAAATTCGGACGGTCTTTCCTGAACGGATTAATAACTGGTTTTATTTTTTATGCGGCTACTCTCTATTGGCTGGTCGGTACTTTGCATGTTTATGGCAATCTTTCCTGGTTGATGAGTATTGCCATCAGTGCTTTACTGATAACATACCTGGCTTTATTTATAGCGTTATTCTGCGGCATTACCAGTTTCTTTAATCGTTATTTTTATTCGTTCAATATATTTTTTATTGCCGCATTATGGGTTAGCTTGGAATATTTGCGAACCTATTTATTTACCGGCTTCCCCTGGAACTTGCTGGGCTATAGTCAGTGGAATAATCTCTTGGTGGCACAGGTTTCCGCGATTACCGGGGTATACGGGGTATCTTTCCTGCTGGTACTGGTCAATGCCCTGGCCGCTAAAATGATCAGTTATAGTTTAGAATTGAACCATCGCAAGCAGAGTCTTAAGAGCCTGGAAGTATTTGCCATGGTCCTGGTCCTGGTTTTTGGTTATGGTTTCATTGTTTTAGCGCGTCAGCAGGGGCCGGTTAAACAAAAGTTGATTAAAACCGCGGTCATCCAGCCGAATATTCCTCCGGACGTGAAATGGGATGCGCAGGAAAAGATCAATATCATGGGACGATATGCTTATTATATTGACCGCTTAAAAAATAATGATCTTGAGGTCATTGTTTTTCCTGAAACAGCTATACCGGGATTATTGAAATACGACCGGTTTTTATTGGATAAAACAACGGAAATGGCTGGTAAAAGCAAAGCGTATTTGCTGGTCGGTTCAGTGGATGTAGTGGGGCCTGGTGATACCCGGGCCTATACTTCTTGTTTCCTGGTTACACCGGACGGGAATATCGCCGGACAATATAATAAGGGCCATCTGGTGCCTTTTGGTGAATTCGTACCCTTTCGAAAGTATTTGGAAAAGATCGTCCCGGTATTGAAAGAAATGGGTGATTTTATCCCGGGTAATAGCCTGGATCTCATGAAAACGCCCCATGGCCATTATGGCGTAAATATCTGTTACGAAGATATTTTCCCAGACTTGGTGCGGCGCCTGGTAAAGAACGGCGCGGAAGTGATCGTTAATATTACTATTGATTCCTGGTACCTGGATACCGCGGCTCCATATCAGCACTTCTATATGAATGTCTTCCGGGCGATCGAGAACCGGCGCTGGGTCATCAGGAGTGCCAGTACCGGTATTTCCGGATATATCGATCCCTATGGCAATATTATCAGTCAAACTCATTTGTTTAAACCGGAGATCAGTATTTTCCCGGTCTCACCGGAAAATAAAATGACCGTCTATACTAAATACGGGGATGTGTTCGCCAAGTTGTGCGTACTCATGGTCATCCTGGGTTTTACCGGTGGATTGATCAGGAGGAAAGCTGTTGCCTAATAATCAAATTGCCGAAATATTAAATAAGGTCAAAGAAAACCTGGAAAAATTCCGGGGGTTTCTTTGAAATAGAAGCCAAACAACGGGAAATCGCGTCCATTGAAGTAAAAACCAGTGCCGCTGGTTTCTGGGGCAACCAGCCAGAGGCCCAGAAGCTGATGCAGCGCTTGAATGGTCTTAAAGAGGACGTGACCTTGTTCCAGCAGTTAGAACATGAATTGCGGGATAATCAGGACCTGCTGGATATGGCCATGCAGGAAAATGATGAACATCTCCAACAGGAACTGCAGTTGATTTTTGAAAAACTGCAGAAAAAGCTGGATCTTTTTATTTTCCGGGCCAAACTAAGCGGGCAATTCGACCGCAATAACGCGATCGTCACCTTGCACTCCGGCGCTGGCGGGACCGAAGCCTGTGACTGGGTAGAAATGCTGCTGCGGATGTACAGTCGCTGGGCAGAGAGCAAAGGATTCCCGGTGGAGATCACGGATATATTAGCGGGGGAAGAAGCAGGCATAAAAAGCGTTACTTTTATCATTACTGGTCCCTACGCGTATGGCTATTTGAAATCAGAAACCGGAGTACACCGGCTGGTACGGATCAGCCCATTCGACGCTAATAAGCGCCGGCATACTACATTCGCTTCTTGCGATGTGATCCCCGAAATCTCAGATGAGATCAATATTGACATTAAGGAAAGTGATCTGCGCATCGACACATACCGTGCCGGCGGGCATGGCGGGCAACACGTCAATAAAACCGAATCAGCGATCAGGATCACCCATCTGCCTACAAATCTGGTAGCGCAAAGCCAGAAAGAACGGTCCCAGATCAAAAACCGGGCTACGGCCATGAAACTGCTGCGCGCCAAACTCTATGAACTGGAGCAGGATAAACGGCGGAAACAAGCAGAAAAACATTATGATGATAAAGGGGCCATTGCCTGGGGCAGCCAGATCAGGTCCTATGTATTTTGCCCCTATACCCTGGTGAAAGACCATCGTACCGGGACAGAGATCGGGAATGTGCAGGCAGTCATGGATGGGGAGATAGACCCGTTTATCGAAGCGTTTCTGGATAAAGCAGTCAGTAACAAGAGTTAAAGATGTAGAAGTCCAGCAGGATGTTCAGCAAGATGTAAAGATGTAAAGTAAGTACTAGCTCTAGAACTTTACATCTCTACAGCTTTACAGCTGAATTTAAGGGAACCTTTCAGGCAGATAATGTGTCTCTATAAGGGGAGAGTCTTGGTAGATCTAGACGATATCCAATTAGTCGAACGGACCCAACAGGGAGACCAACAAGCGTTTTCCCAGTTGTTTGCCAAGTACCAGAAAAAGGTCTTTAACCTGTGTTTTCGCTTTGTCGATGATTATGAAGAAGCCAGAGATCTCACCCAGGAGACATTTGTGAGAGTCTATAATGGTATCAAGAATTTTAGGCGAGAAGCAAGTTTTTCAACCTGGCTTTACTGTATTGCCAGTAATACCTGCAAAAACAAACTGCGCCACTGGAAAACCCAACCCAATCTGATGTCCCTTGATGAAACCTTTGAAACCGAAGATGACGAGATGACCAGGCAAGTTGAAGATAAGAATGATCCGACCCCATTGGCTAAAGCGGAAACCAGGGAGATCCAGGACCAGGTGCAAACCGCGATCAAAACCTTGAGCGCTGAACACAGGGAAGTGATCATTTTACGGGATATACAGGGTTGCTCGTATGAGGAGATTGCCGCTACCCTGGGCTGCAACCTGGGAACAGTAAAGAGTCGACTTTCCCGGGCCCGGCTGGAATTAAAAGATCTGCTGAAGGAAGTGATGTAAGATGAGTATAAAAAAACATGTTCGAGAATTATTATCTGCCTATCTTGACCAGATGTGTTCCGACGAAGAGAAACGAATCGTCGAAAGTCATCTGGCCGAGTGCCAGGAATGCCGGCGGGAACTGGAAGACCTGCGGAAAACTGTCACCTTGGTCAATAGCCTGAAGGAAATAGAACCTCCGGAAAATATGTGGGCCGGTATTGAACAAAGAATACAAAAGAGATCATTCTGGGAGATATTCGCCTGGCGGCCGGTACCAGTGGTAGTAACCACTGTGACCATTCTCTTTTTGGCGGTCACAGTTAATAAATACACTACCAGGGTTGCGGAACAAGCAAAAACTAAACAAACTATGAACGACTTTACTACTGGCGCTAATGTGCCGCTGGTGGCTCCGTTCCAGTCGTTAAACCCGGTCCAGGAACAGGAGAAGAAAGTTGTAGCGAAATCAGCAGCCAGTCCAGCCCCGGCTGCTGAGGTGATGCGATATAAAGAAGACAGCGCCCCAATGGAAAGAACTGGTTTAACTCTGGATAAGGATGCCGGTATCCAGGCGCCTTATGAAATAGAAATGGAAGTAGACGATATAGCCAGTACCCGGCAGCGTTTACAGACTCTGGCGGAAAATTACCAGGCCAGGAGAGTAGCCCAGTTCGGTGATAACCAGGAATTGTTCTATCATGTCCAGGAACGGCAATTATCGGATTTCATCCGGGAAGTAAATAAACTGGGCCGGGATCCGCGGCGCAAAGAAAGCTCTAAAGGTATGCGGGAGACTATTGAGATCAACCGCTTTGATATCCGTCCTACAGCTAATGAACCTCAACTTATCCGTATTAAATTCAATCCGTCTAAATAAGAAGTTTATCAGGTAACCAGGATATCAGGAAGAAGATTATCAGAGTATCAGGTTATCGGGAAACCCTGATGTCCTGATTTTCTGATAGCCTGATCTCCCTTATTAATTCTTGACATTCGTCGAGTAGATACTCTATAATACTATAATTCTATTATTTCATAACCAACACCGGAAAGATGAGGAATTTGTGGAAGAATTAAATGACCAGTATTTACAACGCCGGAAAAAACTGGATGATTTAAAGGCCCAGCAGGTTGAGCCTTATCCTAATAAATTTGTGTCCACTTTCAGCAGTGCCAAGATCCGCCAGCAATTTGGCCATCTACAGCAAGAAGCGGAAGACTCGACAGTAGTTGTGCTGGCCGGACGCATTATGACCATGCGCCTGATGGGGAAAGCATGTTTTGCCACTCTCAAGGATGCTTCTGGCAGGATCCAGATCTATGTCCGCAAAGATAAGATAGGAGAGACAGAATACACGATTTTTAAGACCCTGGATATGGGTGATATCATCGGCGTAGAAGGTAACGTGTTTTGTACTCGTACCGGTGAATTGACCATTATGGCCCAGAAAGTTACCCTGCTGTCTAAAGCTTTACGCCCCTTGCCGGAAAAATGGCATGGTTTGAAGGATATTGAAACACGCTACCGCCAGCGTTATGTGGATTTAATCGCCAATGACGAAGTAGCGGATATTTTCCGCCTCCGTTCTAAAGCGATCAAGACGATGCGCAGGATCCTGGATGAAAAAGAATTCCTGGAAGTGGAAACGCCGATGATGCAACCTTTGGCCGGCGGAGCCGCGGCCAAGCCGTTCATCACCCATCATAATGCCTTGGACATAGACTTGTACCTGCGGATCGCCCCGGAACTTTACCTGAAACGTTTGATCGTCGGCGGAATGGAACGGGTTTATGAGATCAATCGGAACTTCCGTAATGAAGGTATTTCTACCCGGCACAATCCCGAGTTTACCATGATCGAATTGTACCAGGCTTACGCTGATTACAACCAGGTCATGGACCTGTGCCGTGAATTGATCACAACGGTAGTAAAAGAATGTACCGGCAAACTGGAAGTCGAGTACCAGGGAAATACCATTGTTTTCGCCGGCGACTGGAAAAGAATGACCCTGCTGGAAGCGGTTAAGGAATATACCGGTGCTGATTTTATTACGCCTAAAACCCTGGCAGAAACCAGGAAAATTGCCCGTGACTTACAGGTACCGTTTGAGGACCAGGATTCCCAATATAAGATCATCAATACGATCTTTGAAGAATTAGTGGAAAAGAAATTGGTCCAGCCGACTTTTATTTGCGATTATCCGACTGAATTATCTCCCTTGGCCAAAAATGCCAAAAACAATCCGGATATCGTCGAACGTTTTGAACTTTTTATCGGTGCCCAGGAGTTGGCGAATGCCTATTCTGAGCTCAATGATCCGCTGGAACAGAGGAAGCGGATGGAACAGCAGCTCACGCAGCGGGAGCGCGGCGACGAAGAAGCGCAAATGCTTGATGAGGACTATATCCGCGCCCTGGAGCATGGCATGCCGCCTTGCGGTGGCCTGGGTATCGGGATCGACCGTTTGATCATGGTGATCACCAATTCTGCCTCTATTCGTGATGTGATCCTGTTCCCGCAAATGAGGCCGGAAGGTAAGTAATAAGGGACACTAAAAATATGAAATTTGAACTTGGCGTAGCCTTGCGCTACCTGAAATTCAGGAAAGAACAAATGTTCTTGTCGCTCATCGGGATCATTTCCATTGCCGGTGTAGCCGTGGGTGTAATGGCACTGATCATTACGCTTTCCGTCATGAATGGTTTCCAAAACGACCTGCGCACAAAAATATTAGGCGTGAACGCTCATATCGTAGTGACCTCCCAGACAGGACGGGGGATTGAAAATTATAATAAATTGGTCCAAAAGATCGAAGAGAATAAGCACGTCTTAGGGACCAGCCCCTTTGTGTATGCCCAGGCTATCCTGAAAACGCCTGATGGCGTGACCGGAGTAGTGGTCAAAGGCGTGCAACCTTCTAAATTATTGACGGTGACTAACCTTTCTTCCTATATGAAAGTTGGGACCTTAGATAAACTGGTGCCGGTAAAGCCGGCTAAAAAGAGCAAAACTGTCCCGGTAGACGGTATTGTCCTGGGCACTGAGCTGGCCCAAAACTTGCGGGTGGTCCTGAATGATGAACTGGTAATGATATCTTCGCAGGGCATAACTTCTTCTTTAGGTGTCGTACCGCTCATGAAGAGATACAAGGTAGTGGGGATCTTTGATTCAGGAATGTATGAATATGACGCGAACCTGGCCTTCATCCCGTTGGAGAGCGCCCAAAATATTTTTGGCGTAAAGAACAGGGTCACCGGGATAGAGGTAAAAACTGATAACTTTTTCTCCGCTGACCAGGTGGTCAAGGAACTGCAGGACAGCGTAGGATTCCCTTATTGGGTGCGTGGCTGGATGGCAGTGAACCGCAATCTTTTTTCAGCGCTCAAACTGGAAAAAATAGCCATGTTTGTCATTTTAACTTTGATCGTCCTGGTGGCTTGTTTTAATATTGTCGGGACACTAATGATGATCACGATACAAAAAACCCGTTGTATCGGGATAATGCGCGCCTTGGGCGCGACCCGTGCCGCGATCATGAAAATATTCATCTGGGAAGGATTAGTCATTGGCTTTCTAGGCTTAGTATTGGGAATAGCCGGCGGCTGGCTCGGCTGCGTGCTGCTGGATAAGTATAAATTTATTAAACTACCGGGAGATATTTATTACCTGGACCATTTGCCGGTGAAAATGCAAATAAGTGATTTTAGCGTGATCGCCATAGCAGCCTTAGTGATCAGTTTCCTGGCTACTATTTATCCGTCTTACAAGGCTTCCCGTTTAAATCCGGTTGAAGCTATTCGCTATGAATAAAACGGAGATTGCATGAGTAATGAACAGCTTAGTTTTGATGATATTGGCCAGGACGGGAGCATTACCCAGGCTGTTGGACAGCAGGCTCCGGTCATTATTGCCAAAAACCTGACCAAGAATTACTATGCCAGCGACCAGGAATTAAAAGTTTTAAAAGGGATAGACCTGGAACTTCAGGCTGGAGAATTTGTGGCGATCATCGGTCCCAGCGGTGCCGGGAAAAGTACTTTATTGCACATCCTGGGTATCCTGGACCAGCCCACAGCCGGAGATTTGATCTTCGCCGGGGTAAACACGAAGGACCTTGGTGACCGGGAAACAGCCGGCCTGCGGAATAAAAAAGTCGGGTTTATTTTCCAATTTTATCATCTGCTGCCTGAGTTCACTGTCTTGGAAAATGTATTGATGCCCAGCTTTATCAGCCAGGATAAACTGCACGCACCGGAAGCAGACCAGTCCCGGGCTGAAGAAATATTGCGTAAGGTTGGCCTGGGAGAAAGAATGGGACATTGGCCTAACCAGCTTTCCGGCGGCGAACAGCAACGGGTAGCTATTGCCCGGGCGCTGTTCAATGACCCGGGAGTAATACTGGCTGATGAACCAACCGGGAATCTGGACTATAAAACCAGTTTGGAAATAATTAATATTTTACATAGGATCAATAAAGTTGACGGGAAAACCCTGGTTATGGTAACGCATGATGAGGAATATGCCCGGAAAGCGGACCGGATAATAAAATTGAAAGACGGACGGATCGTTTAAATTAAAGCACTAAATACTAATATCTAAACTCTCCCCTGCTGATTTGTCCTAAGGGACAAATAAAAAACGCGGGGACAGGTAAACAATATCTAATAATAAAATATCGAACATTTGGAAATTTGGATTTGGAGCTTGGGATTTGTTTAGGATTTAGAAATTAGAGTTTAGAATTTCTTAAAGAAAATATTTTAAAGGAGTCAAGTATGGGCTTAAAAATCTATCTAGACGGAAAATTAGTGGAAAAAGAAGATGCCAAGATCAGCGTGTTTGACCATGGCTTATTATACGGCGACGGGGTTTTCGAAGGGATCCGCGCTTATAATGGCAGGGTTTTCCGCCTGCGTGAACATTTATTGCGTCTTTATAACTCAGCTAAAGCGATCAATCTTGAATGCGGTATTAATATTGAGCAGATGGAAGAGGTAGTGCTTAAAACCCTGCGGGCCAATGCTTTAAAAGACGCGTATATCCGCTTGGTGGTGACCCGTGGAACCGGGGACCTGGGGTTAGATCCACGTAAATGCCCGAAGCCGACTATTTTCTGCATTACGGACAAGATAAGTCTTTATCCTGAGGAATTCTATAAAGAAGGTTTGACCATCGTGACTGCTTCGACCAGGAAGAATATTCCTGAATCTTTAAATCCGCGGATCAAATCACTAAATTATTTAAATAGCATCCTGGCAAAGATCGAAGCTACTTTGCAAAATGCGCCTGAAGCTATTATGCTGACCAAAGATGGCTTTGTGGCTGAATGCACCGGTGATAATATCTTTATCCTCAAGGATAACGTGCTGAAAACGCCGCCATCTTATTTGGGCGCGTTGGAAGGTGTTACCCGGGAGGTGGTGATGGAACTGGCAGAGAAGAATAATATTCCCTGTCGCGAAGAAGTTTTTACCCGGTATGACCTGTTTACGGCGGATGAATGTTTCCTGACCGGTACAGCGGCGGAAGTGGTGCCGGTGGTCAGGATCGATGGCCGGCCGATCGGCAATAGTAAGCCTGGCAAGATGACTACTAAATTAATTGCTGAATTTAAAGCCCTGACTTTAACTGAAGGGGTGGAGATTTAATAATCTGAGATTTGAGATCTGAAATTCCCCCTGCTGCTTTGTCCTAAGGGACAAAGCAAAAACGCGGGGACAAGTGAGATTATGGAACTCGGAGGTATCGATGTTTAATCGCTTTACGGAACGGGCACAGCGGGCTATACAACTCGCCCAGGAGGAAGTCAAGCGCCTGAATCATGATTATTTAGGCACTGAGCACTTACTCCTTGGCCTCATTGATCTGAATGAGGGTGTAGCTTCGTTGGTTTTGACTAACCTGGAGCTGGATCTGAACAAAATTCGTAAAGAGATAGAGAAAATCGTCGGGGCCGGCGATACGATCATGTTACTCGGGGAAGTTCCCTTCACTCCCCGGGCCAAGAAAGTCCTGCAGTTGGCAGTGGAAGAATCGCAGGCTATGGGCCATTCCCGGATCGGGACCGAACACATCTTATTGGGTTTACTGCGCGAAGGAGAAGGTATCGCGGCCAAAGTATTGGCTTCAATGGGTATCCAGCTCGATCGGGTGAGAGAAGAAATAATTAATATTCTCAGCGACCTGGAAACACAGCAGGTAAATGTGGAAAATGAAGAGATACCTCAACAACCAAAATTACGGAACAAATCAACCACGCCAACATTGGACCAATATTGCCGTGATTTGACGGTGATGGCCTCCGAAGGAAAGCTGGATCCGGTGATCGGACGCCGCGGTGAGATCGAGCGGGTCATCCAAATATTAGCCCGTCGTACCAAGAACAATCCTGCTTTGATCGGTGAGCCGGGTGTGGGAAAAACCGCGATCGTGGAAGGTTTGGCCGAACAAATTGTGAACAATAATGTGCCGGAAGCGTTGCTTAATAAAAGAGTATTAACCCTGGATCTGGCTGGTATGCTGGCCGGGACCAAATACCGCGGTGAATTTGAACAACGGCTGAAAACCATTATGGAAGAGATCCGCCGGGCTAAGAATTCCATCATCCTGTTCATTGATGAATTACATACTGTAGTCGGGGCTGGTGCGGCAGAAGGAGCGATCGACGCTTCAAATATCCTAAAACCAGCTCTCTCCCGCGGTGAACTGCAATGTGTCGGCGCGACTACTTTTGATGAATACCGCAAGTATATTGAACATGATGCCGCGCTGGAACGCAGGTTCCAACCAATCGTCGTGGAACCTCCGAGTGTGGAAGATACTAAAGAAATATTGAGAGGTTTGCGAGAAAGGTATGAAACACATCATCATGTCAAGATCGCGGATGAAGCCATAGACGCGGCCGCGGAAATGGCTGACCGTTATATCCCTGACCGGTTCCAGCCAGATAAGGCCATTGATTTAATGGATGAGGCTGCTTCCCGGGTACGGTTGCAGGCCACCATGCTTCCACCGGACTTGAAATCTATCGAAGATCAGATCGAACAGTTGGATAAGGAAAAGAAAGACGCTACTAACGCGCAGGATTTTGAAACCGCGGCTAAACTGCGAGACCGAGAGAAAGAACTAAAAACAAAATTAGATAAAACTAAAAAAGACTGGTCTCAAAAACGGAGTAAAAAAGACGCGGTGGTAGGGGAACAGGATATCGCCTATATCGTTTCCAAAATGACTAACATCCCGGTAATGAAAATTACCGAGAAGGAACAATCCAAACTGGTACATATGGAGATGGACTTGCGGCAGAGGGTGATCGGCCAGGATGAAGCATTAAAGGTCATTGCCCAGGCTGTGCGCCGTTCACGGACCGGATTAAAAGATCCGCGGCGGCCGATCGGCTCTTTTATTTTCCTTGGTCCTACCGGTGTGGGCAAGACAGAACTGGCCAGAGCCCTGGCCGAATTCCTTTTTGGCAACGAAGAGTCAGTGATCCGGGTGGATATGAGCGAGTTCATGGAAAAATTTGCTGTTTCCAGGCTCATCGGAGCGCCTCCGGGTTATGTCGGGTATGAAGAAGGCGGACAACTTACCGAACAAGTAAGGCGCCGGCCATATTCCGTAGTGCTTTTGGATGAAATAGAAAAAGCCCATCCGGACGTATTTAATATTTTGTTACAGGTATTGGATGAGGGCAAACTGACCGATAATCTTGGCCATAGCGTGAATTTTAAGAACACTGTTATCATCATGACCTCTAATCTAGGCGCGAGGCTGATCGAAAAGGGCAAGACCATGGGCTTTACCGGTGAAGAAGACGGGGAAACAACTTATCAGGAGATGAGAGATACGGTCCTGGAAGAAGTAAAAAGAGCGTTTAATCCGGAGTTCGTGAACCGGATCGATGAAGTGATTGTCTTTAAGACCTTGAAGCGTGAAGAGATGCACAAGATCGTTGAGCTCATGCTGAATAAAGTCACAGAGCGTATGCGCGAGCAGAATATAGAAATGAAGATAGATGCCGGAGTAAAAGATTTCCTGGTGTCCAAAGGGTTTGATCCAAAATCCGGTGCCCGACCGCTGCGGCGGGCTATCCAAAAATACCTGGAAGATCCTCTGGCTGAGGAACTTCTTTCCAGGACCATTGATTCCACCAAGCCAATCCTGGTCGCGATCACGGGCGAAAAAATATCCTTTAAACAGCTGGCCAGTATAACCACGTCTTAGGCTCACTACACATGACTAAATCTAAAAAAATTACTGTAGCCATAACAGTAAGTATTTTCTTATTGTTAGGCTTTATTTTTTTTCAGGTTATGCTTACCGGCATGGCCGGTAATCGTCTTAAAGAACCATTAAGCAGGAAAATGGCCCAGTGGGTCAATAAAGATGTGGAGATTGGCCAGCTTAGTACCAATATTTTTAATGCCCTGACGATCAATGGCTTAAAAATATACCAGCCGGGAAGACGGGAAGAGGGGCCATTTCTGGAGATCAGAAAGATCTCTGTTCAATATAATATCTGGCGATTGTTGCGGACCAGGGATTTTAACCGTAGTATTACCGAGATCACTTTGATCGACCCAGAAGTACATGCCCGTTATCGGCAGGGCCATTGGAATCTAGCTGAATTTTTAAATGCCAACGTTACCGCGGGACACCAACTTCCCTATTCCTTAAATATAACTAACGGACAGGTGAATTTTCATGATGAACCTGGTGGTTTTGAACAAGTCTCCTTTAAAAAGATCCAAGGTACAATTAAACAAAAAACAAAAACGCAAGTCTCCTTCCGTTTTAAAGCGATTACTTCCCTTAGCCAAAATGATCGTCTGAACGTAGCGGGAACATATCTGATACCCCAAACAGTTATGGTCGCGGAAATCAACGCTAAAAAGATATCACTCCAGAAAATACCCCAAGTCTTTCCTGTTCTCCAGCTGGCCAAGGCCCAGGGGGTAATGTCCATGAACTTAGCTTTGCAGTATAGTCTCCGCCACCGGGATAAATTCACCTGCCAAGGCAAAGTCAGTATTAAAGAAGGTGAGTTTTGGCCGGTCGGTATACAAGATCCAATACGGGATTTTTCCTGTGCCTTGGAATTTGACGAGAAAAATATCGGTTTGCGCAAAACCGTGTTTGTCTTGGCTGATTCTTCATACCTGGCCTCAGGTTCTGTTTTTAATTTCCTGCACCAACCGGTTGTTGACTTAAAGCTGAGATCCAACTCCTTGGCTCTGTCCGATCTTCCCCGTATTTTCCCTGACTTGGCCATTCGTACCTTGAATTTGTCAGGGCAGGGAAGATTATCCTTGGCCGCGACCGGTCCCCTGGATGATCTGAAAATAAATTCTGAATTGACTATCGCCAACGGACGAGTAAAGGAATTACCTTTGGCTGACTTTAAACTACAGGCACTATGGCAGAATGGCCAACTGAATATTAATACTTGCCAAGCTAAACTGGCAGGCGGTGACCTGGCCCTGACAGCCAAGATCGACTTGGGAGCAAAAATTCCTTTGGAAATACGTGAATTGACTGCCAGTTGTCTACGTCTTGATCTTACCCAGTTAGCCGGGAAAAATGTTACCGGAAGCTTGGATACTTATATAACGGCAAAAGGAATTTGGCCTGAAATTGACACTCAGGGACGGATCCTGGTACAGCGGGTCAACCTCTCCGGGCGGGACTTGGGACCTTTTGATGCGTCCTTCCGGTATCGCCGTAAAAGCTTATCCTTTACCGGGCAGAGGTTAAACACCTCAGATAAATTGCGCGGTACTATCGGTTTTGGGGAAAAACTGATCCAGATCAATGAGTTGGGGATTGATTTTGTGCGGGGAGGAAAGTTCAATATTCAGGGCAAGATACAGACCAGCCAGGATAAACCAGTGGACCTGGCGCTTACCGGGAACAATGTCCCGGTTGAGGAACTATCTTCCTGGTTAGGATTGTCTAATCTGTACGGAACAATTGATTGTCGCGGGAAAACTCAAGGTCCATTAACTGATCTGGTCACCAAAATTACAATTTCCGGTAAGGAATTATCAACCGGTACGCATAAAATAACTGTAGCAGGAGACTGCCTGATAACCAGGGATAAGCTGGAATTCCCTGGTTTTAAAATCAATCATGACTCTGAAATGTGGGGCTATGTAACATTTAAGCCTAAGCCGTTAGTGGATATAAATCTTAAACCAGTAAACCTGGCACTGGATATTCTAGTGTCGCTCCTGGGATTTGACAGTGGGGGAAAATTGAACGGTTTGACCACCGGACAAATGAACCTGACCGGTGAACCGGGGGCGATAGAAGCCCGCGGGAGTTTTAAGATCAGTGATCTGGGATTAGGGAGCTTCTTCCTGGGTGCGGCCCAGACTACTATGGTTTATAACCAAAATAAGCTTTTTCAAGGCACCATCGGAACGGTCGCCAAAGAAGGGAATTTACATACGTCCTGGTGGGTGGACCTGCAGAAAGAAAAAGAAAACAAAGCTGAGATAATATTGGATTTTGACCGGTTCGTAAGTTCTTGGCCGGGAAGCTCTTACCAGACTCCGCAGATGGATGGGTCAATCAAATGCACTGGTTGGTTAAAATATAACGGCCAGGCTGAATTTAGCGGTAACCTGTCCAGTGAAAAACTGACTATCAATGGTCAACCACAGGATCTGACCGGACATATCAGAAAAAATAAAAAGCAGGTGATCTTGAAGGCCCAACTCGGCCAAGCTTATATCCTTGAAACCGCGGTAATAATGCAGGATAAGCCCAGTCTCCAGGGATCACTGAAGATCAATCTGGGAAATATTGCCCAGGGGAATACCCTCTGGCGAATCAAGTCTCTGGAGAAAATGTCCGGGACACTGCTTGTGGAGGCGGATATAACCGGGACCATAAATGATCCGGTCCTAAAGGGTAACCTGAAGGTCGGACCCGGTGTGTGGCATAATATGGCTTATGACCAGATCACTGGTTTGTGGCGCTGCCAGGCCGGGATCATTTATCTCTCAAATCTTGAACTGAAAAAAGGACCGGGAGAGTATCTGGCTACCGGCAAAATACCATTTAATGAAGCTAGTCCCTGGTGGCTGAATATACAAGTTAATCAGGCTGAATTAACAAACTTACCTAATTTGGTTACCACAACAGGGGATATAAAAGGTCAGGTCCAGGCAGAGGTAAAAATAACCGGTAACCGTCAAAACCCGCTCATTGATGGTAACATCCTGATCCATAATTTCAGTTACGCTGGCCTTTCTCCCAGTGAAATAAGCGGAGATTTTAAAATAAAAAACAGGATCATAACTTTTAATACGTTACGGGCCGAAAATAAGGAAAGCAGGATCTATCTGGAAAAAGGCAGTACCTTGACCATCGATGATGGCAACGGAATAACTTTTGACTGTGGCCTGGGGCTGCGCAATATTAAAATAAATAAGACCGTACTTTTTGGCGACTTGTCGATAAAAGGTGAAAAAGATGATCTTCTTGTCTGGCTTAAGGATTTCTGGGTCAATCAGCACCAATTCAGTGGGGAGAAGATCCGTCTGAGCTGGCAAGATGGAAAAATTGAATTCCTGCCTTTAGCCAATAAGGAAAAGGTCATAACCGGAACTATTTTAAGGCCAGTGGTAAATGAATATGTATTTGATAATATAACCTTATTCGAAAAAGGCAAAGGGATAGTTAATGCCAGTGGCAAGATAAAGCATCCGCAAAATATCAGTTTATTCATCAGCACCCAGAATCAGGGTGTTTCAGCCGGTACGATCAGCGAATTATTGGACATGAAATTACCGGTATCAGGAAAGGTTTTATTTAGCCTGGATATCCAGGGCCGTTGGCCAAATCCGGAAATAGACTGCTCTTTCCAGAGCTATAATGGCAAGATCGGCGGGCTTGATTATAATGTTTTTAGCGG
>JAQTQE010000032.1 GCA_028712365.1 bacterium
ACCTCGAGTCATCCTCTTCCGGTTTTCCAGATTTTGTCATGTTTCACAAGCAAGCTAAGGTAAAAACACTTTTTTGCCAGACTTATAATATATTACAATAATTCTTTTATTTTCTCAAGGAGGGCATCCGGCTCGAAAGGTTTACTGATATACGCATCCGCTCCCAAATCCTGGCCAAGTTTTTTGTCTTCTTCTAAACCTTTAGCCGTCAACATGATTATGGGTATTTCTTTATAGCGGCCGTCAAATTTAAGCATTCTTAGGATCTGGTAACCATTCATTGTGGGCAACATAATGTCCAGGATAATAAGATCAGGCGCTTCTTCCCGGGCCATATTCAAGCCTTTTTGCCCATCAGTGGCAAAAATAACCTCATAATTATTGGCTACCAGCCTGATCTTTAGCAAATTTACTATTTGCTGTTCATCCTCTATTATCAATATCTTCTTACCCATAATGTCCCTAAATAAAAGCGAATAAGCTCTCATGTGAAAAATCGCTTCTGAAGCGAAATTCATGATCTTTGAGCGAAATAGATCATTTCGAGATCAGCATATTAAAAGTAATATGCAGATTGAGAAATTATCTATTGCAGCCAAAGAGCATGAATTGCAGCCAGAATGGATCTTTTATATGAGAGCGTTAAAAATGCCTCGGGACGGAGTTGAACCGCCGACGCCAGCCTTTTCAGGGCTGCGCTCTACCAGCTGAGCTACCGAGGCATGTAAATAGATCCAGTTATATATTTTTCAAATCACTCTTTTTTCGCTTTTTTTGCCCGGGCATTCTTCAAAAAACTCACGCCTTTAATAATAGTGGACAAGACTCCTAATCCTTTAACCAGCGAAAATCCGGCGACTTTTCCGGTTACATTTTTTAGGTTATCGGAGGTTTCTTTAATATTTTCTACGGCAGCGTCAATTTTCACTACTTCAGTATTCACTTGCTGGGTCAACGTATCTACGCTTTTCAGCGTAGTTTTAAGCTGCTTAAGGACCTGGATCAAATATATTACCAGCACTACTACCGCTATGGATAAAACTGACAATAATATACCTTGCAACACAGTTATATTCATAAGTTAGTCCTTTCGGTAACTTAACAATGCGAGCAATGGCCACTGGCACAGGAAGAACATTTACCGCCGCTGCTGCTGGCAGATCCTGTACCGGCTCCAAGGCTCACCCGGGAAATCAATTTGGATAATTCCTGGGACTTACATGCGGGGCACTCGGGTATATCGCCACTATAGACTAAAAGTTCGAATTGTTTTTTACATTTCTTGCAGATGTATTCAAATATAGGCATAAGCTCCACTACGTTTCGCACATCAACTATCAACTAGCCATTTTTGCTTTGCAAAAATGGCGGGGACGACGGGATTCGAACCCGCGATCTCTGCCTTGACAGGGCAGCGTGTTAAACCAGGCTACACCACATCCCCATAGATACAGCTAAATGTAATTAGCTAGATGCTTAAAGTAACTACACATAAATGATTTTCAACTTTTAGCTTCCAGCATTCAGCTTTCAGCTAAAAATGGTGGGCAGTATAGGATTTGAACCTATGACCTCCGCCTTGTAAGGGCGGCGCTCTCCCAGCTAAGCTAACTGCCCATTGTCGCTCCGGATATCGGAGCTCCTCATAGGGGAAAATAATCTTTTCCCCTCTTGACGCTCGGTCGACAGCTTTTTAGTCGTCATTACATCTCAGACGACTCTCGCTGTCACCCCTTTGCTTTTCCTCGTTTATGCAACGTTTTTACAAGCAAGTAAGGTATATTCAGTCACGTTTATCGATTCTTTACCAGTTGTTTAATGCGGCCCCAAGGGGAATCGAACCCCTATCGCGTCCTTGAAAGGGACGTGTCCTAACCGTTAGACGATGGGGCCATCTCTAAAATTGCAAATGCTAAATTCTATCCCCATGGAACGATGTAATTCGTAATTTAGCATTGATTTAAAAGAAATGAGCCGGGTGAGATTCGGACTCACGACACCTGCCTTAAAAGGGCAGTGCTCTACCAGCTGAGCTACCGGCCCGGTAAAGGAAATAACATCTTATATATATACCCTAATATCCGGGTTCTGTCAATCAATTTCAATCTAGTTTATTAATTACCAAGCCGGTAATGAGCTTGGGATAAAAATAGGTCGATTTCTGCGGCATGCGCTCTCCGGCATTGGCCACATCGATCACTTGTTCGATCTTGGTCGCGTTCAGGAACAAAGCGATAGAGAATTTACCTTCATTCACCATCTTTACGGCATTTTCCTCATCCCTGGTATAAGCAAAACCCTGTTCATTAGCTATTGTTTCCGCGGAGACCCCCAGGACCTTTTCAATGATCACTTTCTGCAAAATAGTCACATCCAGGGATTTCCAGGCTAAAGGTTTTTTATCTTTTATTAATTTATCCACACTGGTTTCCGGTTTTAAGGTAAAAACATAATACACTTCGCCACAATAAGCGCCAAAGGCATTCTTGTCTTTGTTTGCTTCCATGGATTTCAGCATTGCCGGCAAACCTTCAACTTCTTCCAACTCAAATATCCGGCTCATTTTTTGCAGGAATTCCCCCTGCTCAAAACCAGGCACATTCAGCAACCGGTGAGTCGGGAAGATCAGCAATCCCGGGTCATCAGCCGCTACGAATATGGACATGACATAATCATAAGAATGGGCGCCTGTTTTTCCCTCGTCTGCTTTCTCCCGCTCTTTTTTATAATTCAAGGCTGCTTCATACCGATGATGGCCATCAGCGATAAAAACTTCTTTATCTTTCATCGCGGTTATTAACCGATGCGCCATAGAACTGGGCAGCCGCCACAGTTTATGCTGTACGCCTTTATCATCCCTTACTTTGATCACTGGTAATTCCCGGCTCACTACTTTCATTATAGTAGCTACTTTTTTATCTTCATCCTGGTATAAATAAAAGATCGGGCTGAAATTCGCGGCGCAAGCCCGCATCAGGTTTAACCGGCCTTCTTTGGGCTTGGTCAAAGTAAACTCATGGGCATGGATCTTTGATTTCTCCCCAAACTCTTCCAAAAAGGAAGCAGCCATGAAACCGGTCCGGGTCAGGATCTTGCTCTTTATTTTAAATTCCTGCTGGTAAATATAGATAGTCGGATCACTATCCCGCAGTAAAACCCGTTCGCCCTGCCATTGCCGGAACAACTTGGCCGCAGCGGTATACGGATCAGCTTCGGTATTCAGGATCAGGCGGACAATATTATACTGGCTGCGCAACCGGTATTGCCGTTGTTCCTGCTCAGAGATCACGTCATATGGAGGAGTAATAACATCAGCCATACTGCTGATCTTACTTTGGTTATACAGCAATCCCCTGATTCCCGCTATTTTAACCATTAACTGCTCCTAAGTATATTAGGTGTAAGTTTTAAAAGTAAGTTTGGTCTTAAGTCTTAGGGAGCTTGGCTTTCAAACCAAAGACCTTAGCCCTACTTCCATACCTACTGCTACAACCTTCAACCTATTACCTGCTTTTAGCTCTTACTACTGACAATTGCTTCCTTGAACACTTCATCTATATGCTTCACAGTAATGAATTTGATCTTTTTCTGCACGTAATCCGGGATCTCTTCCATGTCTTTCTTGTTATCTTCCGGCATGATCACGGTCTTTATGCCGATCCGATAGGCAGCCAGCACTTTCTCTTTCAGCCCGCCAATTGGCAGGACATGACCGCGCAAGGTGATCTCGCCGGTCATAGCGACGCTCTTCTTGACTGGTTTATTCGTCAGAGCGGAAAGTATCGCGGTCGCCAGGGTAATTCCTGCGCTGGGCCCGTCTTTGGGTATGGCCCCTTCCGGCACATGGACGTGGATTTCTTTGTCTTTCATGAAATCCTCTTTTAGCTTGTATTTCTTGGCATTGGCCCGGATGAAGCTCAATGCCGCGTGAGCAGATTCCTGCATCACTTCGCCCAATTTGCCGGTCAGGGTCATTTTCCCTTTACCTTTCATTAAGGAAACTTCGATAGCCAGGGTATCGCCGCCGACTTCGGTCCAAGCCAGTCCAGTCGCTACCCCAACTTCATTCTCTTCCAGGCGATCCGGATGATATTTGGGGATCCCCAGGTATTTGTGAACATTATCTTTCTTGATATCCAGTGTTTTCTTAACTTTCTCTTTCACTATTTTCTTAGCTACCTTACGGCATAAGCTGGCGATCTCCCGCTCCAGGTTACGCACGCCGGCTTCCCGGGTATATTCAGTGATCAAGGTCTTGATCGTTTCATCATTATACGTAAAAGATTTCTCTTTCAAGCCATTCTCTTTTAACTGTTTAGGAATAATGAAACGATTGGCTATCTGTACTTTTTCTTCCGTAGTATAGCCGGGGAAATTAATGATCTCCATCCGGTCCAGCAACGCGGGCGGTATGGAATACAGGGTATTGGCCGTCGTGATGAACAGGACATCAGACAGGTCAAAATCAACTTCCAGGTAATGGTCATTGAAAGTATTGTTCTGCTCCGGATCCAGCACTTCCAGCAAAGCCGAAGCCGGGTCGCCGCGAAAATCCAGACCTATCTTATCCACTTCATCCAGCAAAAATACCGGGTTCTTGCTCTTGGCTTTGCGCATGGATTGGATGATCCGGCCAGGCAAAGAACCAATGTACGTCCGCCTGTGCCCGCGAATCTCTGCTTCGTCCCTCACGCCACCCAGGGAGAACCGGACAAAATTACGTTCCATAGCATGAGCGATTGAACGGCCCAAAGAGGTTTTACCGGTACCCGGGGGACCGACAAAGCAAAGAATAGGCCCTTTGATCTTGCCTGACAGTTTGCAAACCGCCAGGTATTCCAGGATCCGTTCCTTGGCTTTCTCCAAACCATAATGCTCATTGTTCATTATTTTTTCAGCATGGTCAATATTTATATTATCCTTGGTCTTGGTGGACCAGGGTATCGATACCAGCCAGTCCAGGTAGGTGCGCACGACTGTCGCTTCTGGCGAATAAGGCATCATCTTTTCCAGGCGTTTCAATTCTTCCCTGGCTTTTTCTTCCGCCTCTTTCGGCATTTTAGCGTCTTTCAGTTTTTTATACAGGTCATCCAGTTCCTTGCTGTATTCATCTTTCTGCTTCAATTCCTTCTGGATGGCTTTCATCTGCTCACTGAGATAATATTCTTTTTGGGATTTCTCGATCTGCTGCCTGACCCTGCCCTGGATCTTGCGTTCTATGCCCAGGATCTCATTTTCCGAATTCAGCACCACCATCAACCGCTCCAGGCGCGCCATCGGTCCATCTATAGATAAAAGATCCTGTTTATCCTTGATCTTTATGTTCAGGTGCGCGCAGATGGCATCCACTAGCGCGTCCGGATTCTCCAGGTTATTGACGGACATGGCCATTTCAATGGGCAGTCGCCGGTTCAATTTCACATACTGTTCGAACTGGCTGATCACGTTGCGCATCAAAGCTTCCATCTCAGGGGTTTTAGCGGTCGGCGAAATGATTTTTCTTATTTTCACTGAAAAGAATTCATTATTAGGCAGGTATTGCTCGACTTTCACCCGGGCAATGCCTTCTACGAATAACTTAATAGTGCCATCGCCCATTTTCAGCAACTGCAGTATCTCCGCTACTGTCCCGACATCATAAATATCAGCGATCTGCGGATCTTCCTGTGCCGCCTGCTTCTGCGTAGCCAGCACTATCAAACGTCCTTTGGCCATGGCCTCATCCAGGGACTTGATCGATTTCTGTCTCCCGACGGACAAAGGCACTACCATGTACGGGAAGATCACAATATCCCGGACCGGCAGTAAGGGTAGTGTTTCAGGTATTTCTATCTTTTTTTCCGTATTTACTTGATCAACCATGTTGCTCCTTTTTTTAAGTGTGCCAGTCAATTCGAAGAAAAGTTATTAGGTGTAAGTTTTGGAGGTAAGTTTAGTCTGAGGTCTATGGATATTAGGCTCTAACCTACAAACTTAAGACCTACTTCCATACTTACTTCCACAACCTTCACCCTCTTACTTACTATCTTTCGCAATTACTGTAATTTACTTATGCTCTTTAATAATATCATCAACCAAACCGTATTCTTTGGCTTCTTCCGCGCTCATAAAATAATCGCGGTCAGTATCTTTCTTCACCCGTTCTACAGACTGGCCGGTATGGGTAGAGATCAATTCATTGATCTTATCCTGCATCCGCAAAATTTCTTTGGCCTGGATCCCGATATCACTGGCCTGCCCCTGCGCCCCACCCAGCGGCTGGTGTATCATCACCCGGGCATTCGGCAGGATGAATCTCTTGCCTTTGGTGCCGCAGGACAGTAAAACAGCAGCCATACTGGCTGCCTGGCCCATACAAATGGTCGAGACTGCTGGTTTGATAAAATGGATCGTATCATAGATAGCCAATCCTGCCGTCACTGAACCGCCAGGGGAATTGATATAAAGGGAAATATCCTTGTTAGAATCTTCAGCCGCCAGGAAAAGTAACTGGGCAATGATCAGGTTGGCGACGTCATCATCGATCGGCGTACCGATAAAAATGATCCGGTCCTTCAATAGCCGGGAATAAATATCAAAAGCTCTTTCACCGCGCTGCGATTGTTCCACTACCATCGGTATTAAGCTCATGTAGCCCCCCTTATTAGGTGTAGGTTTTGGAAGTAAGTTTGGTCTTAAGTCTATGGATGTTAGGCTCTAAACCAAAGACTTTAGACCTACTTCTATACCTACCTCTACAACCTTAACCCTATTACTGCTTTTCTTCGTCCTTGTTCTTTTTCTTGGCTTTTACTTCCGTGATCTGCGCGTTATCAGTCAGGAATTTAAATACTTTATCTTCGATCATCTGGCTGATTATCTGGCTATGGTATTTTTCAAAAAATTCATTCACTTCTTCCTGCGTCTTTTTGTATATATCCCTGGTCTTTTCCATTTCCTGGCGCAATTCTTCCTCGGTTATCTCCATCTTCTCGTTATGGCCGATAGCTTCCAGCAATAAAAGCGTCTTAACCTGCCGTTCGGCATCATGCTTAACCTTCGCCCGCATTATTTCTTCGGTGAGGCCGAGGGCCTCTGTCGTGCCGCCTTGCTGGGTAATATATTGTTTGGTGCGCTCTACCAAATAGTCCACCTGCTTTTCTACCAGCACATTCGGCAAGGGGAATTCATGAGCCGTTACCAGGCTATTTACTATCTGTTCCTCAATATCTTTTTTGATCCGCGCTTCTTCCTGGGCGGTAATATTCTTTTTGATCCTCTCTTTTAGCTCAGCCAGGGTAATATTCTCACCCAATTCTTTGACAAAATCGTCATTAAGTTCGGGAAGTTTCTTTTCTTTGATCTCATTAATGGCAATTTTGACCATAACTTCCTTGCCAGCCAGTTCTTTTCTCTTGAAATCAGCCGGCATGGTCACTTTGATCTCTTTGTGTTCGCCTTTCTTCATGCCGACCATCTGTTCGGCGAATTTAGGCAGTAACTGGTCATCTTCCACCTGGGCCACCTGGTTCTGGACCTTAGTCTCGCTGACCGGCTTACCTTCATGGAACATTTCATAATCCAGCACCACAAAATCGCCTTTTTTCACGTCATCATGGCCAGCCACCTCCAGGTGAGCTGCCCGCTGGCGCAGGTTTTCCAGCGCTTCATTGACCTGCTGTTCGCCTACTTCCAATTTTTCTTTTTCTACTTTGATCCCTTTATAATCCTGTAGCTTGACTTCCGGCTTTACTTCAAAGGTCACCTTGAACTTCATCTCCTTGTCAAAGTCAAACTCCAATGCTTCCACATTAGTTTCCCCGACAGGACTAAAATTATTTTCCTGGGCCACATGCTCAATTGCCTCTGGCACCAGTTTTTGCAGCATTTCATCCCTGGCTATCTTGGCAAAATTCTTCCGCACCATGTCTGCCGGCACTTTGCCCTGCCTGAACCCAGGCAGCACTGCTACTTTTTGGATCTGGGAAAAGGCGCTATCAGCCCTTTCCTCGATTTTTTCTTTAGGGATAGCTATTTCAATGCATACTTTACACGGTTCCGGTCTGGTCACCGTTGCTTTCAAACCAAGTTCATTCACTGTAAACTCCTATTTTTGAATTCTATTTTTATGGTTATCCTGTTATCCTGATACCCACTTCCTGACCTGTCCCCGCGTCTTTGATCCCGACTTATCGGGATCAGCAGGGGATTTACTGATAACCTGATATCCTTTAACTTTTTTTCTCTACTTCCGAGAATATTTCATCTAGTATTTTTACGGCTGCCTTTACTTCGCTCAGCTTGGCCGTGATCGGCGGCAACAGACGTATTACTTTATCCGCGGTACAATTTATCAGCAATCCCTTGTCCCGCGCCTGGGCCACTATTTCCGCGCCTTCCATTTCCAGCTCAATACCGATCATCATGCCTTTGCCGCGCACATCCTTGACAAATTTGTATTTAGTCTCAAAGTTAGTCAACTTTTCCAGCAATATCTTCCCCAACTTGGCGGCATTATCCAGTAATTTATCTTCTTCAATAGACTGTAAGACTGCTTTCGCCGCGGCACAGCATACTGGATTTCCGCCAAAAGTGGAAGCATGGTTGCCTGGCTTGAAATAGTCAGCTATTGCCGGTACTGCCAGCATCGCGCCGATAGGTAATCCGCCGCCCAAAGCCTTGGCCAGGGTCATGACATCGGGTTTCACGCCAAAATGCTCATAAGCAAATAGCTTACCGGTCCGGCCAATACCGGTCTGCACTTCATCAAAGATCAACAAAATGTCATTGTCATGGCAGATCTCCCGTAATCCTTTGATAAAGGAGATCTCCCCGATATTGACTCCACCCTCACCCTGGATCGGTTCTACCATGATCGCGCAGGTCTTCTTGGTAATCAGTTTTTGCACTGAACCGAGATCATTGAACTTAGCGTATTTAAATCCCGGCGTCAACGGCTCAAACCCTTTCTGGTATTTGGTTTGCCCGGTAGCGGTGATCGTGGTCAAGGTCCGGCCATGGAACGATTCTTCCATAGTAATGATCTCAAATTTACCGCCGTGCTCACTGCCCCATTTGCGTGCCAGCTTGATAGCCGCTTCATTTGCTTCCGCGCCGCTGTTGCAGAAAAATACTTTGCCGCTGAAATGCTCACCCAGGATCTTGGCCACAGCCAGCATTGGCTCAGTCATGAAAATATTGGAAGTATGCATGATCGTACCAGCTTGGGCCTTGATCGCTTGCACTACTTTTGGATGGCTGTTGCCCAGGTTATTCACGGCCAGGCCGCTGAAGAAATCCAGATACTTCTTGCCGTCACTGTCCCAGACCCATGAACCTTTAGCTTTTACCAGCAGCAACGGCTGCCGTTTGTAGGTCGAAAAAATATATTTTTCATCCATATTTTTAGCTTGTTTAAAATCCATTTGTTATCCTTTCAAGAAACGAGTGCCTAGTTTATTTGCCGTACCCAAAATTTTCAGCATGGCATGAGGAACCCGTCCATCGATGATATCGATCTCATGTACCCCTTTTAATATTGCTTCACGGCAGGACTTTATTTTAGGGATCATCCCGCCGGTCACCACTCCATTCATGATCAGCCCGGCCACCTGGCCGGCTCTAATTACCGGTATGGTGGAAGAAGAGTTTTCCGCGTCCGCCAGTACTCCTTTGACATCAGTCAGCAACACCAGCCGTTCAGTTTTCAAGGCCTGCGCCACCTTCGTCGCCACCATATCAGCATTGATATTATAGGTCTGTCCCTTGGCGTCAGTACCCAGGGAGGACACAACTACAACGTGTTCTTTCATCAAGCTCAATAAGACTTTAGTATTTACTTTGACTACTTCACCGACAAAACCCAGGTTAGCCTGGGACTTAATTTTCTTAGCCAGCAATAACTTCCCGTCTTTGCCGCTCAAACCGATCGCTGGTGCGCCCAAGGTGTTCAGCGCGCCAACGATATCCTTGTTCACTTTGCCGGAGAGGACCATCTCCACTATTTCTATAGTCTTGGCATCAGTCACTCGCAAGCCATTAACGAATTTCGGCTTCTGCCCGAGTTTCTGCAGGATAGCGTTAATTTCCGGCCCGCCGCCATGGCAAATAACCATATGATATCCCCGCTGCCAAAGCGCGGCAATATCTTTAAAAAATCCTTTTTTTATCATCGGGTCAACCGCGATGCTGCCCCCGAACTTTATCACCATCGTCTTCTTCATTTTTGTCCTTTAACTGGCCTGTCCTCGCGTTTTGATTTGTCCATTGGACAAATCAGCGGAGGGCAACTGCCCTTCGTGCTGACTGCTCACTGGCAAACTTGATTATAACAAAATAAACCCGCATCACCTGCTCTAGCGGGCTGATTTATTATACTACAAATTCGCTTGGCTGGCAAGAATAAATTATGCTACTAGCTGGTCTTTAATATACCTGATTAGGATAGTGAAGTTCTTTTCCTGGTAGTATTTCCTCTGCCCCGGCTCAAGCAGAGAGCCTAGCTTGACCGCATAATCATTTCTCTGTAATTCTTCTATACCCTTAACTAAAGCCTTCAATTCTTCAGCCGGAGCTGTAACTACCACCCCTTTTTTAAATAAAAACTCCAGGTCATATACATCCCTTATCTCTCTCCTGCTCAGGAAAGCCTCGATCTTGGTTCGCATCATTTCCCGCATGGATACCACCCGTAAAAGAACCTGGATGTTGGACTGAGAGCTAAAGGCGATAGCTGATTCAGTATCTACTTTCCTAAGCTCTTTCCTGATCTCAATCTTCAGGGATCGTGGATAGGCCGGTGTTTTAAGCTCAAAAAGAATAGTATGGAACTTATTCGCCGCGTCAGTAATAGTATAGAACTGGGCTAGATAAGTCTTTAGTTTCTGGAAATACTCCTTAGTATCGATCTCTTTAATCACCCAGAAATCAAGGCCCACCGAATACCGCCCCAACCCATGGCAAAGCCTTAGCATGGTCCCGCCGCCAAAAACAAGATTCCGGAGAAACCGGCCACTATTTAGCCGCTCCAGGACCTCCAATTCAAATTGTTCATGTTTTTTTAGATCTTGCATATGATCCTCACTATTTTCCTGGTTTTGGCGGGATATGGTTTAAGCATTTTGATTATTTTTGCCTGATCCAATTTGCTCAAGTCCAGGGAATCAAGATCAATTTTGTATTTACCAAAAGAATATAGATACATAGCGTCCAGAAAGGCTTTTTCTTTGGTAGCGATGAACTGGTTTCCTTGCCTGACAAAATCTCCATAATACTTTTTTTGCAGTTTATAATACTTAAAAACTACCCCGTTAGCTTCATACTTAATAGTTCGTTTTAAGGCCGCGCTTTCTATAAATCCCTGCTGCATCTGGCTGGTCACTTCATAATAAGATAAAGCGCTCATAAAGGAAATATACGAAGGCACCTGCAGTATATTGGCGATTTGGCGAAGCTCCTGATCACTGATATTTTGCCATTTAAGGGCAGTAGTAAAATAGTTATTTTTTAATTTGACCAGTAATCCCTTTTTGACATACCGGCTGCAAAAAACACTGGCCGAAGGCACTTGGATCCCCAAAGTCTCAGCCACTTCCGCCACAGTAAAATAGAGCTTTTGGCTTAATTCTTGCATTTTTATAATATTTTTACTAAGCATATATTATTATCTCCTATGATAATAATATATCCTTAGTGATATTTTATCAAGTATTATTTGCTTGTTTTGACCTTCAACCAATCGCCATTAGTAGTAAACCGTATATTGCCATCCCTGGCCGTTGACCAGATCTTCTCATCAGCCGGCATTACCCTGCTCGATACAACCCTATATTCTGCCTGCGGCAAGTCCCCAGCCATATCTTTGCCATGGTTTGGCAGTTGCACCACATCTGCCTTTACCCCGGCTGGAATATTACCGTCACTGGTAAATAAGAAACTCCGGTCTTTATACATCAATTTTGTCATAAGGCATTGGTTTTCTTCCGGCAAACTCTCTAATCGCAATTCTTGTCTAAAATCGAGCCTCTCCCCACCCTGCCATTCCTGCAGGTATATCTTCTTCTCTCGTATCTTGACTAATAACTCCCGCATATAGTCCTGCTGTAATTCCGGCACATCTAATAGGGGCATGATCACCTGACGCACCTTGAATTTATCCAGCACTGCCAGCAATCCCTGCACATGATTGTAATGCGGGTGCGTCAGCAGCACGGCGTCCAGGGACGTGATCCCCTGGTCCCATAAATATGGGGCCACTCTCCGGTCGGCAATATTATACCTTGGATCCAGGCCGCCTCCGCCGTCTATGAGCACACTGGCTTGGCCAGGCAAGTGTACCAGTATGCTATCTCCCTGATTGACATCAATGAACGAAACTATTAATGGACGGGAGTTAACTCGCTGGACCGCGATATTTATCAGCAAGCATCCAGCCAGGCCATAAGCCAGGTGCTTTATCTTGTACTCTCTCCGCCACCACCATAGCGCGCCATAATAGGCTCCCAGGACCACTATACCCGGAGTAGCTGCATAAATGAACGCGTAAGGGAAGCTATCACAAAATCTCACTATCGCCACCAACAGGATCAGCAGATAATGATTTAACTGTATGACCAGATTGCCTAAAGGAGCAAACAGTAATCGTAAAAAATAAGAAGCAAAACCCACGCCAGTAATGATCCCAACCAGCGGCACAACTGCCAAATTAGTAAGTGGCGAAACTATAGAGACTTTATGAAAGTAATACATTATAAGCGGGAGGACAGCAGCTTGCGCCCCCAGGGTCACGGCTAAACTGCCGCCAATGATCTTTCCCAACGGTTTGAATATCGCCATCATTTTGGGAGTGAACAGGATGATACCCAGCGTCGCGGCGAAAGAAAGCTGGAAGCCGACATTAAACAAGTTACCGGGATCATATACTAATAATATTAGAGCCGCCAGGCAAAGGCTATTAAGCATATCCCGGTCACGTTCCAGTATCACCGCTGCCAAGCCGACTAGAGCCATGACCACTGCCCGGTTTACGCTGGCTTGCGAGCCAGTCACCTGGGCAAATATCACCAGGATAAATATCAAAATGAAAGAAGCCTGCTTTTTCTTGCAGCGGAACAATACGGTCAGCACAAAAAAGAAAATAACCGCTACCATGCCGACATTCAAACCGCTCACCGCCAGGATATGCATGACCCCGGTAGCGGCGAACATATCCTTGATCTCCCGGGACACTTCTGTTTTCTCACCAAGCATGATGCCCCGCAACAACGCTGACGACTCTGCCGGCAAACCATAGCTTATATTCCCAGCCATGTTTTCCCGTAATATCTTTATCCAGGAACCCTGTTCAGGCGCGTTAGTGACCGGTATGACCGGCTGCCACCAACCATTGGCCAGCATTATCATGCCCATATAGATCAGAGTGATCACTACTAAAGGCCGCAACTTATACTCCCCTAAAAATATGAAGCACCACGACTTCGAAAGTCGTGGTTGCGAAATCCGCCTTAGGCGGAAAAAAACCGCCCGCCAACATTCTCTGGCGGGCAAATACATTATTTTAATCCCTGCCTGCCGGCAGGCAGGTGTGCAATCTTCTTTAAATCTTTAAGTCGTTTTTAAAGTTTAAACCCTGCCCCTATTTGCTTCATCTCTATCACCAGGGCGTCTATCTCTTCCTTGCTCGCTACCCCCTGGCCGATCTTGATCTTCATATCTTCCAGCTTGAAGATGATCCTTTGCAGATGTTCACGATCCGCGATCATCTTCTGTTTGATCTCGCCGGTCATATTATTAAAAGCCAAGGCAATTTCTTTAAACTCATCCCCCTTGCGCAAATCAACCTTTTCGGTCAGATCACCCTCTGCTACCTTGCTCATGCTTTTTTCCAGATGGATCAGCGGCCCCGCTACTTCATGGGAGATAAAAATACTGACCACCACAATAGCTAACAAAATCATGGGCAGGCTTTTTACCAGCATCTGGTTATATTTAGCCACCAAGTCCACGACATCACCGCTCCTGGTCTTATCCAGGATAATAGTACCGGCTTCATAATAGAGGTTCCAACCCACTATGGCTACTACAAATAGTATGGAAAATATCAACAACGCGGCATATTTGAATTGAAAGGTAGTTTTTACCAGGAAATTCTTTCTTCTTAGCATAGGCGCCTTTATGAGGATTTAGTGCAGGACTTCGTTTCTTTCTTTAGCAATAATACCCTTATATAGATGAGGACAAAGCTCATATAATTTTTGGTAAGCCTCGTCTAATTCGACGTATAAATTCTCTTGCTCCGAATGGCTTCTCTCCAGCTCTTCTTCCAGCTCCCGGATCTTATCCTCTAAAACCCTGGACGTTTTTATTTTCGTCCCCCATTCTGCTATGAGTTTTTCACTCGCGGCAATTTTCAAACAACTTCAATATTATATTAATACTATGTTAATAATTAGTCAAGGGAAAAATAATCAATACTACATATTGTTTAAAACGGAGTAACGACTCTAGATTTAGTGGTAGGTGGCTATTGCAGGTTATTTCATCGCCAGCAAGCGCTTATTCGCTTCTTTGGCCCACGGGCTTTTATCATATTTATCAGCTATTAGCTTGTACATTTCCCTGGCTTTAGCCTGGTCTTTCAGCTTGACATCGTATGTCGCGCCCATGGTCATGAGCCACACCGGCGCTTCCGGGGATTGGGGATACTTGGTCATCATGCTATTCAATACTGCCAGCAAATCAGCCCAGTCACCCATGCGCATATACACTTCAGCCAGCAGGTTACCCGCGCTATACGCCGGCTGCGGCTGGGCTATAGCATTGGCAATTATTTTTTTGTAATCCTGTATCGCTTGCTGATAAGCTTTTTCAGCATTGGCTTTGTCTTTCACGCTTAAATAATAATTGAGCAAATAAGCCGGTATCTGCAATCCGGCTTTGGTATCGGGATACTTATCAAACGCTTCCCGGAAGTTTGCCGCAGCATTAGGCCAGTCATTCAACTGCTGGTAGCAGGAAGCAATGGAAATAAGCACTTTGGCCTGTAGATCTTTATTATCCGTATATAATGATTGGACTTGCCGGTAGCTATTGATAGCTTCGGTGAATTTCCCCTGGACAATGTACAAATTGGCGATCAGCAAATGCGCTTCCACTGCTTGCTGCAGTTGCGGATATTTGGCAATGATATCCTTATAGTTGGCCATGGCCTGTTCAAATTTGAACGGCGGGATATTCTTGGCATCCTTGAAAATATCCTCACTGTATTTGCTCGCCCAGTAAAAAGCTTTTTCCGCCTTGTACTGCTGTGAACACCCCGTTAATACCAATATTAGTAATAAGCCAAGAATTATTTTATTCGCGATCTTCGTTATTTTCATTCGAGTCATTCGGCCTTACTCTCTTTCACGCTAAGATATAAAATTGTCGCGGATACGGCAATGATCGTATTGACCAGCAAAGCGATAAGTATTCCCGCTCCCAAGATGACCAGGCTCATTTCCGGGAAGACCTTGTCCATCAATCGCGGGATAAACACTTTGGAGATCACCGCCGCCATATAGAACAACACTGGTACCAGCACCAGCAAGATCGAAGTGGCGAAATAATGGCACACGGTCTTGATCGATATCCCCGCTGCCCGCCAAAAACCAATATTCTCTATAATGATCAGTACCGGGACATACATAAACAGCGTCTCAATAGCGATACTGAAACACAAATTAAAAAATGCCAGGACCACGCTCCACTTGATCTGGCCCATCTTCAGGAAATACCCACTGCCTGCTTCCAGCCTGCCTTTAATGAAATTCCCCGAGAAATGCTCCACCAGGTAAATAATGATAAACGTTACTAAAGTATAGGCTAGCAACGGCAAATAACGGTTAAAAGTTATTTTAAAGTTCTTGCCAAAACGCATGCTCATGCCTTTGGCTTCCTGGTTATACATGGATATGGCGATACCAGTCAGCAGCGAGCCAAACACCACTCCGGCAATGATCTGCCAAATACGGAATATTTGCGGCAAAACCAGCAGATGAGAAGGATAGTGCAGAGCCGCTTCACCATAAAAGGCCCTGATCGGTTGTCCCAATACCAGGCTCACCGGCGGCTGCGGCGCCCAATAGATCACCATCAGTCCCAACAATTCGATCAAGCTCAAATACAAGAAAGGCTTGAATAAAGAAGGCTTCTTCCTGAGATTCTGGAAGGTCGCTTTCACTATTGAACCATAAATTTTCATGCTTTTTATTATCGGCATGGTTTAATTATACCCTATTTTAACTAATCTGTCAAATATAAAAGGCAGAGAGTTTCCCCTCTGCCCTTTAAATTAGCGCTCAAGTTACCAGTGTTATACTGTTTTTCGTTCTTTCAATCAACTACTTCTTGCGTCTTATTCCAAGTAGTCCCACCAACCCCGTGCCTAACAGCATCAATGTCCCTGGTTCCGGTATCGGCGCAGATTCATATTCCACAATATATCCACGATAATAAGCCGTTCCGCCATAAACAACATTGTCAGAATCAGCGGAGACATCATTCCACTTACCATTGTTCCAGAATTGCAGAGCGTCTTCGTCTGGGTTATTATTACCATTATTATTTGGTTCACCGCTATTCCAATTGGTAAAACTCCAAGCTTCTCCGGTAACCCATTGCCATCCGCCGGCAGGCTCAGGCCCTTGGGGAGATTGAAACCCGCCCAGCCAATACCAGGAGGGAGCGGCTGTAACCAGCACATTAGCCCACACCCAGTCATTTTCAGCCTGGCTGGTCAGAGTCGCCAGATAACCGAAACTACCGTTATAAACTTTGCCTGCGGCCTCAGTTTTTGCTACATCCCAGTCATACTTCCCCGCTATTGCTTCGTAGTAATGCCCGTTCAAGGAATTATAAACTACATTCGCAAAAGCTTGTGAACTAATAGCAACTGTTAGCATAGCCAATATCAATACATATTTTTTCATCTTTTCACCTCCCCTGCTATTTATTCTATATTTGCCAATTACGATTAAGAAAAAACGTGAGATTAATTTTCATTAATCTCACGTTTTTCGTGTTAACTAAGATCATACTCAAATTATTTAGTTTTTCTTTTACTATCAACTACTTCTTGCGTCTTATTCCAAGTAGTCCCACTAGTCCCGTGCCTAGCAACATCAGGCTGCCTGGCTCCGGTACTACATTGTCATCCGGCGGTTGCTCTGTGCCAAATCCATCCAGGAACACCAGTCCGCCGTGACCGCCTTGGCCGCAATCCCGTACGAACAGATCGATCTTCACCTGGTTACCTTCACTCAAACCACTCAGGTCGATATCAGTGATCGCTGAACCATACCAGATATCTCCCGCATCGCCACTCGCATTAGTCCCGATCTTGGTAAAACCAGGTTGATTAGCACGGTGATCAGCATAATACATGCTGGTCCACCCGCCGCCATTCCACTTGGAAATACCTACGCTGAAATAAGGCTGCGCGTCATCACCATGGGTATTATTATTGGTCGGCTCTTCCAATATCGCTCCCCATCTGAAATACAAGTGCAGACCGGCAGCAATATCCGCCGCGGTCACAGTATCAGTCTGTGTCGCGGAACTCTGATGGTAATTATCCCATACATTACCCACATCACCGCTGCCTAATAACAAAGAGTAATTGTCATAATAAGGAATATCCGAAACCCAACCGCTGGTATTATTAAACTGGCCAGTAAAAGACGATATCACGCTATGGTCCCCGGTGATCGTCCAACCTGTGGTATCTCCGGTTTCAAATCCTCCATTGGTAAAAAGGGCATACGCTGGTGATACTACCAACACCAACACCGCTGTCAAAACAAGATACATCCACTTTCTCATCTTACTCACCCCCTCCTAATTTTGGGGGAGTTACATCTCTTACTTAAAAGGGACAACCTACTCGCAACCCCTCTTTTTTATTGCTTAAAGCCAATAATTTAAAAAGCAAAAACGTGAGAATAATTTTCATTAATCTCACGTTTTCGTGTGAATTAAAGCTTCTACGTAAAATATTTAATTTTACTTTTCCTATTAACTTCTTTTACGCCGTAGCGCCAGCATTCCAGCCAACCCCGTGCCCAACAGCATCATAGTCCCTGGTTCTGGTATTGGGGCCACGCCCTCATTAACCGTAATATTGTCAATGCAGAGATGATTGCCGCTTGGCTTGAACCATACTGTGTCCACATCATCAAAATTAAAATCAAACCAATAAGCTTTGTCATTATAAGTCGTAATAGTATTTGAATACAATAAACTACTATTTTTCCATCCTTCTACTACTACACTCTCCGTCACATCCCAAGCCGCGGTAATATACGCGCCATTGAAATCAAATGATCCATTACTAAAAGAAATGTCATTAGCCCAACCGGTATAAATACTGGCGTTGCCTATAGTGCCATATTCATAGCCACTTCCTGGAATTTCATATTTAGTGATTCCCAGAACTGCTTGGCTCCAATTAAAACCCTGATAGCCACTAGGGATAGCGATATCTTGCGCTTCATAGCCGGGATACAGGCTCTCAAAATCAATTACCATGGCAGAGGCTGCTACCACGCTTGTTGCTAACGACACCAAACACAAGAGTAATACAAATAGCTTCTTCATTTTTGCTCCTTTCAGTTTTTTTACTTGCAAGCAATTACTGCCTTTCACTTTTACTTTTACCTGTCATCTGCTCTTCCGACCAACTACGAACAACCAACGACTAACGATTTTTTCTTTTTAATCCCAGCAATCCTACCAGTCCCGTGCCCAATAGCAGCAACGTCCCTGGTTCCGGGATAGGATTAATATTCATGGTTCCTTTAAATAAAGTAGTGTCATAATAGTCATTTCCGGCGGGAGAAACTCCAAAATACAGATAATCACCCGCGTTCATGGCAATATTGGCTAGATTATAGGAAGCCCCGTTATACCCCCAAAGATTAACGCTCCACAGCAAGGAATTATTCTTCTTGACGAATACGTTAATATAAGGAGAATTATTCGCTGCTTTGAATTCTCCGCTAAGATCAAAAAATGATGTCCCAGTGGCTTTATACGCCAGCACCGCGTATTCCGTGCCATAGGTCCAACCCTGTCCGGGATTACTGGCCGGATGCATCACGATCCAGTTAGAACTGTCTTTGTACAACAAAGGCACAGCAAATCCCTGCCCGGGAGTACCAAACGCGCAGGTCCCGGTATCAGCCAGTTGTCGATAACTGTTAGTATTAGGATTATACGCGTCAGCATATAAACTATTCTGTCCTTGGAAATCCGGGAAACTGTTCCAGAGGTCAACAGTCATACCAAAAGCGCTCTGCCCCGCGCATAGCGCTAACAACAACATAAGGATCAAACTAAATAACTTTTTCATCTTTATTCTCCTCAACTCAAACAAGTTTCTATCGCGTACTATCGTCTGCTATCTGTTCTTTCTTCTTAGTCCCAGCAATCCCACCAGTCCCGTCCCCAACAGCATTAAAGTCCCTGGTTCAGGGATAGGGGTTGACGCCATAAACCTGGCTATAGGCATGTGACCGTCATAATAATTGGAGTAACTATTACTGTCATTCGAAAAGCCATAACGCATAGGCACTTTCACAGCGCCAGGAGTACTCGTAATAGGCGCATTCAGCCCGCCACAGTACCAGAATGTAATCCAGTAAGACTGCCCGGCAATCACCTGATAAGGAGTAATGTCCGCGCCTTTCCAGCCGGCAGTGGTCTCATGCAAGAACGTCCCGCTACTCAAAACACTCCCTACATTACCATTATCATTAGTTCTTAATTGCATGGTCATATTCCTGGCTTCGTAGCCACCGTCATCATTAAACTCGATCCGCGCCAGGTCATATGTCGCTAAAGGACTATATAGCCACGCCACCTCAGTAGCTCCCCAATATACTCCCGGATAAGGAGTAAAATTAATATTCCAACCATCAACCACGGGGTACGCGTTGACTGCGCTAATACTTACGAACAAACACATTACAGCCAGGAAAATAACTTTTCTCATCTTCTACTCCTTCTTTTAGTTTGTCAGTGCTCGAGTTAACTGCTTTCCGTTTTTACTGCTCTTCGCTCTTACTGTCTTTTACCTATATAAACACAAAAAGCCGCAGAGAGTTTTACCACTCTCAGCAGCTTCAAATAGACAAATGTAAGGTACTTGTCGCTAAATTACTCATTTTTCTGCTCATACTTTTTGAGCTTCCATACGGTATCAGGGGGTTACCCCTGATACCGCATAGATCTTAAATTATATATTACGCTTTCTTGCTAAATTTCACTTTGCCATAACCGATCAAACCAACTAATCCTGAACCTAAGAGCATAAATGTCCCTGGTTCCGGAACCGGATTGGACCCTGGATTAGGATCCGGCAATGTTCCACCATTAACCGTCAGCGCTGACTTAGCCAGTGTCACCGCCCAATTACCATTGGTAGCTGTGTCAATTTCCATAAATATCTGAAGTCCTGATGCAATTTCATTATAAAAATTCGTGCCAAGAACGAAATTAGTATATCCCCAATCATCATCTAAACCCGTTAGACTGCCCAAAAGTGTTAGGACACCCTCGTCATAGGCATAAATCTTATCAACTTCTCCACTGGCAGCGTCAACATCCCAAGCACTAATATCCAGAGTAGCAGAGGTGATAGTTCCACCGATCGCGTTATGTGACCAACCCCAGTCTTCATTAAACCAGCGATAATACGGTGAATTATACGTGCTCGCTTGATCTGGGCAAAAATATCCTGTTGGATACTCTATGACATCTACCAGAGCATATGCTGATGTGCTAAATACAAGTACCGCGCTTAAAATAACTAATAATTTTACTATCCGCATTTTCTCTCCTTTTTTTGTTTCAAGCTTCCATACGGTATCAGGGTGTTACCCCTGATACCGCATAGACCGATCTAATTCATGGCCATTAATTAAATCTAAGCTTTTTTGCCAAACTTTACTTTGCCATAACCAACCAAACCAATTAATCCTGTGCCCAAAAGCATCAGGCTGCTCGGTTCTGGTACTGGTGTTAAGTCTCCCATATCATTTCCGCAGAAATTAGCAAAATGGACATACAATTCGGAAGGATTCCAATCACTACCAAAATAAGACAATGGAATAGCAGCTTCCAGGAAGTAGTGAGCATTGGCATCAGGAGTATTGGTATACACAAACTGAGTCAATGTTCCGAGATATGTGCCATCGCCAATATTCACCGGATTGGCTTCATCTAAATACTTACCACCAATCCAAGTCACATTAGAATATACCCCACCCTTTATATTGGCTGGAGCATAGTAGTGGGAATTTGATTCAATACCTGTGGCTTCTATGCCATACTTATAGACACCAAGACCAGTAGGGCCAGGATATCCAAAGTTGATAGCTAAATCGCCAGCTATGACATTCCAATCAATAGTCTCACTGCCAAAACCAGCAACCATAGCTAAGTACAAGTAATCGGAATCATAAGCTCCATATAGAGCTTCAATATCATACAATTGTCCACCCCAACCAGGTCCAACATAATCCTGTCCTTCTGGTGTATCCTCAATAAAAGACAAAATTCCTGAATTTGGTGTCCAATCGCTGGCTCCGTATGCCCCAGGGGTTATACCCCAGTCACTTAACACGCCATCAATCACATAGGCATGCGCGGATACAGCAAATAACACTAACATTGCTGTTAAAATTAATACCTTTTTCATTTTTTCACCCCCTCTCTTCATTTACATTTGCTTTACGCAATCTGTAATTAGTATATATTCTCTAATTTTTTATTTAAAACTTAAAACTGCTTTTTCCACGAACTATCAACTACGAGTCTGCCTATGGCAGACGGACGATCAACCGTATTTTATCTCGCGCCTTTGCCAGTCAGCATCACCACAAAAGTGCCAAAAATGATCCTGAGGTCCATTAACAAGCACATCTTCCTTATATATAATAGGTCATAGTGGACTTTCTTCTTCACATCACTCAGGGTAGAATCATAGTGCTGCCTTACTTGCGCCAACCCGGTGATGCCTGGCTTTACTCTCAGCCGCTTGCTATATTTCTTGATCGATTGATTCAAAGTAGGAATGATCTGGGCTCTTTCCGGCCTAGGCCCGATCATGCTCATTTCACCTTTCAACACATTTAATAATTGCGGTAATTCATCCAAATGGGTCTTCCGTAAAAACCTGCCTATCGAGGTGATCCGGGGATCATTTTCCCGGCACCAGACAGCGCCAGTCTCTTTTTCCGCGTCTATGTTCATGGTCCTGAATTTATACATGGTAAAGGAACGGCCAAAGCTTTGCCCGGTCCTGCGGTCAGTGCCACGGCTCTCTTTGCGTCTCTCATTGTAGCGCTTATTTTCCCCTACTCTTTCCTGATTAAAGAATACCGGCCCTTTGGAGGTCAGCTTGATCGCTATGGCGATCATTATCCATAAAGGAGCAGTGACCACTGTGGCCAAAGTAGCCATAGCTATATCCATGCCTCTTTTGATCTGTCTGAAGAATTTCCTGAAACTAGTCACAAGCAAGCCAAAGATGCCGCTGCCGAAGAGCACCATGGTCCCAGGTTCCGGGATCGGGTTCACATCAGCCGGCAGGTTCAATACATCATTGCCGCATTGCATGGTCCAGTGCACGGTCAGATTCTGCGAAGAACCGCTATTCAGCCCTAAATAACTTAGCGGAATACCTGCTTCTAATACATAATGGGTATTCTGCGCTCCGCTATATACAAAATCCACCCATTCAAAGGTAGATCCTGAGCTTATCCGCCAGGGATTTGACGCGGCAAATTGGGAATAATACACATTCTGCCAGTTAGCCGCTGTCAGGTTCTTATATAATTTAGCTTTCTTGTTCACCGCGTCATATTCTTGCACATCAATGCCGTATTCATATATGCCATCATTGTTCAGGTCCAAGCCAATATCTCCGGTATTGAACCAGGGATTGCCAGGAGCAGTGGCTCCGCCTATCGGGAAACCAGTAATGACCGCCAGATATACATTGGTAGCAGTATTATCAAAATAGATGGCTTCAGTGTCAAACTGATTGCCGTAATAGGAATATCCGGGACCTACATACTGCCAACCAGTCTGCGGTCCGGCATTATCTTCGGTGATCACATCGATATCCAATCCGCCTGAAGGCAAATTGGTATTTAAGTACCCCATTACTGAAGCACCGGCTATGGCCAGGTTCACATTCCAGTCACTAATTGATCCATCTACTACGTATGCCTGCGCAAAGCTAGACACAAGAAGAGTCAAACAAAATACTAAAGAGCATACTATTCTCTTCATTTTTACCATCTCCTTTTTCTCCGGTTCTTCCGGTTCTAAATACTTTTTTTATCTGGGTAATTCCTGCCCGCCTTTGGCGGGGTTTTAGACAAAATAAATACGTGAGATTAACAGTCGGTTAATCTCACGGCATCGTGTCAACTAACGTCCCAAATTGTCATACTATATATAGTTGTTTTTTGATAGTTTTTAGGCTTGTGTTTGTACTCTTCGCTCTTACTGCTTCTCGCTCTTACCGGCAACTGCCTTTGTTCTGACTGGCAACTGTTTCTTAATTACTTCATCTTCTCTGTCAACCAAAGTTTTACCCGAATCCCTTCCTGTATAGCGATATTAATATCGGCATACTTAAGGGATTTGGCTTTACGATATGCGTGCAATATTTCTACTTCATCTTTGGGAATGCCATTTGATCTGCGTTCTTGCCTTCTCCGTTCCATTGCATGATCCATGACTTGCCTCCATTAATGGTTAGCATTAACAATCTTAAAGTAGCATAACATA
>JAQTQE010000057.1 GCA_028712365.1 bacterium
TAATCCATTATTTATGCCTACCCGGACATCAATCAAACTAAAAAGACCGATACCGAAATTCAATTTTAGATTATTGCTCAACCCAATAGGCCCGGAAATAAAATTAGGATTCAATAGACTGCTTGAGACATGGACCTTAAGCTTGGAAACCTGATCTGTAATATCATTCATTAGCCTGACTTGGGTATCATAACTTTGTTCATCAAACTTCTCCAGTTCGGTCTGGTTATCACTCCACCAGTTATACAGTTCCTTGGTATCATTACTAATCGTTACCGGTAAACTGGCTATTTGCAGCTGCCATTTTTGTATTTGCGTCAACCCCGCTGGATTATAAAAATAAGCATTGGCATCATCTGCTATAGCAGTGAAAGTACCACCCATAGCTATCGGCCTGATCCCTTTGATCATAAAAGCCTGGTCTCCACCCCATGCCAGTACGGGAAGGATAAGCAGATTGATCATCAATAACCATAGTACACGTTTAAAATTAGTCATTTTATCCCTCCTTTATAATAGTAGCGAAGCATGCGGATGCCAGACAATGTCGTCAATAGACGGATCCATTTTTGGATTGACATTAGTATCAATCTGATCCTTAATGCTGGTTTTCAAGTCATCAAGGTTTTCCCACAGATCTTTAATAGCTGAATCATTTTTTGCTTTAATCTTATTGATCGCTTTTTCCAGGTAATTGATCGCTCCTAAACTTGAAGAAGAAACTCCGAATTCATCATCAACAGCTGCCTGGGCCTGGTCCCTGAGAGTCTGCTGTTTAGCTACAGTTAGAGCACTGGCATCGGGCAGAACTACGCTCCAGCCGCCACCATTAGAATTCTTTAATACTTGCACCAAATCTCCAGAACCAGCAGGAATAGTATCATTATTATCATCCAATAAACGGCATACTGCCCTAATGGTCATAAAAAAAGCCAGGTTAATATTGACATCAGGATCATCAGCTGGAATAATACCGTCACTATTACCGTCAGCTATTTGCTGCAATACCGGCACTACTAAAATAGCTGTATGGTATAATTGCGGGAGGTTTAAAGTCTCAGGTAAAAGGTCTGTTGAGGCAGAAGCATACTGGGTCCTGCTGAAAAAAGCGCCAAATTCACTATTGGCTATCACCGGGGAAGTCCCAGTAGATTGCGCTTCCTTGACTACATTGGCGATCAATTCAGCTAAACTTAATCCGCCTAATCCGATCAAAGCCTGGGATTTTCCGTACAAAGCCTCTGAACTATTCGGGTTCTCTTCCAATAGCTTGTTGTAGTAAGTCAACGCATCGTTATAGTCCTTACTACTCAAGGCTGCCTGTCCATCGGATAACAATGATTCGGTACTGGTATCACTGCCTCCCTTGTGCGCCCAACGGAAAATATTGGTAGTTTTACTGCATCCGGCTACGATGAACATCATCAGTAATACAAGAAAAACAGTAATTAATTTCATTTTATCGAACATAAGCTCATCCTCCTTTTTCATAAAAATAGTTCCGCGGATTTTAGACTGCGATTACGCGGATTAAAACCCAGTATCCCAAAACTAACTTCCTTTTCTTCTATAACATAAAAACACTTAGATTGTAAACGATTTTATGGTTCTTTCGTTCAACTCTATGAACTGTTCTTATGTGCCCATTTCCCAGCTAGCCAGGTATTTCACCTGTTCAGGAGTGAGTTTATCAATACTGATTCCCATTGATTTGAGTTTAAGAGTGGCAATATTTTCGTCAATGTTTTGGCACGGAATATACCTGCTTTTCCAATTTCGCCGCATTGCTCACCAAGTATTCAGCGCTTAAAGCCTGATTGGCAAAACTCATATCCATCACTGATGCCGGATGGCCTTCTGCGGCCGCCAGGTTGATCAGGCGTCCTTCACCTAATAAGTATACTCTCTTGCCTGACGGTAAAGTGTATTCTTCGGTAAATTCCCTGATCATTCTTCTCTTGCGGCTCATTTTCTGCAGTGAAGGGATATCGATCTCGACATTAAAATGGCCGGAATTGCAGACGACAGCTCCATCTTTCATCTTGAGGAAATGCTCTTTTCTGATCACATGTATATCACCGGTGAGAGTAACAAAGATCTGTCCGTGCTTAAGAGCTTCGGACATGGTCATTACCTGGAATCCATCCATAGCTGCTTCAATGGCCTTGAGCGGATCAATTTCAGTCACGATCACATTAGCGCCCATGCCTTTAGCCCTCATAGCTACACCGCGACCGCACCAGCCGTAACCAACAACAACCATGGTGCTGCCAGCAAGGAGCAAATTAGTCGCCCGGATTATTCCGTCAATAGTAGATTGTCCAGTGCCATAGCGGTTATCAAAGAAATGCTTGGTTTGGGCATCATTAACAGCTACGATCGGATAGGCTAATACGCCTTTTTCAGCCATGCTTTTCAGCCTGATCACACCGGTCGTTGTTTCTTCTGTTCCTCCGATAATATCATCGATCAATTCTTTCTTTTTTGTATGAATAGTCGATACCAGGTCAGCCCCATCATCCATAGTTATAACCGGCTTCACTGCCAAGGCACTCATAATATGACCATAATACGTTTTATGATCCTCTCCCTTAATAGCAAAGGTGCTGATACCGTCATGTTTGACCAGCGAGCTGGCAACATCATCCTGGGTACTGAGAGGATTAGAAGCACAAATAACCACTTCCGCTCCGCCAGCTTTCAGGGTTTTCATCAGATTCGCTGTTTCCGTGGTCACATGCAGACAGGCAGCGATCTTTAAGCCTTTAAGCGGTTTCTCCTTAAGGAAACGGTTTTTGATCAGGTTCAACACCGGCATTTGGGCCCCGGCCCATTCTATACGTAATTTACCCTTTTCAGCCAGTTTCATATCTTTTACGTCATATTTCATTAGTTATCCCTTTCGTTAATCCATAGAATAAAGTTGATAAGTTTATAAGAGTTATAAGTTGATAAGTAAAAGATCTTCCTTATCAACATATCAACGTATCAACTGCTTTACACTCGTTATTTACTGTCTTTTCTGATCGCTTCTGCTTTATCAGTTCTTTCCCAGACAAAATCCACGTCTGTACGCCCAAAGTGGCCGTAACTGGCAGTCTTCCTGAATATTGGTTTGTACAATTCTAATGTATCAATAATGCCACGTGGATCCAGGCGGAAATTTTTCACTACTGCTTTCTCTATCTTGCTTTCATCTACTTTGGCTGTGCCCATAGTATCTACCATGACGCTAACCGGTTCAGCTACGCCTATCGCATAAGCCAGCTGGACCGTGCATTTTTCGGCTAAACCGCTGGCCACCACATTTTTGGCCACATATCTGGCCATATAGGTAGCGCTACGATCCACTTTAGTCGCGTCCTTACCGCTAAAAGCACCACCACCGTGTGCCGCCATGCCGCCATATGTATCAACGATGATCTTACGTCCAGTCATGCCTGTATCTGATTGCGGGCCACCGATCAAGAACCGGCCGGTCGGATTAATATAACAATCTTTTTTCCAGTTAAAATTTTTCATTAACCTGGCTGGTATAACCGGTTTGATCACCGCTTCAATGATCTCGTCTTTAGCCCATTGGGCCATATTATTTGTCTTTTTGTCCATCGCTTCTTCAGTATGCTGACTGGAAACAACGATCTTATCGACTGCTACTGGTTTACCTTTTTCATACTGTACGGTAACCTGGGACTTACCATCAGGCCCGAGATAGGAAAGGATCTTCTTTTTCCTGACCTCAGCCAGGCGCCTGGATAATCCGTGCGCCAGCATGATCGGCATGGGCATCAATTCAGCTGTTTCGTTACAGGCATAACCGATCATCAAGCCCTGGTCACCAGCGCCAATGACTTTACCTTTACGCCCTACTCCCTGGGCAATATCCGGCGATTGTTTTCCAATAGCATTGAGGATAGCGCAAGTTTCATAATTAAAACCATATTTTACATCTGTATATCCTATATCCTTGATAACGCTGCGGACCAACTGCGGCAAATCCACATAAGCCGTAGTAGTGATCTCTCCACCAACGATCACCAGGCCTACGGTAATATATGTCTCACAAGCTACCCGGCTGTGAAAATTATTTTTATTTGGCGGATCCAGCCGGTAAATTTCATCCACTACCGCATCGGATATCTGATCACAAACTTTATCTGGATGTCCCTCAGTTACACTTTCACTGGTAAAAACAAAATCTCTTTTAAACATTTTCTTCCTCCTTTGGAATTACGAATTACTCGAATGCCTGCTTGTCGGTAGGCAGGATAGCAAATAAATGTCGAATATTATATTCGCGTTATTAGCTTTAATTCGTGTTATTCGTGGTTTCATTTTTTTTCATCTATATTAATGACCGAACCTTCGAAAACCGAGATATTTTCGCTTATCTTGGCTTGACTGCCGATAACGCAATTGCGTAACTGCACCCCTTTGGACACATGTACTCCTGCCCAGAGGATACAATCGCTGAGTTTTACTCCTTCTTCCAAGACACTGTTATTGCCGATCGTAGTAAAACTATCAATGATCACCCCTTTTTTTATCTGACAGTTGCTGCCGATGACTGCCGGACCTGTGATTTTCACTCCTGGATATATATGGGTATTAGCGCCGATCCAGATATTTCTATTCTTAAGTTTACCGGGGATCCTTACTTTAACTATCCCCTCCAAAGCATTTTTTTCAGCTCTTTTATACTCCTGCAGGTTGCCAATATCGCACCAATAGGAATTCATTTCATAACCAAAGATCGGCTTTTTCCTGGCTAACAACAAAGGCCAAACATCACGGCCAAAATCAAAAAATCTGTTTTTTGGTATATATTTAAATATTTCCGGCTCAAATATATAAATACCGGTATTTACTGTATTAGCAAAGACATCGCTCCAAGCCGGCTTTTCAATAAATTTCTCAATGCGGTTGTATTGATCGATCAGGGTCACGCCATAGTCAAACCTGGCATCTACTTTCTTTAATACCATAGTAGCCAGGGATCTTTTCTTCTTATGGAATTCAATAGCCTTGGATAAATTTATATCAGTTAAACCGTCGCCACTCATTACAACAAAAGTTTTATCAAAATGCCGTTCCGCTTTTTTGACGCCGCCGGCTGTGCCCAACAGGAATTTTTCCTGAGAATACTGTATTTTAATGCCGTAATGCCGGCCGTCGCCAAAATAATCCCGGATCATATCAGGGTAGAAGTGCAGATTAATTACTACTTCGCTAAAATCATATTTCTTCAGCAGTTCCAATGTATGTTCAAGCGCCGGTTTATTGACAATAGGAATCATTGGTTTAGGTATAAAATGAGTAAGCGGACGCAAGCGTGT
>JAQTQE010000033.1 GCA_028712365.1 bacterium
GCCAGCTGCCGGCCGATCTCTATTTTCTGCGCAGTGTTCAGGCTGGCGCCCGGCGATTGTTCGCCGTCACGCAGTGTCGTATCAAATATTATTATTTTATTTTTACTATTATTTTTCATTTTTTATCTCCTGATCTTCTTAACTTGGGTAAATTATTATCTCCCGCTCCTTTTAACTTGCTCCAGTTATTCAATCGATAGAATACATCAAACAATCCGCTTAAGATATACGCTATGAATATGATCAAAATCATATTTTCCGGATACAACCAAACCAGCGCCGCGGAAAGGACTATAAAGATAAAGTACTGGATCGGCTTGCGCTTGCCGATTTTCAATCGTTTGAAGCTGGTGTAGCGTATATTGGAAACCATAAGATACGCTAAGATCACCATGAATACCGGCATAAAGCGCAGCATCAATGGCATATTTTTCGTTACCATCGGGATAGTCCGTATCGTAATTTCCTGAATGAAAGTATTATAGCTTAAGACAAACGCCGCTAATATGCCTGCTGCCCCAGGGACAGGCAAGCCGGTGAAAAATGCCGAAGGGATACCGCTATCTGCTTTGGTATTGAAGCGAGCCAGACGTACAGCTGCCGCCATAATGAACAGGAACGAAATAACGCCACCCAGGTTACCATAGTGGTGCAGGACTACCTGGTACACGAGCAGTGCCGGAGCAATACCAAAACTGGTCAGGTCAGCCAGTGAATCCAGCTCGATACCGAACTTACTTTCAGTCTTGGTGATACGAGCGATCCTGCCATCCAGGATATCGAACACGATCCCGGCGAGGATAGCAAAAGCCGCCTTGGGATAGCGCCCATTAATACTCAGTATAATACTGTATACGCCCGCACCCATGTTACCCAGGGTAAACAGACTGGGTAAAAGATAGAGCCCCTTTTTCATTTAATTTCTCCTAGGACAGTAAGTCCGGCTTTGACTTTCTCTTTAACTTTCACTTTAACATCTATATTCATTGGCACATAAATATCCACTTGTGATCCCAGCTTGATCATGCCGATCCGCTCTCCCTGGGATACTCCCTGCTGTAAATTTACCCACCAGACAATGCGCCTGGCGATCAATCCGGCGATCTGTATAACTAAAACTTTTATATTGTTATTCCCTATGCCGATCAGGTTCTGCTCGTTCTCTTCACTGGCTTTATCCAGGTTAGCCGGCATGAACTTGCCTTTTTTATACTCCAGATATTCAATACGTCCCTTGATCGGGGCACGCTGGACATGCACATCCAGGGGAGTCATAAAGATCTTAATGACCATGGCTGGCGCTTTAAGGAACTTCTCTTCACTTACTTCCTTGATCTCGATCACTTCCCCGTCAGCCGGGGAATAGATCGCCTTATCGTTTTCTTCTGTTTTGCGATTAGGATCCCGGAAAAAATATACCAGGAAAATAGTGATAAGAACAAAAAACATGCTTAACCGGCCAAAAAATTCCACCCAATAGCTTAATATGTATCCAGCTATGGAGAGAATCAGGAATATTTTGATCAAATTAAACCCTGCTTTATTAATTCCCATTGATTAATCCCTTTAAATCAGAAACTTATATATGTTATTGGCATATATATATTGTTCGCGCCGATACGCGCGCCGATCAGAGCCAGCGGAATAATGCTCCAGAACTGCCAGAAGCCTTTTTTATAGCCATATTTTTTAACGGTCCAGCGCCACCAGAAATAACCAGCTAACCCGCTAGCTACACTATAAGCCATAACCCTGCCGGCATTGATCTGGTCCGGGAATTGCAGCCGGTCGATCTGCGACTTAGCTCCGATATAGCTGCCTACCGCGTAACCAATAGGGAACCCGATCAGCATGCCAACCTGGTCAGTTTGTTCACGGTCCAGGTCCAAGGCGTAGCTGGCTCCATAGCCAGCCACAGCCCCAACCACGCCACCGCTCAAACCGCCAATAGTGGCTGAGAATGCCACCCGGTGCTTATCCCACTGCTCCGCCGCAAATACAGCCGGACATAATAAAACTACTATCAGCAAAGAACCGATTATACTTTTCATGCATCTAGCTTTCAGCATTTAGCTAATTACTTTTTCTTTAGCCAGCTCATCATCCCGCGCAGCTTCGATCCGACTTTTTCGATCAGCATATCATCGGTGCGTTTGCGCAAGGCATTAAATGTCGGACGTCCAGCCTGGTTCTCCAAGAGCCATTCAGTGGCAAACCTGCCACTGCGGATCTCTTCAAGAATTTTAGCCATTTCCTTGCGGGTCTCATCCGTAATTATTCTCTTGCCGCGGGTCAGGTCGCCAAATTCAGCTGTATCGCTGACTGAATATCTCATCCGGCTGATACCACCTTCATAGAACAGGTCAACGATCAGTTTCAATTCATGCATGCATTCAAAATAGGCGATCTCCGGCTGGTAACCAGCTGCCACCAGGGTTTCAAACCCGGCATTAACGAGCTCGGTCACGCCACCGCACAGCACTACTTGCTCACCGAACAAGTCAGTCTCTGTTTCTTCGGCAAAAGTAGTTTCAATGACGCCGGCCCTAGTGCCGCCAATACCTTTGGCATAGGCTAAAGCATATTTCTTGGCTTTGCCGGTAGCATCCTGATAAATAGCGATCAGGTTCGGCACGCCGCTGCCTTCGGTAAACACGCGTCTCACTAAATGCCCCGGCCCTTTGGGCGCAACCATGAACACGTCAACATTCTTTGGCGGAACGATCTGGCCAAAGTGAATATTAAATCCATGTGAGAATACTAATGCTTTGCCTGCCTTCAGGTTCGGCTCAACCGCGTCGCGGTAGATTTTAGCCTGGGTCTGGTCCGGCGCCAGCATTTGGATGATATCTGCTTTCTGCGCCAGCTCGGCGGCGGTCATTGGCTTAAATCCATTTTTAATAGCCAGGTCATAATTCGGTGTTCCTTTTAATTCTGACACGATCACTTCTACGCCGCTATCTCTCAAGTTCTGCGCCTGGGCATGACCCTGGCTGCCGTAACCGATGATCCCGACCACTTTCCCTTTTAATAACTTCAAGTCCGCATCTTTGTCATAATACATCTTCACTGCCATGTTCGTCTTACCTCCTGTTTTTATTTTGATTTCATATCTTCAGCATCCAGCATTTAGCCTTCAGCTTTTAGCAGCTCTTACTTATTTCCCCTGCCCATTGCCACAATACCGGTACGTACCATTTCTTTGATGCCGAATGGCTTGACAATTTCCACGAAGGCCTTGATCTTTTCTTCATTGCCGGTCATTTCAATGATCACTGAGTTTGAACCGACATCGACGATCTTGGCCCGGAAAATATCCACGATCTGCATGATCTCCAACCTGGAATTTTTATCAGCCGTGACCTTGATCAGGATCAAATCACGCTCCAGGTGCTCAGTTTCAAGAAAGTCACTCACCCGGATGACATCGACCAGCTTGTTGAGCTGTTTCTCGATCTGTTCCAGGATCCTTTCATCGCCGCGCACAATAATGGTCATGCGGGAAATAGTGGGATCCTCGGTTTCTCCGACAGCTAAACTGTCAATATTATAACCCCGGGCACTGAACAGGTTGGCGATGCGCGCCAGGACCCCGGCTTTGTTCTCAACCAAAACACTTATTGCATGTCTCATATTTCCTCCAAATTAAGTTGGCCAGTCAATGCGAAGAGCAGTGAGCCAGTAAAATCGAAAGGCAGTTGCCAGTCATTACGAGAAACAGTTATTAGGTGTAAGTTTTGGAAGTAAGTTTGGTCTAAGGTCTGTGGATGTTGGGCTCTAAACCAAAGACTCTAGACCTACTTCTATACCTACCTCTACAACCTTCACCCTATTGCTGTTCTTCGTGTGTACAACCTAAGCGACTCCCTGTAATATTTCATCCAATGCCGCACCAGCCGGCACCATCGGGAAAACATTTTCTTCCGATTCAATCTTGAAATCGAGAAACACTGGCTTGTCGATTTTAATAGCCTTCTGGATCGCCGCCCGCACATCGCTTTTCTTTTCCACACGGATACCGACAGCGCCATAGGCTTCAGCCACTTTCACAAAATCAGGATTACCGGAAGAGAGCACTGTGCCAGAGTAACGCCTCTTATAGAAGAGTTGCTGCCATTGCCGGACCATCCCTAAATAGCCATTATTCAGGATCGCCACTTTCACCGGGATCTTATTTTGGACCGCGGTCGCTAATTCCTGGATATTCATCTGGATACTGCCATCACCGGCTATATCGAACACGACTCTATCAGGACAGGCAACTTTGGCGCCGATCGCAGCCGGAAAACCATAACCCATAGTCCCCAATCCGCCGCTGGAAATAAATGAACGCGGCGTTTTATACTTAAAGAACTGGGTTGACCACATCTGGTTCTGGCCCACTTCCGTAGTGATAATTCCATTTCCTTTGGTGATCTCACAGATCTGCTCAATGACATACTGGGCCCGCAGTTTGCTATCCTTTTTATAGGTCAGCGGAAAGTCTTTCTTCCAGATCTCGATCTGCTTATGCCAATCAGTCATTTTGGTTTTTTTCGCCACCAGTTTCACTAATTCACCGACAATGATCCTGGCATCTCCCACGATCGGCACATCCACCTTGATATTCTTGGAAATACTGGTCGGGTCGATGTCAACATGGATAACTTTCGCTCCGGGAGCGAATTTATCCAGCCTGCCGGTCACGCGGTCGTCAAACCGCGCGCCCACGGCAATGATCAAGTCTGATTTCTGCGTGGCATGATTAGCGCTATAAGTACCGTGCATTCCCACCATGCCTAAAGAAAGATCATGAGCGCTCGGGAAAGCGCCGATACCCATCAAGGTCCAAATGACCGGCAGTTGCGCTTTCTCCGCCAGGGCCATGATCTCTTTATGCGCGCCGGAAGTAATTACTCCGCCGCCGATATAAAGCACTGGTTTTTGCGCCTGATTGATCAAATCCGCGGCTTTCTTGATCTGGCCCGGATGTCCCTGATAATTGGGACGATAGCTCCTGATATCAACCTGCGCGGGATAAGAAAACTCACACTCTGCTTTCTGCACATCAACCGGCAAATCGATCAACACTGGTCCGGGACGGCCTGTCTGGGCAATATAGAAAGCCTCTTTAATGGTACGCGCCAGATCCCGCACATCTTTGACCAAATAATTATGCTTCGTCACCGGCCGGGTAATGCCGGTAATATCCGCTTCCTGGAACGCATCATTGCCGATCAGGTTAGTAGCCACCTGGGCAGTGATCGCGATCATGGGAATTGAATCCATATTGGCATTGGCCAGGCCCGTCACCAGGTTGGTAGCGCCTGGGCCGCTGGTAGCAAAACAAACCCCAATTCTGCCTGAAGCTCGGGAATAACCTTCAGCCATATGGGCTGCTCCCTGTTCATGCCGAGTCAATATAAATCTCAGCGGAGAATCGTATAACACATCAAAGGTAGGTAAGAACACACCACCAGGGATGCCGAACACAACCTCCACTTTTTCCTTTAGTAATGATTCTATTAATATTTGCGCGCCTGTCTTCTTCATCAAACTTCCTCCAAGATTATAAAAATAGTTTTGAGTTATAAGTTATAAGTTTTGAGTTTAGGTGAAGAGCTTTTTACATTAATTCAAAACTCAACACTCAAAACTCAAAATTGCTCCTATTTTAAAACTGCTCCCGTGCTGGCACTGGTGACTAGTTTCGCGTAACGTCCCAGTACTCCTTCGCGGGCCTTGGCATTCGGCGCTTTCCACCTGGCCAAGCGAGTCTTGATCTCCATTTCAGTCAAGCGTATATCCAGCCGCTTTTTAGGAATATCGATCTGGATCATATCGCCGTCTTTGATAATGGCGATCGGGCCGCCTTCAGCCGCCTCCGGAGACACATGGCCGATAGCGCAGCCGCGGGTCCCGCCGGAAAACCGGCCATCAGTGATCAAGGCAACATATTTGTCGACTCCCAAGCCGCACAAAGCGCTGGTCGGGGTCAGCATTTCCCGCATGCCTGGACCGCCTTTAGGGCCTTCATAGCGAATGACAATGACATCATTTTTCTTGATCTTGTTACCCATAATAGCTGCCACTGCTTCTTCTTCGCTTTCAAAAACCCTGGCTGGACCGACATGGGTCAGCATATCCGCGACCACTCCGATCTGTTTTACAACAGCGCCGTTGGGGGCTAAATTCCCCTTCAGCACAGCGAGACCTCCTGTTGCATGCCACGGTTTGTTCAAGGGGCGGATCACTTCCTTGTTCTTCACTTCCACCGCCTTGATATTATCTTCCACTGTCTTACCAGTCACGGTAATGGGCGTGGTTTTAATAAGTTTTTTCTTGCTTAATTCTTTCATAATAGCCATGACGCCGCCGGCATTATCCAGATCCTGCAGATGGTATGGCCCAGCCGGGGCCATATTGCAGATATGCGGGATCTTGGCGCTCACTTCATTGATCATATTCAGGTCAAATTCAACCTGCGCTTCTTTGGCAATGGCCGGCAGATGCAAGGCGGTATTGGACGAACCGCCAAAAGCCATATCCACGGAGAAAGCATTATAGAAAGCATTCTTGGTCATGATATCGCGCGGCCGGATATTGCGCTTCACCAGGTCAATGATGCGCATGCCGGCATGCTTGGCCAGCCGGTAACGGGCGGCAAAGACCGCCGGTATCGTGCCATTACCAGGCAGGGCAATACCTAATGCTTCACAAAGACAGTTCATGGAATTAGCAGTGTACATACCGGAACAGGAACCTGCGCCAGGGCAAGCCACATCTTCCAGGTCAGCCAATTCTTTTTCCGTCATTTTCTTGGCTGCCACCCGGCCGACACCTTCAAACATGCTCTGCACCAGGTCACAGGCTTTGCCTTCCGCGTCTTTGCCTGCCAGCATCGGACCGCCGCTGATAACAATGCTCGGGATATTCAGGCGCGCCGCGGCCATGACCATGCCAGGGATGATCTTATCACAATTGGGAATCAATACCAGGCCGTCAAAAGGCATGGCTTTGCCCGTGATCTCCACCGAGTCAGCGATAACTTCGCGACTGGGCAATGAGTATTTCATACCGCCATGATTCATGGCAATGCCATCACAAATACCGATGGTCCTGAATTCCATAGGCGTACCACCAGCCATCCTGACGCCTGCTTTGACTGCTTCACAGATCTTATCTAAATGAATATGCCCGGGAACGATCTCATTGGCGGAATTAGCAATACCGATGATCGGCAGCGCCAATTCTTCATTCGTATACCCCATGGCTTTAAATAATGGACGGTGCGGGGCTTTCTCTAAACCTTTTTTCATCGCATCACTGCGCATAACAATGCCTCCTTGACTACCCTTACTATTACTACACTATCTTATATTCGATTGAAGAAAGCCCCCAAATCCCATACAACGTTTACCTCTTGGGGTCTTTCTAAGTTATTTTTTTAGAAGTTTATACTCAATACTGTCGACTAAAGCTTTCCAGCTGGCTTCAATGATATTTTCACTGACGCCAACAGTCGCCCAGATCTTATCCTGGTCCTGTGATTCGATCAGTACCCGTACTTTGGCCGCGGTAGCAGCGCCGGTGTTCAGTACCCTGACTTTATAATCCACCAGGTGCATTTCCGCCAATTGCGGATAGAATTTCCCGAGCCCTTTGCGCAAAGCGCTATCCAAGGCATTGACCGGACCGTCTCCTTCTGCCGCGACATGCACCAGTTCGCCACCGACAAATAACTTGATGGTCGCTTCGGAAACCAGCTCCTCGTTCCTTCTTTCCACGATCACCTTGAATCCTTTTAAATCAAAGAATTTTTTATGATGCCCGGTTGCCTTCTTGATCAGGATCTCCAGGGAAGCTTCAGCTGCTTCAAATTGGTAGCCTTCATGCTCCAGTTCCTTGACTGTTTGCAATATCTCTTTGGTCTCTGGCTTATTGGGATCCAGTTCCAATCCCAGTTTCTGCGCCAGGAAAAGAATATTGCTTTTACCGGATAGTTCAGAAACTAATACCCGGCGGTGATTACCGACCACTTCCGGCGCGATATGTTCATAGGTCTCGCTTTTTCTCTCCACCGCGCTGACATGGATACCGGCCTTATGGGTAAAAGCGCTCAAGCCGACATATGGCTGGTGGTCATTCGGGACCATATTCGCTACTTCGCTGATATAACGGGATACAGCGGTTAATTTTGCTAATTGTTTTTGGTTAAGAGCTTCCAGGCCCATTTTAAGATTCAAGGCCGGGATGATCGAACAAAGATTACCATTGCCGCAACGCTCGCCCAGGCCGTTGATGGTCCCCTGGACATGTATCGCTCCGGCTTTTACCGCTGACACTGAATTAGCCACAGCCGTATCAGCGTCATTATGCGCGTGAATGCCTATTGGTGACTTGACTATCCTGACCACATTAGCCACTATCTCTTCGACTTCAAACGGCAATGACCCGCCGTTGGTATCACACAAAACCAGGCAATCTGCTCCGGCCTCTTCAGCCATTTGCAATGTCCTGATCGCGTATTCAGGATTATCCTTGAATCCGTCGAAGAAATGCTCGGCGTCATAAATAACTTCCTTGCCTTTTTTCTTCAAATATTTCACCGAATCATAGATCATGGCCAGGTTGTCTTCCATCGATACCCGCAAGGCATATTTAACATGCAGATCCCAGGATTTACCGAAGATCGTCACTACCGGGGTACCGGCCACGATCAGGGCCTGCAAATTCGGGTCCTTCTCAGCTTTATTTTTAGCATGCCTGGTACTGCCGAAAGCAGCCACTTTGGCATGTTTCAATTTTAGTTTCTTAGCTTTTTGGAAATAGAGTATATCTTTGGGATTGGATCCGGGCCAACCGCCTTCTATATAATCAATACCCAGGTCATCCAGCTTCTGGGTGATCGCCAGCTTGTCTTCCAGCGAATAGCTGATGCCCTCGGTCTGGGCCCCGTCTCGCAATGTTGTATCGTATAAAAATATCTTTTTGGTCATAACATCCTCTTTTTACTTCTTCTTCTCTAAATTAAAGGCCTTATGGATAACTTTCACGGCTTTTTCCACATTGACATTTTTGATCACGCAGGAGATCTTGATCTCGCTGGTGGAAATCATTTCAATATTAATGCCGGCCCGCGCCAGGGCGCTGAACATTTTACTGGCGATACCGACGTGCGACCGCATGCCAACGCCCACGATAGAGATCTTGGCCACATTCCGGTCGTGGATCACTTCCGTAGCTCCTAATTCCCGTTTTATTTTCTCCATGACCTCCAGGGTCTTAGGCAGATCCTTGTGGCTCACGGTAAAAGAAATGTCGTTACGGCCGTCAGCGGCGCTGGACTGGATGATCATGTCCACATTAATGCCTTTGGCTGCCAGCTCGGTAAACATGCTGGCGGCGACACCAGGTTTATCAGGTAAGTCTATGATCGAGATTTTAGCTTGGTTTTTATCACTGGCTATTCCCCTGACGACTACATCTTCCATTTTAGTGACCTCCCTGGTAATGATCGTTCCCTTCTCATGAGAAAAGGTAGAACGCACATGGATATCAATATTAAACTTTTTCGCCACTTCGATCGAGCGGGCCTGCATCACTTGCGCTCCCAGGCCGGCCATTTCCAGCATCTCATCGTAAGAAATAATATCCAGCTTCCGGGCTTCATGTACAATGCGCGGATCAGTGGTATAAACCCCCAGCACATCAGTGAAGATCTCGCAGACATCTGCTTTTAATACCGAAGCCAGCGCTACCGCGGTCAGGTCTGAACCACCACGGCCCAAGGTAGTGATGTCTTCATCCTCGGTGATCCCCTGGAAACCTGCTACTACTACGATATTTCCTTTTCTCAATTCTTTCCTGATCTTTTTCGTAGGAATATGCACGATCTTGGCCATATTATGGACTTTGTCGGTCAAAATACCGACTTGGGCTCCGGTCAAGGAAATCGCTTTATACCCTTTGTCCTTGATCGCCATGGCCAATAAGGCAATGGACATCTGCTCTCCGGTAGAAAGCAGCATATCCATTTCCCGGTCATCCGGGTCAGCAGTGATCTTTTCCGCCCAGGTAATCAGGTCATCAGTCGTATCCCCGGGAGCGGAAACTACTACTACCACTTTATTTCCCGCGTCCCTGGTCTCCATGACCCGCCGGGCAACATTTTTTATTTTATCCGCATCTGCTACGCTGGAACCGCCGAATTTCATCACTACTAAACCCACCGCTTTTCCTCCTAAAATCAGCTGTAGAGCTTTAGAGCTCGCTGGACTTCTTGCTGGACATCTACAGCTCTACACCTCTATTAGATTACAAACTTTTCTTTGCTCAAAAACTTTTCGATCAATTTATATCCCTGGTTATAGATGTTTTTAGTTTCTTTCACGGTCAGTTCGTCAAATTTACCGACACCGCTGGCTTCGATATCGCTGCCAGCAACAACGAACGGCACTGCTTCCCGGGTATGGGTCCGCAGGGAGATCGGAGTAGGGTGGTCAGGCAGGACCAAAATGCGGTAATCGCCGAATTTCTTGATCCCCTCAGCTATCCGGCCAACCACTTCATAATCAAAATCTTCCACTGCTTTCTTTTTCATCTCGATATCGCCATTGTGTCCGGCTTCGTCAGGTGCTTCTACATGGACAAAAACAAAATCATTTTTCTCTAATGACCGCAAGGCGTATTCTGCCTTACCCCGGTAATTAGTATCAATATACCCGGTAGCTCCCGGGACATCGATCACGTTCAAGCCAGCATACCGGCCTAAGCCCTTGATCAGATTCACGGCTGAGATCACGGATCCGGTCAAATTAAATTTTGATTGGAAGGTCGGCAGTTGTGGCCGACGGCCTTGTCCCCATAGCCAGATCATATTGCCCGTCTTTTTCCCGGCATTAGTCCGTCGGGTATTAACCAGGTGTTTCTCCAGCAGCGGTACTGAATTAAACATCAGTTCCTGTATAAATTCCTGCCCTTTGCCGGCCGGAAGATGCGTTCCGATCTTTTGATTCGTGATATCATGCGGCGGAGTCGTCTTTAAACCGTCAAAATCACCCTTAATGACTGTCAGGTGGCGATAACTCATGCCTGGGTAAAAACGTACCTTGTCCGTACCCATTTTATCCTGCAGGTATTCTATCAGGATCTTGGCGTCATCAGTCGTAATATGACCGGCGCTATAATCTGTCATAATGCCATTTTCAATATAAACAAGATTGCAACGGAACGCGTTTTCTTCGCCTTCCAGAATCACACCCATATTGGCTGCTTCCAGAGGGCCGCGGCCCGTATAAAATTTAGTTGGATCATAGCCCATCAGGGATAACGCAGCGACATCACTGCCTGCAGGTAAACTATCCGGTATATTACGGGTAAGCCCTTCCTGCCCGATACTGCATAGTTTATCCATATGTTCGGTATTGGCTGCTTCCAGGATGGATTTAAAACCCAATTCAGGAATAGGATAATCAGCCATACCATCACCGATCAGAATTGCATACTTCATTTAAAATCCTTTGGATTACGCGGATTCCAAAAACACCTGCCTGCCGGTAGGCAGGGATTCCGCGGATTAGAGCCCGATCTCTTGTTTGATGATATTGATATTCGCTTCCACTACTTTGGGTTGGGTAGCGACCTTGATCGCGTTATCCGGATCTTTTAAGCCATGGCCAGTCAGGATACACACAACTTTCGGAATACCCGATTGCTTGTCAAAATATCCCTTTTCAATATATTTCTTTAAACCAGCGACACCGGCCGCGCTGGCTGGCTCGCAGAACACTCCTTCATACTTGGCCAGCATTTGATAACCATTCACAATCTCATCATCACTGACCATATCGATCACTCCGCCTGATTCATCACGGGCTGCTTCAGCCTGTTTCCAGGAAGCAGGGTTCCCGATCTTGATGGCAGTGGCCAGGGTTTTAGGGTCTTTTACCGGATGGCCCAAAACTATCGGCGCTGAACCTTCAGCCTGGAAACCCATCATTTTGGGTGTATTCTTGGCTTGGCCTTTTTCTTTGTATTCTTTATATCCTTTCCAGTAAGCAGTAATATTACCGGCATTGCCCACTGGCATGAACTGGTAATCAGGCGCGTCACCTAATACTTCAACTATTTCAAAAGCTCCGGACTTCTGGCCTTCGATCCGGTAAGGATTCAAAGAATTCACCAGCGTGATGGGATATTTTTGGCTGATCTCTTTGACCAGTTCCAGAGCATCGTCAAAATTACCTTTAACCTGCAATACTTGCGCGCCATGGATCATAGCCTGGGAAAGTTTGCCCAGGGCAATGGCTCCGTTAGGAATAAGAACTATACATTTTATCCCGGCTCGCGCGGCATAGGCAGCGGCAGAAGCAGAGGTGTTGCCGGTAGAAGCGCAAATGACAGCTTTGCTTCCTTCTTCCATAGCTTTGGAAATTGCCATGGTCATGCCCCGGTCCTTAAATGAACCGGTTGGATTCAAGCCTTCATACTTCAGGAATATCTCTACTTTGCTGCCCAGGATCCGGCTTAAGTTCTTCGCGGGAATAAGCGGAGTATTGCCTTCCAATAAGGAGATCACCGGGGTTTTAGCCGATACCGGCAAATATTCCCTGTACTTTTCGATCAAACCTTGATAGGACATCGATCCACCTTTGTTAAATCCTAAATTCGAATATCTAAATCCTCCCCTGCTGATTTCCTAAGGGACAAATCGAAAACGCGGGAACAGGTAAACAATATCAAATTTCAAAATTCTAAACTATTTGAAATTTTAATTTCGTGCTTTGAATTTGTTTCGGATTTAGTGTTTCGTATTTCGAATTTGTATTTAATTACTCCTCTATTCGTATATACACGGTATCAGATTGCGTTACCGGCAGACGGTTAATCTCAGCTAAGGCCTTCATCACATTCTTTTCCAAGGCCTTATGGGTGATCATGATGATCGGGACCCGGTTGCGCCGGCCATAGCCCTTTTGGAAACATGATTCTATACTGACCTTATTCTTCCCCAGGATACCGGATATTTTGGACAATACACCCGGCTTATCCATAGTGGTAAAACGCATATAATATTTAGTTTCCAATTCGGCAATATTCCTGATCTTTAATTTTTTATCCGGATCGTAGTGCACATACGGCATAGTCCCGGCAGTTTTATAATAAATATTACGTGATAAATCAATAATATCACTGACTACGGCGCTGGCCGCGGGCAGCTGCCCGGCGCCCTGGCCATAATACATGGTATCACCAGAGGCATCGCCGCTGATATAAATAGCGTTGTACTGGTTGTCAACCGAAGTCAAGAGGTGCTCCTTGGAGATCAAGGTCGGATGCACGCGGATCTGGATCGCCCCGTGATCATCTTTGGCAATGGCCAGCAATTTCAGGGCATAGCCAAATTCTTCATCAGCAAAGACAACATCCTGCAAGGATATTTTTTCTATCCCCTGGCAGTAAATATCTTCCGGCTTTATCCAAGAGCCAAAAGCGATGGAAGCCAGGATAGATATTTTATGCTTGGAATCTATTCCTTTAATATCCAGCGACGGATTCCGCTCGGCAAAACCAAGTTTCTGGGCCTGCCGCAAGGCTTTATCGAAATCCATTTTCTCTTCGATCATCTTGGTCAAGATAAAATTGGTGGTCCCGTTCAGGATACCCAATATTGATTCGATCTTATTCGCGGCTAAACCCTCGTTCAAGGCCTGGATCACGGGGATGCCGCCGCCAACGCTCGCTTCAAAATAGATCAGGACTCCGTATTTCCTGGCCTGGACAAAGATCTCATCCCAATATTGTGACAAGAGCGCTTTATTGGCGGTAACCACATGCTTGCCTTGCTGGAAAGCCTGCAAGATTATTTTACGGGCAAAGTCCACTCCCCCGACCAGCTCTACGACCAGGTCGATCTCCGGGTCCTGGATGATCTCATCAGGATCTTTGCAAAAAACATCCTTGTACCGGACAGGCACTTTATCAGCTATCCGCGGATTAAGATCACATATTTTTATTATACTGACCGGGGCGCCGATCCTTCTTTCAATAGAGGCCTGGTGTTTTTCCATTACTTTCAAAACACCCTGGCCGACGATGCCGCAGCCGATCAATCCTATCTTAATCATACTTCACCTCAAAATTACTTCAATAATTTTTTTAAACGTAATAAAGCGTCATGGAACCGGTTATCATGGGTCACCAGGGCAATGCGCACATACCCTTCGCCATTTTCGCCAAAACCATTGCCTGGGGCAACCGCTACCCCGGTTTCCTTGAGCAGGAATTCACAGAATTCCAGTGATTTCATCTGCTTGAACTTTTCCGGAATAGGCGCCCACAGATACATAGTGGCTTTAGGCTTATTTACTTTCCAGCCTAATTTGTTCAAACCATCCACCATAAGATCACGCCGCCGCTGGTATACTTTGCAAGTTTCCGTTATGCAATCTTGCGGGCCAGTCAGTGCCGCGACTCCAGCCAATTGCAATGCAGTGAAAACTCCGTAATCCATATAGCTCTTAAACTTTTCCAAATAACCCAGTATCCGGGCATTGCCCACGGCAAAACCCATGCGCCAGCCAGCCATGTTATAGGTTTTAGAGAAAGAACCAAATTCCACGGCAACATCCTTGGCCCCCGGCACCTGCAGGAAACTTGGAGCCCGATACCCGTCGAAACAAATCTCGGAATATGCCAGGTCACTGGCCACGATAATATCGTATTTCTTGGCAAAAGATACGACCTCTTCATAAAATTTCAGGTCTTCCACTACTGCCGCCGTCGGATTATTAGGATAATTGATATAAATCAGCTTAGCTTTACGGGCAATATCTTCGGGTATTTTTGTTAGATCCGGCAAATACTTGTTTTCTTCCAACAATGGCATTAAATGCACTTGCCCGCCAGCCAGGATCACGCCATTATAATGCACCGGGTAGGAAGGACCAGGCACCAAGGCAATATCACCGGCATCAAGTATCGCCGCGGCTAAATGGCCCACCCCTTCTTTGGAACCGACCAAAGCCAAGGCCTCAGTCTCAGGGTCAAATGTGAGGTCAAACCGGTTCTTATAGAATTGGCAAACCGCTTGCCGGAATTTCGGCATGCCTTTAGCTTGCGGATAGCGATGCGTATTAGGATGATTGGTCACGGTATCAACCAGCCGGTCGATCACATGTCTTGGTGTCGGCAAGTCGGGATTGCCCATGCTCAAATCAATGACATCCAGTTTTTTGCTGTACGCGTCCTTCATCAAATTTTTCATTACCGCGAAAACATACGGCGGCAATTTTTTTAGCTTATCTGAACATTCAACCATGTTTTCTCCCAAGAACAGTTTTGAGTTTTAAGTTTTGAGTTATAAGTTAAGATTATTTCACCTAAATTCAAAACTCAAAATTTATAACTTATAACTACCTTTTATTTTATGGTACAGTTCCTTAGCCAGATACGAACTCCGCATGGTCGGGCCTGAAGCTACCGCTAAAAATCCCATATTCCCGGCTACTTTTTCAAAATGCTTAAATTCTTCCCGGCTTAAATAACGGGCTACCGGCATATTACTTTTAGTCGGCTGGAAATACTGGCCCAGCACCACCAGGTCGCAGTTTGCCCGCCGCAGATCCTGCAAAACCGCGACAACTTCCTTTTCCTCTTCACCCAAACCGAGCATGAGCCCGCTTTTGGTGATAAGACTTTGGTTTTTCTGTTTACCATATTTCAAAACTTTTAAACTACGCTGATAATCAGCTTCAGGACGGACCGTACTATATAATCTTGGGACAGTTTCCACATTATGATTAAAAATATCCGGTTGCGCCGCCAATAATATATCCAAAGCCTCATGATCAAGCTGAAAATCCGGGATCAGGACTTCAATAATAGGGGTTGGAACCTTTGCCCGCAACGCCTGTATCGTCCTGGCAAACTGGCTGGCGCCGCCATCAGGCAGATCATCACGGGTCACTGAAGTGATGACGACGTGTTCTAGTCCTAATTCCCCAACAAAATCCGCTATCCGTCCCGGTTCATCATTATCCAGTAACGCTGGCGCGGCATTCTTCCGCACGCTGCAAAACCGGCAACTACGAGTGCAAATGTCACCTAATATCAGGAACGCGGCTGTTTTCTTGCCGAAACATTCACTTTTATTCGGGCAGCGGGCGCTGACGCATACTGTATGCAGGCGATTTTTATTTAAAAGAGCGTTCAATTCCACGATTTTAGTAAGATCTATTTTATTCTTTACCGGATTATTCATGATCGACTATAGTTTTTTCTTAATGAACAGGAACAATAAATATCCTACGCCAACACAAACCATGCCATAAGTGATCTGGAACACGCTAAAACGCATCCAGTCGGCAGCAGTGACAAATTCGCTGTCTGGTTTGACGATATTTAGAAGTTTTAGGAATCCATAAACAGTCACTAAAACACCCCAGACATAAAATACCCAGCCAGCTAATCTTACCAATCCGCCAATTTCTTTTTTATCTGCCACTTTTTACCTCTTTTTGCCAATACTGATCGCCTGGCCATCGACGTCTTCCATAGCTTCTTTGACTGCTTCGCTTAAAGTCGGATGAGCGAATACGGCCCGGGCAAATTGTTGCGTAGTCATCTTACTGGACATGGCCAAGGCTATCTGGTTGACCAACTCAGTAGCTTGCGGCCCGATAATATGGCCTCCTATTATTTGTCCCGTGTCTGCCTGGGCAATAACTTTTACAAAACCACGGGTATCCCCGGCGGCCTGGGCTTTGCCCAGCGCGGCAAAAGGAAATTTCCCTATTTTGACCGCTCCCGCAGATCTAGCTTCGTTCTCACGCTGGCCAACCATGCCAATTTCCGGGGCGGTAAAGATACATTTAGGCAGCGCGGTATAATCTGCCTCCTGTTTTACCCGGCCAACTATATTCTCAGCCGCTATTACCGCGTCATATGACGCTTTATGGGCCAGCATTGGCCCATTAACGCAATCGCCGATAGCATAAATATTTTTCACGGCAGTTTCTAACTGCGGATTTACCTTGATCCGGCCGTGCTCCATAGTAATTCCCGCTTGTTCCAGTCCTATATTTTCAATATTAGCTTGCCGGCCAACAACAGTGATCACCAGGTCAACAGTTATTTCTTCCTGATCGCTGAAAGTAACCTTTATCCCACCAGGCGCCTTGACTGCCTGGCTCACAGATACGCCAGTATATATCTTCATCCCGCTGCGGGACATGCCCAAAGACAATAGTTTAGCTATTTCTTCATCTGCTTCAGGCAAGATCCGGGGAGTTAATTCCACCAGATGTACTTGTACTCCCAAATCAAGAAAGATCTGGGCAAATTCGCAGCCGATCGCTCCCCCGCCTACTATAAGCACGCGGGCCGGCAGTTTAGACAAACTAAAGATCTGGTCGCTATTGATAATATCCTGGCCGTCTGTTTTCAAGATCGGCAGGATCACTGGCCTGCTGCCGGTCGCAATAATTATATTCTTAGCTTCGATCAGGCGTTTATTTGGCCCTTGAGGATCCTGCACCACAATAGTTTTAGCATCCTGCAACCGGGCGTATCCTTTTACCAGGGTGATCTTATGCGCTTTAAATAGCGTTTCTAATCCTTTACGCAGATTACCGATAACTGCGTCTTTCTGCTGGAAAAGCTTTTCCAGGGATACTGAATATTCCGTTCCCGCGACAGCTATTTCCCTGGCTTTTTTCACAGTCTTTAGATTTTCAATTATGGTCTTAGTGGGTATACACCCCCAATTTAAACATACTCCGCCTATGAAAGAGTTTTCTATCAAGACTACGCTAGCCCCCAGTTGGCTAGCTCTGATAGCAGCAGTATAACCACCCGGGCCAGAGCCAATTATAGCCAGGTCAAAGACTTCACTCATAGTTCCTCATTCATCAATTTTAGGTTTGAAAGGGTAGGAAGAACATCTCCCTACCCTTAACAGTAAATACTGATATAACTTTATTTATCTGCTTCGTAATTATTTCACTGCGTTCTTCAGAGTAGTGCTGGCCTTAAAAACAGGCACTTTCCTGGCTGGGATCTGGACACTGGCACCGGTTTTCGGATTACGCCCGGTACGTGCTTTACGGGTTTTTACCTTAAAAGCGCCCAATCCCGCTATCGCTACCTTCCCATTTTGTTTTAATGTCTGGGTAATCTCTTTAATGATAGCCAAGACAGCACGGCCAGCCGCGGCTTTATTGATCTTCGCGGCGATGGCGACCTTCTCGATCAAGATAACTTTATTCATCCTGATACCTCCTTTGGCAAAATTATGAGATAATCGTAAAAACAGAGTTTGAATGCTATGATACCTATTTTTTCTTTATTTGTCAAGGGCTTTTTTAGGGTGCCCAGAGACTGGACACCCTTGATTACACAGATTAAAGCCGGATTTGGTTTATTACATCTTGGAGGGGGCGGAAATGCCCAGGAGGTCCAGACCGTCCTTAAGGACAATACTGGTTGCTTTGATCAATTCAAGGCGGGCTAAGCTTAATTCCCGGTTATCAGTTACAATACGATGCCTGGTATAGAAATTATGAAAGACAGTGGCTACTTCCTGCAAATAGATAGTAAGCCAGTGAGGATCATAGGTCCTGGCGCAATCAGCCAGTATTTTGCTGAAATTTGCCAGTTTTTTGATCAATTGCATCTCTTCCGGCTCTTGCAGCAGATTTAGTGTCTCTGTTTTTGAGCTTCCAGCATCCAGCATTAAGCTGTTTTTAACTGCTTCTTTAAATACACTGCAAATACGCGCATGGGCATATTGCACATAGTAAACCGGATTGTCTGAGCTATGTTTCTTGGCTAATTCCAAGTCAAAATCAAGCGCACTGTCCGGACTGCGCATTAAAAAGAAAAATCGGCAAGCATCCTTGCCTACTTCATCCAGGACCTGCCGTAGAGTGACAAATTCCCCAGACCGGGTAGACATTTGTACTGTTTCTTTGCCTCTTTTAAGGCTGACTAGCTGGTAGAGGATTATTTTCAGCTTTTCCTTGTAAGCAAGCATCGAGGCTACTGCTTCCATCCTGGGCACATATCCATGGTGATCCGCACCCCAAATGTTGATCACCTGATCCAGCGGCGACTTTCTACCAGTAAATTTATTGATCATATAAGCAATATCGCTGGCAAAATAGGTCGGTCGGCCATCTGCCCGGAAGATCACCCGGTCCTTGTCATCGCCAAAATCAGTGGTTTTGACAAAAACCGCGCCGTCTTCCTCATAGGTCTTAGTCGGATATTCCCGGTTCAAGGTATCTGTTATTTCCTTTTTCAGATCCTTACCTTCATACAAAGTATTTTCAAAGAACCAATTATCAAATACTACGCCAAAGTCGGCCAAGTCCTTTTTTATCCAACCCAAAATCGTATCAATTGCGTATTCACGAAAAGCGTTTTCATCTGCCATCTGCCGGCCGTCAGCTGCTATCTGTTCAGCTATTTCCCTTATATAATCACCTTTGTACCCATCATCGGGTATGTCTTTCCCGGCAAAGCGCGCTTGCACTGACCGGCCTAAAATGTTCATCTGGTTACCGATATTATTGACATAATACTCTTTTTGGACAGTATACCCCAAGGCATTAAAGATCCTGGCCAGGGTATCTCCGGTAGCTGCTCCCCGGCCATGGCCTACATGCAAGGGACCGGTCGGATTGGCGCTGACAAATTCGATCTGGATATTCTTGCCTTTACCCGCAGCGGTTTGGCCATATTTGTTTTGGGTGGTTAAAATTTCTTTTAATTCCTCATAGACCCTCTTTTTAGCCACAAAAAAGTTAATAAATCCATTGCCGGCGACTTCCACTTTTTCCAATAAGTCCTTATCCCGGGGAAGTTTATCAACGATCAACTTAGCCAGATCCCGCGGTGATTTCCCATAGAAAGCAGCGCCAAAAAAAGCGATATTAGAAGCATAATCGCCAAATTTTTCATTGCTGGGCAAAGTTAAGAAGAACTTGTCACTTGACCAGACAAATGGTTTCTCTTTAAAATCCGCGGCTACGGTTTTCACCGCTGTCTCCAGCAGGGTTATAATCTCATTGTAAATAGTCACTTAGCTCTCCCATTTCACCTTGACTGCCTTACTCCACAATCTTTCCAGGTTATAGAATTCCCTGGCTTCTTTGATAAAGACATGCACCAGAATACCGGCAAAATCCAGTAATACCCAGCGTTTAGACAATTGTTGCTGCCGATTGCGAAGTTCAACCCCGTGATCAGCCAGGATATCGGTAATAGCTTCACGTACCGCCTGGGCCTGCGGTTGTGAATTGACCGTAACAATAACAAAATAATCAGTAAAAGGTGTTAGTTTCCTTACGTCTAAAACAATAATACCTTCGCCTTTTTTACCACTGGCAGCTTCCGCGGCCAGAATTGCCGGTTTTTTATAAAGCAATCTTTTGTCTCCAGTCTTCTCCGATAATGATCACGGCCTGGGTCAGTGAACTATCACTCAGACTGGTCTCGATCTCATCGCAATGAAGTATTTTACCCAGGTACTGGGCTGAATCTATGTTGCCGGTACGGTCAATGATCCTGGTATGAGCCAGAGTACGCTCAAAATATCCCCAAGACAATACATCTACGCCTTTTTGACGCAGATGTTTAGTGACTTCTTCTACTGCGTCACGATTACGGGTAGCATTCCAGATCTCTACCCTGATATTAGTAGCGGCATTATCATTTACGGCTGGATCCTCCCGTAATAGCTGGGTAACTTTCTCCAGTCGTATCTTGTCTATTTCCCAAACCCAGGCCCCCCGTACTGACAGCGGTTTCCCTGGTAGTTGCTGTTGCCGGAAATTTTGGGTGTCCAGCTTTCGCAGCTCAAAAATCAAGGTCAATAGATCATAGAGACCAAGATTGGTATGCAAAGTTTTTATGCTGGTCCAGACCAGTTGAGGCAGCCTGAAAATAACTGCCGGCGATTTGATTTTAGCGGCTACCGCTCGGATAAAACTCCGGTTGCGCTGCATGCGACCGATATCACCTTGCAGATCTTTGCGGAAACGCAAATATTCCAGGCATTGTTGGCCATTCAGGTTCTGGCGGCCGGGTTTAAAATGAATATGCAGTTTACCCCAGTTATCATCATAATCCATTTTTTCAGTAATGTCGATGGTAACTCCACCCAGGGCGTCAACGATGCTGATCAAATCGTTAAAATCAAGCTGGATATAATACGGTATTTCCAATTCCAGCAGGTTTTGGGTAACTTCCTGGGTTAGGGCTATTCCTTCCTGTATCCCGCCCTTTTTATAACCGTAAGCGAAAAATTCATTGATCCGCAGCAATTTGTATTTCGGCACCCGTACCCGGGAATCACGCGGGATAGAAAGGATATCCGCTAAGCGCTGACGAGGATAAAAACTGACAAACATCAACACGTCCGCTCTTTTACTATTCTCCGTCTCATCACAACCGATCAAGAGCAGGTTTATCCGCCCGCCTTTTTGTACCACTTTATTGACCGGACTCATAAAAGACAGACTGATCATTATGAAAAGCAATCCCAGGGCCAGGCCCATGAGGACTTTAGTCATTATCGATTTATTTTCCATTATTTCCTTAAAAAACAATTACCCTCTGCTGATCCCGATAAATCGGGATCAATGCCGCGAGGGCAGGCACAGATTTTATTCATATAACTTATGCTTTTTTATATACGAGTATACTGCTTTTGGAACAAGCTTACTGATATTCTTATTCTTGGCAATTTTTTGCCTGATAGCGGTCGCGGCCAGGGGAATGCCGGTTATGCGCAAGACGAGCACCTGAGTTGCCGTTGATCCGTTTGGCAGCGTTATTTTATAGCCTGGCCGGTTAATGACGACAAAATGGCACAGCTTTAATAATTCCTGCCAGTAGCGCCAGGTGCGTATCTCGCCGAAAGCATCCGCCCCAACAATAAAAAAGAACTCTGCCTGGCGACCCAGTTTTCTTTTTAAATACCGGACCGTTTCAATACTATAACTGGGAGATTTTTTGTTGGTTTCGTACGTGTTTACCGAAAACTTCTTCTTACCGCGCAGAGCCAGCTTGACCATGGCCAACCGTTCTTTAGCCGTAGCCAGGCTCTCTACCTTATGTGGTAAAATACCGGCGGGAATGAAAACGACTTTATCCAATCCCAATTTTTGTTGTACTATCCCAGCTATTTTAAGGTGGCCGTTATGGATAGGATCAAAAGTTCCGCCGAAAAGACCAATCTTTGTCATGAAAAACCAACTTGAAATACAGTTTTGAGTTAGAAGTTTTAAATTTTGAGTTTAGGTGAAAAACTTATATAAATAATATTAAACCTTAACTCAAAATTCAACACTCAAAACTCAAAATTGCTTATTTTCTAATCTGTCCGTTGCCGTAAACCATATATTTATACGAACACAGTTCATTTAAGCCCATCGGCCCACGGGCATGCATTTTCTGGGTAGAGATACCGATCTCCGCGCCCATGCCGAATTCGCCGCCGTCAGTGAATCGAGTTGAAGCATTCCAGTAAACCGCGGCTGAATCAATTGCCCGCATGAAATCTTCCGCTCTTTTCTTGTTCTTGGTCACAATCGTGTCAGAATGGTGTGACCCGTATTTATTAATATGCGCCACTGCTTCTTCCGCAGTCTCCACTATTTTGACAGAGAGAATAAGATCCAGGTATTCTGTGGACCAGTCTTCTTCGTTAGCTGCTTTGATGCCTTTCAGGATCGCCAGGGTTTTTTCATCACCGCGCAATTCCACCTTGGCCGCGTTAAGACGCGCCGCCAACTGCGGCAGGAATTCCAAAGCTACCCCGTTATGTACCAGCAGGGTTTCCATGGCATTACATACACCCGGACGCTGTACTTTGGCGTTAACGCATATTTCTTCCGCCATTTTCAAATCAGCATCTATATCTACGTATGTATGGCACACTCCTTTACCATGCGAGATAACCGGTATAGTTGAGTGCGTTTTAATAAATTGGATCAATTCTTCCCCGCCACGCGGGATGATCACGTCAATGAATTTATCCAATTTGACCAATTCCAGCACTGCTTGGCGGTCCGTGGTCTCGACAAACTGGATCGCTCCTTCCGGGATACCGGCACCATAGGCTGCGGCGGCAATAGTTTTTA
>JAQTQE010000058.1 GCA_028712365.1 bacterium
GCAATATCTACCTGAGCGAAGACCTGGACCAGATATTTGAGACCCTGGCGGTGGGGCCGTATGCCAGGCTGAAAGACCTGGTCATGGGCAATATGGCTTTGCTGGAAAATATATTATATGAAGTACTTTCCCGGGAAGTGCGCCGGGCTCTCGGCGGATTCCCTTTCACCATCGGAATTATTTTGGGGTACCTGGTGCTCAAGCGCAAAGAGACGGGAACCCTGGTTTCTCTCATCTATGCCAAGAAATATGGCTGGAAAAAAGAAGAACTGGCCCAGATTGTTAATTAAGTAATAAGTTGTAGGTTGTAGAAGTAAGTATGGAAGTAGGTCTGAAGTTTTTGGTTTAAATAAAAACTGGAAAATAGGGTGGGTATGCTAAGTACCGAAGCAATGGAGCTGGTCAACATCCTGGTACTGAAAGAAAAAGCGGAAGAGGTTGTTTCTAAACTCCTGAAAAAGGGGATCTTCCACCCGGTGGACCTGCGCCAGATCGAAACAAATATCGAGACCCTGACCCCGTACCAGGTGGAGAAAGAATCCGCAGAATGGGAAGCCCTCGACCTGTCCCTGCGGGACCTGTGCCGGCGGCTGGAATTGTCTTATGATTATAATCCGGGAGTGAACCTGGAAGAATTTAACCAGGCCAAGGTCCAGCAGATCGTGGAGACGATCCAAAATGAGGCTTCGCCGCTGGCGGAAAAACGCGATGTATTGGCCTCGGAACTCAAGACCAAGGAAACTATGCTGTCCCAGGTCAAAGATTTCCTGCCTTTCCCGGTAAAGCGGAGCGCCGGGTATTCTTTCCTGGAAGTGGTGACCGGCAAAATTGAGGAAAAGAATATTTCCCTGCTGGCGCAGAACCTGGAACATATCCCGCATGTGATCTATCCGTTCCGCAAGGACCCGGACGGCCGCCTGCTGACCGTGATCATCGGCTTGCGCCGGGATAGGGCAGTACTGGAAAAAGTGTTAAAAGAATTTTACTGGCAAAAAGTGGAATATACGGAAGAAGAACCGCAGATACCTAAAGAAGTAGAGAAGAAGATCAGGGAAGAGATCGTCGCCTACAAAACTAAATTAACCGAAGCCAAGGCCCAGATTAAAACTCTCGGTGAACGTTTCCGCGGTGACCTGGGAAAGATTAAATATTTTATAGCTTTGAAAAAATCCCTGTTAAAGGCTAAACGTTTTTCCTATACCACGGAAAAAACCGCGGTCCTGTCCGGCTGGGTGCCGGCAGAGATGAAAGAAGAGACGGTCAGGGAGATAAGGAAATTGGCCGGGCAAGCCTATGTGGAAGAAAAAAGAGCCGAAGATACCGGGATGGCCATGGAAGATATACCGGTGAAGCTCAAACATACGGCCATGGTCAAGCCCTTTGGCCTGTTGTTGGAAGCCTATGGACTGCCCCGCTACGGTACGATAGACCCGACTATTTTTGTCGCCTTCAGTTTTTTGCTGATGTTCGGGGCGATGTTCGGCGATATCGGGCACGGCCTGATACTGGTCCTGGCCAGCTTGTTCTTTTTTAAGAGCGCCAATGAAAAAGTGAAACAAGCCGGAGCCCTGATCCTGTACTGCGGCGCCAGCTCGACAATCTTCGGCTGGCTGTACGGCAGTGTTTTCGGCTATGAATTCGCGTCTGTCTGGCCGCACCCGATCAATAATATCATGCAGATGTTCAAGGTGAGCGTTATTTTCGGCGTGACGATCATCAGCACAGGCATACTGATCAATGTGGCCAATTCCATCCGCGACAAGAATTACCAGAAAGCTCTTTTTGACAAGACCGGGCTGATCGCCGGGGCAGTGTACTGGCTGGTGTTGGCCATAGTGACCAAGGCCTTTATCCAGAAAACCCCGATCTCGCCGGTCTATATGACTCTGATGATCATTGGCGTGGCGGCCCTGTTCCTCAAACCATTTGTGAGCTATTTCCTCAGCCGGGAAAAAGAGAATTTTTTCCTGTTCGTCGTGGAAAACCTGATCGACATGGTGGAGTTCTTTATGGGCTACCTGGCTAATACCGTGTCTTTTATCCGCGTGGCGGCTTTTGCTTTGGCGCACGCGGGATTGTTCCTGGCGATCTTCGAATTATCCAGTATTACCAGGGGGATCGGCGGCGGCACAGTGTCCTGGCTGATCATTATCCTGGGAAATATATTCGTGATCCTGCTGGAAGGACTGGTGGTCAGTATCCAATCAGTGCGTCTTAATTATTATGAGTTCTTTTCCAAGTTCTTCGTGACCGGGAAAAAAGAATATAAGCCGCTGACGCTATAGAAGTTGATAGTTTCAGCCAGAGGCTGATCCGCCTTTGGCGGAGATTGTTGATAGAAAGAGCAAGAGACGTTCGTGGTTAGTGGTTCGTAGTTCGTAGTTGCTTGAATCTGTGTAATCTCTGTTCTAATCGGTGTATTCGATTTTGTATTTAAAAGGGGGAGGAAGAAGATGAAGAATGCGAGAAAGTTGTTGGGAGCCATGGTTTTGCTGACCCTGGTATTAGCCGGAGTGTCGTTATACCAGTTTGCCCGGGCAGAAGCGCCGGCAGAACAGGCAACGACTACTGCGACCAATCCTGAAGTAGTGAAATGGGGCTTTATGGCCGCAGCCATAGTGACAGGTTTGAGCACTGTGGGCGCAGGCATTGCCGTTGGTTATGTAGGGTCTTCAGCGATCGGAGCGATCAGCGAGAAACCGGAAATGGCCGGACGGGCCTTGATCTTCGTAGGTTTGGCTGAAGGTATCGCTATTTATGGTTTGATCATCGCTATTATGATCCTGGGGAAGGTATCGTAGTACCGTTGGCCGTTGATTGAAAGATCAAATGACGTTCGTCGTTGGCCGTTCGTCGTTCGTCGAAAGAGCAAAAAGAAGACGGCAGATAGCGGCAAGTCAAGGACTGTTGATAGTTCATAGTTGATTGTTCCCGCCAGAGGCGGGCAGGGATAGAAAGAACAAGAGCAAAAGCTTGGGGTAGAAGATGAAGTTTTTTTGTATTGCGGATAGAGATAGCAGCCTGGGATTTAAATTAGCCGGGGTGGAAACCCTGGAAGCAGGCTCCAAGAATGAATTACTGGAAGCTTTCAAAGTGGCCCTGGCCACAGAGAGTGTCGGGGTGATCATTATCACGGAAAAAGCGGCAGAGCTGGGACGGGCCGAAGTGGATAAGTATATCCAGGATGTGGATATCCCTTTGATCCTGGAGATCCCTTCCAGCGGCCAGGTAAAAGAGCGCAAAAGCGCCGGTAATATCCTGAAGGAAGCGATGGGCATAAAGATCTAAATGATAAAAGAAGATTATACTAAAATAAATGAGCAGAATGCCGGGGAAATAGTAGGACGTATCCTGGAGGCGGCCAAAACCGAAGCCGGGGAAGTATTGGAGCGCGCCCGGAAAGAAGCAGGCGCGATCCGGGAGAAGGCGCGCCTGGAAGCAGATGAGAAAGTCCGGCTGGAGCGCGGACAGTTGGAGCGGGAGCTGGAAAAATTAAAAGAGAAGATCTTTTCTACGATCAACTTGGAAAAGAAAAGAGTCCTGCTGGAAGGCAAGAATACACTGATCACCCAGGTCTTTGACCTGGTCGGGCAGAAAGCCGCGGAATTCCGCGGCGCAGCCGGGTACGCGGGATTTTTCAGGGACGCGGTCCTGGAAGGGATCAAGATCGTCGGCGATAAAAAAGTGGAGCTCTTTTATTCCTCCCTGGATGACAAACTGGTGAGTGATAAGATCATGGCGGAAATAAAGAAAAATAATCTTGAAGCTAGTTGGAAAAAAAGCGATTTTAAGGACCTGGGCGTGATCATCCAATCAGCAGACGGTAAAAAGATGTTCGATAACCGTTTTGCCGCCAGGCTCAGAAGGAAATATGATGAATTATACATGCGCCTGTTGCGGGAGGTATAATCCATGCAGAGAGTAGCGGGCAAAATTTACAGGGTGTCAGGGCCGGTGGTGGAGATGGAAGAAGTCATCGGTGTGCGCATGCTGGATATGGTTGAGGTCGGCGAGCAGCATCTGGTGGGAGAAGTGATGCGGCTCAAGGATGACCGGGCTTTTGTGCAGGTGTACGAGGATACTACCTCGGTGAAAGCCGGGGACCTGGTCTATACCCAGGGTTTCCCTTTATACGTGGAACTCGGGCCAGGCATGATCGGCAATATTTTTGACGGTATTCAACGCCCCCTGGAAGTCATTCGCGAAAAACAAGGCGTCTATATCAGCCGCGGCGTTCATGTGCAGACACTGGACCGGGCGAAAAAATGGCATTTTACCCCCGTGAAAAAAGCCGGTGAAAATATTATTGGCGGAGAGATCATCGGCGCGGTCCAGGAGACTGTGCTGATCAGCCACAAGATCATGGCCAGTCCGGATATTTCCGGCACGATTAAAAAGATGGTTGGGGAAGGCGATTATTCCCTGGAAGATACTATTGCCGTGGTCCAGTCAGAGTCTGGCGAGCAGGAGATCAAACTGCTGCAGCGCTGGCCGGTGCGGGTCCCGCGTCCCAGCAAAGAGAGACTGCCGATCGTTGAACCGCTGATCACCGGGCAGAGAGTAATAGACACGCTGTTCCCAGTGGGCAAGGGCGGGGCAGTGGCTGTGCCTGGTGGATTTGGCACCGGTAAGACCGTGGTCCAGCACCAGCTGGCCAAGTGGAGCGATGCCCAGATCGTGGTCTATGTCGGCTGCGGTGAGCGCGGCAATGAGATGACGGATATTTTGCAGACTTTCCCCAAACTGATCGACCAGCGGACCAAGAGGCCGCTGATGGAACGCACTATTTTTATCGCCAATACTTCCAATATGCCGGTCGCGGCACGCGAAGCCAGCATCTATACCGGTATTACCATAGCTGAATATTTCCGCGACATGGGCTATCACGTGGCCTTGATGGCAGATTCTACCAGCAGGTGGGCGGAAGCATTGCGCGAATTGTCTGGCCGGCTGGAAGAAATGCCCCTGGAAGAAGGATTCCCAGCCTACCTGCCGTCACGCCTAGCCGGATTCTATGAACGGGCAGGCAATATCATTACCCTGGGCGGACAGCATGGCTCGATCAGTATTATCGCGGCGGTTTCTCCGCCAGGCGGAGACTTCTCCGAACCAGTCACTTCGCATACCAAAAGGTTTGTGCGTTGTTTCTGGGCCCTGGACCGC
>JAQTQE010000059.1 GCA_028712365.1 bacterium
CGGGTGGTATGCTCGCATTCGAGATAGGGTATGGGCAAGCGGGGAAAATAAAGCAATTACTGGAAAAAGAGCAGCTTTTCAATAGTATTGAAACTAAAAAAGATTATGCTGGCATTGAAAGAATAATAATGGCTAAAAATCACGAATAAATCGAATGACAGCGAATATCTCGAATAATTATAATGGTATTCGCGAAATTAGCATCTTCTAATTCGCGTAATTCGCAACCGAAAGGTTTTTATGGACAAAATAATCATCACCGGCGGGAAAAAACTGAAGGGCGAAGTGACTATCAGCGGCAGTAAGAATGCCACATTACCGATCCAGGTAGCGACGCTACTGACTGATGCCGAATGTACCTTGCTCAATGTACCGCAGCTCCGGGACATCAACACAATGAATGATGTGCTCAGGGCCATTGGCATGAATATCAAAGGGAAAAAAGATAATTTCGTTTACCAGGCCAAGGGGAAGTTGAAAAATATGGCTCCCTATGACCTGGTCAAGACTATGAGAGCCTCGGTTTTAGTGGTGGGCCCGTTGCTTGCCCGGCTGGGTGAAGCAAAAGTAGCTTTGCCAGGCGGCTGCGCTATTGGGCTGCGGCCGATCAATATCCACCTGGATGGTTTTAAAAAATTAGGCGCTAAGGTAGAGATGAAGGAAGGGTATGTTATTTTAAAAGCAAAAAAGCTTATTGGTAACAAAATCATCCTTGATTTTCCCAGTGTCGGGGCGACCGAGAACCTGATGATGGCTGCCGCCCTGGCTGAAGGCCGGACGGTGATCGAAAATGCCGCCCGGGAACCAGAGATCGTAGACCTGGCAGATTTCCTGAATACTTTGGGAGCTCGGATCAGCGGGGCTGGTACCGGAGTAATTACCATTAAAGGGGTTAAAGAACTGGGTGGCGGGACGCATGCCGTAATTCCTGACCGGATCGAGACTGGCACGTTCATGGTCGCCAGCGCTATTACCGGAGGAGATATCCGGATCAAGAACGGACGGCTTGACCATTTGACTGCCCTGGTGGAAAAACTAAAAATGACCGGAGTGGAGATAGAAGAACGGGATGGCGATATCCTGGTGGACGGGTCACCTAAAATTAAACCAGTGGAAGTAGAGACTATGCCTTATCCCGGCTTCCCGACAGACATGCAAGCCCAGGTAATGAGCTTGATGTGTATCACTCCCGGTACGAGTATTTTTACGGAAACCATCTTTGAGAACCGCTTTATGCATGTCGGCGAGCTGCAAAGAATGGGGGCGGACATTGTTCTTAAAGGGAACAGCGCTTTTGTCAAAGGAGTAAAGTTCTTAAGCGGTGCCCAGGTTATGGCGACAGACCTGAGGGCCAGCGCGGCTTTGATCCTGGCTGGATTAGTAGCCAAAGGGGAAACAGAAATATCACGTATTTACCATTTGGACCGGGGTTATGAGCGAATTGAAACAAAATTGGCTAAATTAGGCGCGAAAATTAGGAGAATTCACGAGTAGTTTCTACTAAAAAAGTCGATTTCTACTGCAATTTTTATTATCGGCCTGCAATAAAAGTTTATTCAGCTTACATATCGCTATCATTGATATGCTCGCTTCATAAACTTCTATTTCGGCTCGATACTAAAAATTTCGCTACGAAAGCACTTTTTTAGCAGAAACTAAGTAATTTTAGCCTGTTTATGGTATAATAAAACAACCTGTATTTTGATGGAGCTATTATGGAAAATGTTGAAAAAATGGTGAAAGCCATACTGGATGAAGTGCAAAAAGACGGGGACAAAGCCCTGCTGAAGTTCACCAGGGTCTTTGACGGATTTTCCCTGACTGCCAAAACACTGCGTATTCCTGAAGAGGTGATTGAAGAAAGCCTCAACCGGGTATCAGTGGAGTTTAAGCAGGCAGTCCTGAAGGTGAAGAAGAATATTGAGGTTTTCCAGCGCCGGGTCTTGCCCAAATCCTGGACTGTCACCCGGCGTGGCGTGACTTTAGGTGAAAAATACTCGCCGGTTGAGAGCACAGGTTTGTATATACCTGGCGGTAAATTCCCGTATCCTTCTACTGTCCTCATGACAGCGGTGCCGGCTCAGGTAGCGGGAGTGAAACGGATCGCTATGGTGACACCTCCCGGTAATGTGACTAATGACGTTTTGGCGACTGCAGCCATGTGCGGGATAACTGAGATCTATTCAATTGGCGGCGCGCAAGCTATCGCTGCTTTAGCGTATGGCACAGAGACTATTCCCAAGGTTGACATGATCGTTGGCCCGGGAAATTCGTATGTGGCTATGGCCAAAAAACTGGTATTCGGGACAGTGGGTATTGATTCTATCGCCGGTCCGAGTGAAGTGATCATAATTGCGGATGATTCAGTCCGTTCTGAATATGTAGTGTCTGATCTTATGGCCCAGGCAGAGCATGCCAGCGGATCAGAAGCAATGTTGCTCACTAGTTCTAAAAAACTGGCTGACCTGGTTAAGACCAAGATCGGTAAGTTCCCTAATGTGAAAATCCAGGTTCTTAAAACTATGGACGAGATCATTGCCCTGACCAATGCCCGGGCTCCTGAACATGTAGAGTTGCTGACCAGGGATGCGCGGACCTTGAGCAAGAAGATCACCCAAGCCGGCGCTATTTTTATCGGCCATTACTCTCCGACCGCGGTAGGAGATTATTTTGCCGGCCCTAGCCATGTTTTACCGACCGGCGGCACGGCCCGTTTTTCCAGCGGCTTATCCAGCGCTGATTTCATGAAGCGTTCCAGTATCATCGAATATACGCAGAAAGCATTGGGTAAGGCGGCCCCAAGTATTATTGCCTTAGCTGAAAGAGAGGGCCTTAAGTTCCATGCTTCCAGCGTGATCCAAAGAGGCAAAAAGTGAACCCAGTTAGACCTTTAATAAAGATAAAAAATATTCGGATATCTAAGCAGATTAGTAATAAGTCCTGTTTTATATATTTTGATGGAGGTCTAACAGGGTGAAAATTAATATTCAAGGATTGGTCCGGCCGGAGATCAGGACTCTCGAACCGTATTTTGTGCCTGAAGTGAGCTATGATCTCAAACTTGACGCTATGGAAAATCCGTATGACCTGCCGGGAGACCTGAAAAAGAAGATCTTGCAGAGAATAAAACAGATTTCCTTTAACCGGTATCCGGACGCCAAAGCTATAGCCTTGCGTAAAGCTGTTGCCGGGTATTTGAAGGTATCACCGGAAGAAGTGCTGATGGGCAATGGTTCGGATGAATTGATCCTGGCAATATTGCTAACGTTCGGAGGTTGGGGTAAGCGGATAGTGTATCCGGTCCCAACCTTTACTGTTTATGGCCTGCTGGCGCAAATAACCGGAGGCATCAAGAGGGAAGTTTTCCTGGAAGAGGATTTCCAGCTGAACGCGCGGAAGATCCTGAAGGAATATCCGGATGTAGTGTTTATTACCAATCCCAATAATCCTACGAGTAATTGTTTTAACAAGGATGAGATCCTTGAAATAGCTGAAAAATCAAGGGGTATAGTAGTTATTGATGAAGCCTATTTTGAGTTTTCTAACAGGTCATTTATTAATCAGATAGCGGAATATGAAAATATTATTATCCTCAGGACTTTATCTAAAGCCTTTGGCCTGGCTGGCTTGCGGGTAGGGTATATGGTTGGCAGCCGGGAAGTCATCAAAGAAGTATCCAAAGTAAAACTGCCTTACAATGTAAATGCCCTGAGCCAGGCAGCAGCTGAGATCATCGTCAAGAACAGCAAGAGGATCAGTAAAACTGTGGACATTATCAAGGCGGAACGCGCGGCCATGATGGAAGAATTAAAAAAAGTGGTTTCCCCGTTCCCTAGTGAAACGAATTTTATCCTGTTTTTATGCACCCAGGCGCAGGAATTGTATAAATACCTGCTGAAAAAGAAGATCCTGGTTAAAGTCTTTAGCGAAAGCTACCTGCGGGATTATTTAAGGGTAACTGTGGGTACTCCGCCGGAAAATAAGAAATTCCTGGCTGAGGTCAAAAACTTTATGAGCCCCGTTAGAAATAAACGAAAACCTTAGATATAGCCAGTTGTTAAATATACAAATAACCGTGGGAAGAAAGATTCGAGCCAAAGTAATAGTCGAAGTTTTCTATCTCTAACGGGGTGAGAGGGAAAAAATGATCAAACGCACAGCGGCAATTAAACGCGATACCAGGGAAACCAAGATACAGCTTAGCCTGAACATTGACGGCCGTGGGGATTATAATATCAAAACCGGCATCGCTTTCCTGGATCATATGCTGGGTTTATTCGCTAAACACGGCCTGTTTGACCTGGAGATCAAAGCCAAAGGGGACCTGGATGTGGATATTCATCACACCAATGAAGATGTGGGTATTTGCCTTGGTCAGGCTTTTGACCGGGCCCTGGCGGATAAAAAAGGCATCAAACGGTTTGCCGGCGCGGGAGTGCCGATGGATGAAGCTTTGGCCAGGATCACCCTGGATATCAGCGGCCGCCCGTTACTCTATATTACTGTTGATAAAACAGTGAAGTTGCCTCTGCGCAATAAAAAGGGATACAGTTTTGAGGATGCCAAGCATTTCCTGCGTTCATTCTGCCAGCATGCCGGCATAAACGCGCATATTGATATTTTAGCAGGCGAGGATCTGCATCATATTTTAGAAGCGCTGTTCAAGGCCCTGGCGCGGGCTTTGGATACAGCCACTAAGATCGATCCAAGGATTAAAGGAATACCGAGCACGAAGGGTAGAATCTAAAAGCAGGTATAGAGGTATAGAGGTATAAAGTAAAGCCAAAAAAGTATTAACTCTACACCTGTAAACCTATACACCTTTACAACTGACAGGAAGTTTTAAAATGATAGCCATAATCGATTACGGAATGGGGAACTTGCGCAGTGTCGCCAAAGCCCTGGAAAGTTTGGGAGCTGAAGTTAAGATCACTGCCAGTCCCGCTATAATAAAAAAAGCTTCCGGCGTGATCCTGCCTGGTGTAGGAGCAATGCCTGATGCGATGAAGGCTTTGCAAAAAGCCAAAGTGATCAGCAGTATTAA